>JAAWNJ010000015.1 GCA_022798895.1 Clostridia bacterium | reverse complement strand
CCATAAATTCTTTAATATAAGAATTAGCTCGAATTAAAGCATACATTCCACCAATACATAATAATTTTGGTAAAATATTACTAGAAGCTAGGTCGACAGAAAAAATTAATAGTAAAACAATAGAAACTAAGCTTTGCTGTAAGAGCAAAGATAAAATAGTTCTAAACCAAGTTTTAAAAAACCAATTTGTAGATTGATTAATTAAGCTTAATATAGCAAATGGAGTTAGCAAAATAAACAACTTAACTAAAACATATCTTAAAGAATAGGAAAAAATTAAATTAAATAAACTAAAAGAGATAAATCCTTTCATTAAACCGTCAAAAGAGAAGATATTAAATTCACTGTCTCCAAGTGAGATAGCAGTATTTAATTGATGAATTAATTCTGAAAAAGAGATAGGATGTCCAAATAAATTTATACCTAAATTTTGAATAGCTTGAGAGATAAAACCATTTAGTTCCAAAAACTGTTGACAAATTGAAAAAGAACAGTTCATAACAATTCCAAAGATTAATAGTTTAAAAATAAATTGATAAGGCCTTTCAATTTGTAAATTCATATAATAAGAATAAAGTAAACGTATACCATAATAAAGAGCAAAGCCAATGAGAAGGGAATTTGCAATAACTAATAAACCATTAGAAGTATTAGTACCAAATATTTTCTCGAAGATGGAGTTATTTAAGATGTCACTATCAATAAAAACTAATTCATCTAAGACTTCATAGATATTATGATCAATAGATGAGAAAAGAGTTTGAAAAATAGAATTAATGGTTTGAATAATGGAATTTGTTAAAGAAGATGTTTCTTCCATAAATTAAGCCTCCTAAGTTAATAAACTTTTAATTGCAGATAAAATTAAATTAAGAACAAGAATAAATCCATAAGAAAATAGACTTCCGCGAATGATTTTTTTTGCGGTTCTAATTCTTTCTTCATCTCCAAAACTAAATTTTTTCATAAATACGCCTACTGCGACAGCAACTGCAGCAGCAGGTGTTGCTAATTTTAATAACCAATCTTCAATTTTTTCAAAAGCAGAATTTAGTTTATCGACTAAAGCAGGTGTACCATCAAACAGACCAGCTTGTACAGTAGTAGGTATAGAAAAGGTAAAAGATGAAATTAATAAGATAATAAAAAAATATTTTAAAAAAGAAATAGAATGAAATGTTTTTTTTGAAAACATAGAAAAACCTCCTTAGATATATTAAAATTTTTAGATAACAAAAATACATTAATTATTTAGACATAGGAATAAAGTAGGGAAATAAATGTACTTTCTGGGATGGCATAATTTTGGTTCCGTCAGATAGGAATGATAAGCAAGTAAAATTTTCTAGAGACTGTGTAAAAAAGTTAGTGTCATAAATGAAATCAGAATGCGTATAAGTACTAATTGTTTCAGAAATGCTAGAATTTTTTGAATTAAAGGAATTTGTAAAATAGTTAAAAACTGTTTCTTTTGCATTTTCAGAAATTCCCTTTGAAATTTTTTCTTTCTCTTCTTTGCCAATTTGCTTTTGAGCAGTTTCAATTGTCCATAAATCATCACTGCGAAACCATAATTTGTTAATTAAGTTTTGAATAATTACATTTACAGCAGACTGTTCATGTAAAGTATTTAATAGTGAGGTATAACTTTGGGTAGCTACAATATTAATACATTTTGCTTCTCTACTTTGAGAAAAAAAGTTGGCATCGGTCTCAGTACAATATTCAGAATACTCGTCAGAAATAAAACAAACACTGCGAAATTTATTATTAGGATATTTTGCAAGTCTTGCCATTACTTCTGTTTGGAAATCTAATTTCAAATAAGCTGCAATAATTTTGGCTAGATTGCTATATTCACTGATATTCATATTAAGTACTACAATTTTTCCTTGTGTTAATACTTGTTCAAAACCAAGAAAGTTTAATTCAGCCTTTGAAGGATTGAAAGTTTTTAGAACTTCATAGTCAGAAATAAAACAATTAGTAATACGAGTAATTTCAGATTTTAAAATAGATAGAGTTCTAGAATCTAAACTTAAAAATTCTTTTTCGAAAAAAGTAATACTAGAAAGCAAGTCATAAATTTCGCTTTGAGAAAAAGCATTTTGAATAAATCTCTGGCGAAGTAGAGTTATTTTTTCTAAATAATAAGTGGGTTGGGTAATTAATTTGTGTAGTTCTTCAAAAGTAACATAGTTTTCATTATAAAGACGACAGAGTTTAATTGCTTCAGCTAAGACTTTTTCAGCTTCATCTAGCCAGTAAGTTTCAGAGTTATTTTTGGAAAATAGTAATAGAATAGTTTTTAAACGATTGGCCAAAATACTTGGTTTTAGGTTTGGTTTATGAAGTGGATTATAATGGTATTTTCCACCAAGCTCAATAACAATGATGTCTTGCAGTCTATTAAATTCTTTAGCAAATTCTAATACTTTTTGATAGTAATTTCCCTTTACATCTAATATTAACATGCCTAATTTCTGTTGTAAGTTATTGTGAGAATAACGAATAAGTTGTTTTGTAAAAGGATACATTGCACTACTAGTTTTTCCAGTTCCAATAGTTCCAGTAATAAAAATATTTTGATAGAGACTTTTTTCTGGCAAATAAATTAATTCTTTTGTTTTTGCATTTTCACCGAATGAGTAATTCTAATCTCTGAGTAGGAAGAGGAGGTTCTATAAGAGAATAAGAAAGCTTTCCTTTTTTGTTAATGATATTTTGTTTATTTTGAGAAGAAATTTTTAGAATGCGAAAGGAAATGTTTCTAAACAAATGAAAAGTAGAATTGGCTATAAAGAAAGAAGCAAAAAGATAAGTGAATACAAACCAATATTTACAATACTTCCAAAGAATGGGTTGCTCTAAGCAAATGTCAAAGGGTTTTATTCCATAATTAATAAGAACTTGTGAGGAAGTATATAAAGGAAGAAAAATGGAATAACCGATAAGGCAAAGAAACAGAACAATACAAAGAATAAAAAGGATGCGTCTAATCGTAAAATCACCTCCTATTCATAGAATTTTTTTTAATAGTCAATTTTGAACCTTGTTTATTATGGAAAATTTTCATCTCGAAAAAAGTATATATTGAATAAAAAAAGATGAAAGAATTTATAATAAGAAGGATAAAGAAATAATCAACTAATTCTATAGCACATCACTCCTTCCAACAAATGCAATTCTACAATAAAAATTGGGGTTTGTCTATACTTTTTGAGAAAAATGTGATAGAATATAAAAAGTTGATAATAAAAGAGAGGAGAATATAAATGGAAATTAGTAAAGATATGACAATAGGAAAGCTATTAGAAGTAGCACCAGAAAAAGCAGATATATTATTAAATGCAGGTATGCATTGCTTAGGATGTCCAGCATCACAAGCAGAGACTATTGAAGAAGCTTGCGAAGTGCATGGAATTGATGTTGAGGAATTAATGAAAGAGTTAAATGCATAGAAAATAGTGAGACTTGACTAGAGATATTTGTAGCTTTTATTAAAAATTAGAGAAAAATTGTAAAAAGTACGATAAAAAATGAAAAATAATATTGACAAATTTAAAAAAATAGTTTACAATAGAGGCTGTGCTAACATAGAAATGTTAACCAGCTTTAAACTTGGGTCATTAGCTCAGGTGGTAGAGCACTTGACTTTTAATCAAGTTGTCCGCGGTTCGAGTCCGCGATGGCTCACCAAACTAGGATCTAGGCTATTAACACTTAGATCCTAGCAAAAACTTTAATTATGGCCCCGTGGTCAAGCGGTTAAGACATCGCCCTTTCACGGCGGAGACATGGGTTCGATTCCCGTCGGGGTCACCAAATACGCCACTTTAGCTCAGCTGGTAGAGCAACTGACTTGTAATCAGTAGGTCATCTGTTCGAATCAGATAAGTGGCTCCATTACTTAAAACTAGGCTTGTTATATAACTTGTCTAGTTTTTTGAGTTCTAAGAAAGTGCTGTATAGTACTTGATATATAAAGGAGCAAATAGAAATTATGGAAGAAAACAAAGAAAAAAATATGCAAAATAAAGTAATTATAGTAACAGGTGGCTCAAGAGGAATTGGAGCAGCAATTGTAAGGATACTAGCAAATGAAGGACATCAAGTTGTACTAAATTATAATCAATCTAAAGAACTAGCAGAAAACATTAAGCAAGAATTGAAACAGGAAGGCAAAGAAATAGATATTTTTAAAGCAGATGTATCTAAAAGAGAAGAAGTAAAAGAATTAATCAAATTTGTAATAGAGAAATATAGAAAAATAGATGTGCTAATTAATAATGCAGGAATAGCACAGGAAAAGTTATTTACACAAATAACTGATGAAGACTGGAATACAATGATACAGATGAATTTAAATTCTGTGTTTTATTGTACTCAAGAAGTTGTGCCTTATATGATAACAAATCAAAAGGGGTCGATTATTAATATTTCATCTATATGGGGGGTAACAGGAGGTTCTTGTGAGGTACACTATAGTGTAGCAAAAGCAGGAATAGATGGTATGACAAAAGCATTAGCAAAAGAGCTTGGACCTTCAAATATTAGAGTGAACAGTATTGCTCCTGGAGCAATTAATACAGATATGAATAAAAATGTAACACAAGAGGAATGGGAAGAACTGAAACAAGAGATTCCACTTGAAAGTATTGGAAAGACAATAGATATTGCGAAGTGTGTAAAATGGTTAGTTGAAGATGAATATACTACAGGACAAATAATTTCAGTTAATGGAGGATGGTATATTTAAGAATAGAAAAACAAAAATCTCGGCTGAGCCGAGATTTTATTGATTACTCATTTGAAATTTTTCGTTTATAATTTCCTGAAATTAATTTAGGAAGGTAAGTAATTACTTTGTAAATTGCTAAACGTATTTTTTTGCTCCAAATATATGATTTTCTTAATTTTCTAGGAGCATCTAAGATAGTTTCTTCTTGGGCGACCAAAGCAAGTTCTACTTTTTCAATTGGGAAAATGTAGTTTTGTCCATCATTATTATCCCATTCGCCATGCTCATTTTTAAAACAAAAATTAAAGGTTTCGCTAGAAAGTAGTTCTATTTCAGCTTGAAAGCCTAACTCTGTTTTCTCCATTTTAATTTCACCTAAGTCGTTCCATTCTAGTCCAAAACCATAATGAATAAATACTTCTTTTGATTCACCTTGGAAAAGGTTACCTGCATAAGAAATTTTTACCTTTGTATTTTCTACCAATTTATCTGTATTAAAGAAAATATTCTTTACTAATTCCATTTAATTTTCTCCTTATTTATCTCTTGTTTATCTATTTTGATATTATAATATTAAAAAATAGATTATTCAAGTATTTCTGACAAAAAAACTAAAAATATCTTACAAAAAAAGAAATAATAGTTTTATGATTAAGCTTATACACTAGTTGTATCAGTACTTCCGACGACTTTACCAACAATATAAAAAGCATCTTTAGGATCTAGACAAATGTCAGGAATATCTGCTCTATTTTCAGATCTTAAAGCAATACCATCTTTACGAACAATAAACCTACGAATAAGATATTGATTTTGATAATAGAATAATCCAATGTCTTTATTATCTAATGGTGTATTAAATTCAACATAAGCATAAGCATCTTTTTTTATTTTAGGCTCCATAGAAGTGTCATTCATTTTAATAGCAACACAAGCTCCAGGACTAGATAAAGGACACTCAATAAAATTTCCAAGTAAATCAATAGCAGGAATTTTATCATAAGCAATGTGGTTTTCTACTTTATAACTTTCTTGTTCTTCTGTAATTTCTTTATCATAAGTATACATTAAAGGTCTATAAGGAATACCCATTGTTTTGCACATGTTTTTAAGTACTTTATGACTAGGATTTCTTTCACCTTTTTCAATATGAGTTAAATGTCCAGTATTGATATTTGTTCCTTTAGAAATACTAGCCTTTGTTAATTTTTTATCTTTACGAATATGAGCTATCATATGCCCCAACATAACATATCCCTCTTTTCCAAATTTTTCTAATACTAAAGTAATTATATAAAAAAAGAAAAAAATTGTCTAGTATATATGGAAGAAAATTTTCTAAAATCTGACAAAATATCGTAGAATTCTTATTGTAAATATAAAATAACTGTGGTATATTATTTTGTAAGAGAGTATATACTTATTTAAGGGAGAAAAATATGGAAGAAGAAGAAAACAAAAAGGCTAAAAAAGCTACAACTTCAACAGAAAAGGCAGAGGAAAAAAAAGAAAATAAGAATGAACCAAAGACAGAAAAGCAAAAAAAGAATAGCCAAAAAACTAGTAAAACAGAAGATACTAAAGAAGCAAAAAAGAGAGCGAAAAAAGAGCCAAAGGAAACTTCTAAAAAAGTAACAAAAAAAAGTGAAGAAAATGAGAAAAAGCTTAAACAGAAGGCAAAACCAGTAAAAGAAAACGAAACTAAACAAGTGAAAAGTGAAGTTACTGAAGGTGAAAAAGATAATACTAAGCAAAGAATACAAGAAGTAGTAGAATTGATGGAAGAACAAAAAGACGATTCAGTAGAAAATAATAATAATAATGAGGAAATGCAAAAAGATAATTTACTAGCAAGTGATAGTAATGAGGAAATACAAAAAGAACAAAATAATTATCAAGAAAAACAAGAAGACTTAGGAATAAAATCTAATACAGAAAAAGAAAATGTAGTAGAAGTAAGTAAACAAGAAGAAAAAGAGGAGAAAAATCCACAACAATTTGTACCAGTAGAAAAAAGAGCCAAAGGCAATAAAAGAGGACTGATTATCATTCTTAGTATTGTTGTAGCTATTATAATTGTAGGTATATTCTCTGTTATTTTTGCTTTAACCAATATTAGTAATAAAATTTTAAAAGGAGTTTCCATTTTAGGAATAGATGTTAGTAATTTAACTGTTGATGAAGCGAAACAAAGAATTAATGATGCGATTAATCAAAAATTTTCAAATGATAAAGAAAGTTTAGTATTAAAACGTGGTGATTCAGAAGTAAGTGTAAATGCTAATACATTTAATGCAAAATTTGATGTAGATAGTGCAATAGCCAAAGCCTATAATGTGGGTAGAAGCGGAAATATTGTTGCAAATAACTATGAAATTTTATGGCTTAAATTCTTCCCAAGGGAAATTGAAGCAGAGCTTCATTGGGATGAAGAGTTTATGAAAACAACGATTAATGACATTAATTCCAAAATGAAAGATGCAGTAGTAGAATATAGCTATTATATTGAAGGGAAAAAATTAATTGTTGTAAATGGAAAAGAAGGATACGTTATTAGAAAAGAACAATTACAAAATCAAATTATTGAACAATTAAGAGATATCCATAATCCTTATCAGGAAATAGAGATACCAGTAGATAAGAAGACTCCAAGTAAAATTGATTTAGAGAAAATAAGAAATGAAATTTATAAAGAACCAAAAGATGCTTATGTAGAGAAAAATCCAACAAAAGTACATGTAGAAGAAAGTGGAATAGACTTTGGAATTTCAATGGAACAAGCGAAAAGTTTATTACAAGAAGAAAAAAAGGAATATGAAATTCCACTTAAAATAACTGCGCCAAAGAAAAAATTATCAGATTTAGGTGAGGAAGCATTTCCAGAACAAATTGCAAGTTTTTCAACCATTTATGATGCAAGCGCCATTAACAGAGCATACAATGTAGAATTAGCTACAAAAAAAATTAATGGAACAGTAATTATGCCAGGAGAAACCTTCTCTTATAACAAAACAGTAGGATCTAGAACAATAGAAGCAGGATGGAAGGAAGGGACTGCATACATTGCAGGAAAAGTAGTACCAAGTGTTGGTGGAGGAGTATGCCAAGTATCTTCTACATTATATAATACAGCATTACTTGCCAACCTAGATATTACAGAGAGAACTAACCATACTTTTACAGTTGATTATGTAGCAGCAAGTAGAGATGCCACAGTATATTATGGAAGTTTAGATTTTTGCTTTAAAAATACAAGAACATATCCAATTAAAATTGTAGCAACTGCTCAAAATGGAGTATGTAAAATCAGCATGTATGGAATTAAAGAGAAAGTAGAATATGAAATTATTTTACAGTCTAAAATAACTTCTTATATTAATAATACTACAACTTATAAAGAAGATCCTACTTTAGAGGTGGGGAAAGAAGTTGTAGAGCAAATAGGGTTTAATGGATGTAGAAGTGAAGGATATAAAATTGTAAAACACAATGGAAAGATTATTTCTCAAACATTATTATCTAAAGATACGTATAGTCCACAAGAAAGAATTGTAAGAAGAGGAACAAAACAAGTTAGTCAATAAAATAAGAAAACACTACATATAATATGTGGTGTTTTTTGATATATTGTCTTAGAATTATCTTTATAGAATAAGAATATAAAAGAGAGTAAGATGAATTAATTTAAGAGTAAACATTGTTAAAAATATGCAAATAAGCTAGTAATTAGTAAATGAATGTGGTAAAATAGTAAAAAAAGTAGAAAGAGATTAAAAATGGAAATTAATGAACAAATTACAAAACAAATTACAGAGACTGCATATTTAACAAAAGAAAACACAAAAAGGTACAGACCTATTTTGCGTTTTTTTTTCGAAGAAAATGAAAAGATGAATTATTTTTTATATAAAGAAGATATTTATGAAGAATTTGTCGGAAAAGAACATTTCGAGAACTATACGCTAGAACAGGCTGAGAGTGACTTGGCAAGTTTAGTAGAATGGAAGAACTTAATACCTATTCAAGATACTGAAAGAGCCTATAGTGTAGAAGAATTCAAACATAAAAAATATAGATATCAATTATCAGAATATAGTATTGAAATTGAACGACTTATTTTAAGATTAGAAAATTTACATATAGAAGGGTCTTCTTTAGAGCCAACTTTAATTGAAAGAATGAAAGAACAAATTGAAAAGGCTGAGATAATAGCAGGTAAACCTAGTCAAGAAGTTTATGGTTGGTGGGAAGAACTAAATGAAAATTTTAAAAGATTAAATGAAAAGTATAAAGATTATATTCGTTCTTTTTACAACATTAAAATGGAAGAAGTAGCACAAAGTACGCAATTTATTGTAAGAAAGAGCGATTTAGTAAGATATTTAAAACAGTTTATAAAAATTTTGCAAGATAATTCCTATCAAATAGAAGAAAAATTGTCTCATATTTCTAGCCAAATAGAGCAAATTATTTTAGATAAAGTATTAGAAGAGCAAAGAAGAACAATTAGAATAGATGCTTTAGAGGAAGAATTTCCAAAAGAACAAATGAGGCAAAGAAATAGAGGAAAATGGGACAACTTAAAAAGATGGTTTATTGGTTCGGCTAACAGACAAAGCGAAGTAGTCGCCATCAACGAGAAAACAAGTGAGATTATCAGAAAAATAACAAGAATTGCAAACCAAATAGCAGAATCAAAAGGAAACATTAGTAGTAGAAAAGCCGAATATAAAAAAATTGCAGAAATGTTTTGTGCGACTAGTTCTTTAGAAGAGGCACATAAACTTTCTAGTCTTGTTTTTGGGATGGTAAATACAAGACATACGAAAGGAAACTTTGTACGTCAAACAGATAGCATCAATAGCAACATGCTAGAAGAGGAGCCATTTGAAATAGAAATAAAACCACGTATCAGAGGATATAAGGATAAAGTAGAAAGAGTATTGATCCAAGATAAAACAGAAGCAAAAAAGAAAAGAATAGAAGAGTATATGAAACAAAGAGAACAAGAAAGACAAGAATTTGAGCAATATATTCAAAATGGCAAGATAGAAATTGGGAATTTGCCGAAAATTAAATCGAATGTTAGAAAAATGATATTAAAACTGATTGGAAGGGCAAACCAATCAGAAATGAAAGAAACAAAAACAGAAGATGGAAGAATTGTAAAATTAGTTTATCCAGAAGATAAGAAAAGGTGTACTTTACACTGTGATGATGGAGACTTAGAAATGCCAGCATTTATACTAGAAATAGAAGAAAAATAAAAGGAGCAAACATGAAACCAATAGAACTATTATTAGAAAGATATTGGATAGTAAAAGAACAAGATGAAGATACTTACAACAAAATTAAAACAGAATTAGAGGATAACACACAAAGCTTTATCAAAGAAAAGTTAGGATATAAAATTATTGCCAATCCATATCTCATCAAATTAGAAAAAATACCAGGTATTCCACAAAGCTTTATGGGAATACAAGAATTTACTAGTAAATTAGAATATTTATTTTTATGTATGATTTTAATTTATTTAGAGTCAAAATCAAGGAAAGATCAATTTATTTTATCACAATTAATTGATTATATTCAAAACTTACAAACTGAAATAGACTTAAAAGATGTTACGATTGACTTTAATCTATATTCGCACAGAAAGGCAATGGTAAAAGTTTTAAAATATATACAAGAGCTAGGTTTTATCAAAAGGTATGACGGAGATGAAAATAGATTTGCAGATAGTATTGAAAATGACGTATTGTATGAAATAACAGGAATATCAAAGTATTTTGTACGCAATTTTACAAGTAATATTACAGACTGTAATTTATATAGTGACATTTATGAAAAAGAACAATTAGGGTTGGAACAGGATAAAGGAATAGAGAGAAGGCAGAGAGTTTATAGAAGATTATTTACAGAAAATGTAGTCTATCCAGAAAGCAAAGAAGATTTAGATTATCTCTATATAAAAAATTATAAAAATATTATTGAGCAAGATGTAGATAAAATCTTAGATGCAAGTTTAGAAGTACATAAAGATGGAAGTTATATTCTACTATTAGATAATCAAAATTTTAGAAATACATTTCCAAATAATAAAGCTATTTCAGATGTTGTGCTTTTGGTCAATACTACAATTATCTGTAAAATGCAGGAAAAAACGGAAGAAATATTTTTATCAGAATTAGAATTCACCAAATTAATAGAAGAAACAAAAGACAGCTATCAAAATGGTTTTAGCAAAGAATTTAGAGAGAAAGATATACAAGAATTACAACAAGAAGTGATTAAGTTTATGCAAGAATTTGATATGATTCGTTATCATGAAGAAAAAAGGCAATATCAAATTATGCCAGTTGTATTTAAAATTAAAGGAAAATATCCAGAAGAATTTGAGAAAAAAGGAGAAGAAGATGCAGGAAAATAGATGGGAAATTAATCGAATTGGTCTAATTAATTTTTGGTGGTATGATGAAGAAATATTTGAGTTTTCAGAGGGAAGAATGATTTTAAGAGGAACGAATGGTTCTGGAAAAAGTGTTACTATGCAAAGTTTTATACCATTATTATTAGATGGAAAAAAATCACCAGAAAGATTAGATCCATTTGGCAATAAATCAAGAAGGATTGAAGACTATGTGTTAGGTTATGGAGAAAATGAGAAAGAAGAAAATACCAGTTATTTGTTTATGGAATTTCAAAAAAAGGAAACCAAAAATTATATTACTGTAGGAATGGGACTAAGAGCTAAGAAGGGACAAGGAGTCAAGTTTTGGGGATTTCTAATCAAAGATGGCAGAAGAATTGGAGAAGATTTTTATCTTTATAAAAAATTAGATCAAAAAATTCCACTTACCAAACAAGAATTAAAAAATAAGATTGGGGAAGGTGGGGTGTTAGTAGAAACACAAAAAGAATATATGAGTATGGTAAATGACACTATTTTTGGATTTCAAACATTAGAAGAATACGATGAATTTATTAAATTATTGATAGAAATAAGAAGTCCAAAGCTTTCAGACGGAAAAAACTTTAAACCATCTATTATTACAGAAATTATTTCAAATTCATTGAGGTCATTATCAGATGAAGACTTAAGACCAGTAACAGAATCACTACAAAATATGAATGATACCAAAGAACAATTAGAGGTATTAAGAAATAGTTACCAAGCAATTGAGAAACTAAAAGGATTTTATCAAACTTATAATGAAGCAGTATTATACCAAAAAGCAAAACATTATCATACTACAAATCATAAATGGAAAAATGCTTTAGCAGAAGAAAAGAATTTAAGAGATAAAATAGAAAATGCAAAAAAGGAAATAGAAGAATATAAAATAGAGCAAGAACAAATTGACATACAAATTAGTACAAATCAATCTACATTAAGTGAACTGAGAAAAGATAAAAGATTTAATGTGCAAGAACAGATTACACAAGCTAAACAGGAGTTAGAAGAAGAAGTCAAAAGACAAATAGAAGAAGAGAAAAAAATAGCAGAAAAGGTGAAAGAAGAAACCAAACAAATTAATTTACAAAAACGAGCAATTAGTCAAAAAAATAGTAGTATACAAGAATTTGGAAAACAAGAGGAACAGTCTGGAAAAAAAGCAAAAGATATTCAATATGATGAATACTTTTTTCGCATGGATGAAATAAAAGGAAATTTAGAAAAAGAATACAATTATGATAGTTTCAATCAAGATATGAAACATTATGTACAAAGAATAGAACAAGGAAGAAATGCATTACAAGAGGCAAAAAAAGCAGAAGAGGAATATGATGAATCCTTACAAGAATTAGATAAGAAGAGAAAAGAAGAAAGCGAAAAATCACAGGAAATTACAAAAGATAGAATGCTATTAGAAGAAGAAAAACAAAATTTTATAGAAGAAATATATACATGGGAAGAAAAAAATGAGTTACTAAAAATGCAATCAGAAGAAAAAACGCAAATTGCGCAAAAACTTCAAGAATATGGAGAAAATAGCAGTTTTGAGGTGGTACTTGCTAGTGCAAGAGTTCCTTATCAAAATGTAAAAGATACCTTATTAGAAAATAGAGCAAATATGAAAAATAGAAAAGAGCAACAAGAAGAAGAAAAGAAAAAATTATTAGAAGAAATAGATGAGTGGAAAAATAGAAAAGAAGCAGAGCCACTAAGAACAAAAGCAGTAGTAGAAAATAGAGAAAAATTAACACAAAAACAAATATCTTATATTCCATTTTATGAAGCGGTAGATTTTAAAAAGAATTTATCAGAAGAGCAAAAAGACGTGGTAGAAAATGCATTACAGGAAATGGGAATTTTAGATGCTCTTATTATAGAAGCATCTTCCATACAAAGTATACAAAAGCAAGACAAAGACTTTGTAGACAAATATTTAGTGCCATCTACTCCAAAGTTTGGGCATAATGCATTAGAATTATTCGATATTGTGCTTCCAGAAAATTGCAAAGTAAAAGCAGATACTATTTCTAATATTTTATCAAATATATTGCTAGATGCAACAATGGACGGAACCACTTATATAGACGAGGAAGGTCATTATAAAATTGGATTATTAGGTGGAAAAGCAGATAAATTAGAAAAAGCAAAATACATAGGCAAAGAAGCAAAGAAGAGATATAAAGAAACTAAAATAGCCGAATTACAGCAAAAGGTACAAGAGCAAGAAAACATCATACAAGAATATGTACAAGAATTAGAAAACATAGAACAAAAAATGGAAATCTTAGAACAAGAGTGGAATAGATTTCCAAGTAACGAAAAGCTAGAGGAAAAAGCACAACGCATTAAAATAGATATTACTCACTTACAGGCCATTCGAGAGGAAATGAAACAAAAAGAAGAGAAACTAAAAGAAAGGTTTGAAAAATTAAAACAGGTTAAAGAGCGAGTAGAAGAAGCAACAAAAGGAATTTATTTTAATAAGAAATTAGAAACATTTGAAGCAAACTTAGAAATAGCAAAAGAATTAAAAGATGAACTCTATGAACTACAAAATATACAAAAGAGTATTGTAAATTCGGAAAGTACCCTTCAAATGATAGAAGAACATTTAGAACAAGTAAGACAGGATTTAGATGATAAAAGGTACCACTTAGGGGAAATCAATAGAAAAAAGAAAACATTGGAAGAAAAGGTACAATCTATGGAAGAAATGATAGGCAGTGGCTTTGAGGAATTAAGAATTAAAATGGACGAATGCCTCAAATTAGAAAAACAATTGCCAGCAAAAATGACAGAAGTAGTTAGTAAGATAAAAGTAAAAGAGTCAAATCAAGACAGAGACAATCAAGAGCTAATTTTGTTAGAACAAAAAGTAACAAATTTAGAAGTTCAAAATCGCATTTATCGAGAGATTTTAGAACAGGAACTGGACTTAAAATATATTATTGCAGAATATAGTGAAATTGGTAAAATAACAAATCAGATTTTATTAGAGTATAAAAAATTCGAAGAAAAGAATAAAAGCATATCAGACTATTTTGACACACTGTCTTATCAATTTAGAGAAAATTATCAATATTTGACAGAGTATAATTTGTCTATGGAAGAGATGTATGCGACTATAGAGAATAACGAAGGCGAAAACCTACCAGAGGAAGTCAAAGAGGCATATAGAACTAGAAATAGAAGAGATATTACTGGATTCTTAAAAGGAAGAAAAGTAAATTTAATGGTACTAGTAGAAGATATTAAAGAAACCATAGAAGAAACAGAAAGTTTGATAGAAGAAGACGATAGGAAGCTATTTGAAGACATTTTAACCAATACAGTAGGTAGAAAAATAAGAGAAAGAATTTATCATGCTAAAGATTGGGTAAAAGCAATGAACAACTTAATGGAGAATTTACATACCTCTAGCGGTTTGTCATTTAGCTTAAAATGGAAGCCAAAAGTAGCAAGCGATGAAACAGAAGTAGACACAGCAGAACTAGTAGAAATTTTAAATTCTGATACAAATATCTTAAGAAAAGAAGAAATTAAAAAAGTAGCAAATCATTTTAGAAGCAAATTTGCTAAAGCTGAAGAAAAGTCAAAGGAAAAAGGAAACTTAGTTGCATTTTATGAAATTATGAAAGACACCTTAGATTACCGTAATTGGTTTGAATTTGAGTTTTTATTTAAACAAGGAAATGATGCTAAAAAGCAATTAACCAATAATGCTTTTTACAAATTAAGTGGTGGAGAAAAGGCCATGGCGATGTATATACCATTATTTGCAGCAGTTTATGCAAGATATGAAAGTGCTAAAGTAGAAGCACCAAGAATTATATCATTAGATGAAGCTTTTGCAGGAGTAGATGACAATAATATTAGAGATTGTTTCCGCATTTTAACAGAATTAGATTTAGAATATATTATCAATTCACAAGTATTATGGGGAGAATATGATACGATACCAAGCCTAGCAATTAATGAATTAATTTCAGACCCAGCAAGTCAAGTGGTTTCTGTTATTCGTTATCACTGGGATGGAAAGAAAAAAGAACTAGTAGTGTAGGAGGGAAAAAGTGGAAGATCTAGAAGAATGTATAAAGTATTTTAGAGAAAGAGAATACAAAAGGATTTTTAGCAAAATGAGAGCCAAATATGAATCCTATGGAAAGTGGGAAGGAAATGTTATATTAGAACACCCAACCATAGGAGAAAAAGAAGCATTAAGTGGCTTTATGAAGAGAGATTATCACAAAAATAAGAGTATTACTATTTCACTAAGAAATTTTGAAAAAAGATTACAAGAAACTAGGTTTTCTAATATTTCCTTAAAAACAATTGTAGAAAATTATGATGCAAAGCCATTAATGAGTAAAAAAAGTAAAGTAGAGCAAGAAAAGAAAGAAGAAGAGACTTTTTATCAACAAATATTGGAAAAAAATAAAAATAAGAAGGTGTATCCAATATTGCAAATATTATTACAAGAAAAATCAAGTCATGGTTTCAAAATGCACTATACAAAGAATAGAGAGCAGCTAAAACAAGCTTTACAAAATGCATGTGATTGTTTTCATCAATTGCCAAAACAAAAAACAAAATTACCAATATTTAGTGCTAAAACAATGAAAGATCCACATGGATTAGATAAAAGTAATTTAACTGGTCAGATTCTTGTGAAATTATTGGCAGTACAGAATAAACAAAAAGAACCAAGAGGCGCAGAAGAATTAGCAGAATTATATTATCAAAATAACCTGTTGGTAGATGATGTATCTAATATGGTTTTATGCAAAAATATAAAGGCATATACAGAAAATGGAGAACATTTAGCATGGAAGGGATTTTGGGAAGAAAATGAAGCCATGCAGGCAACTTTAGAGAATTTAGCAAAAATCATACAAGTAAGAACAGAGTATGATTATGTCATTGTAATGGAAAATCCAGCTGTTTTCACAGCAATAGCAGATAGATTACAAGAAAGAAGAGTACCAATTGTATGTACCTATGGACAAGTAAAATTAGCAGGAATTTTATTATTAAGATTATTAGAGAAAAATTGTAAAACTATTTATTACTCAGGTGACATAGACCCCGAAGGCATACAAATTGCAGATAAGCTAAAAACTAAATTCCCAGATACTATACAATTATTAGGTTTCCACAAAGAGGCTTACTACCGAAATTTATCGGATATCATACTTACCAGAGAAAGGCTTTATAAACTAGAAAAGTTAAAAAATGAAGAATTAATAGAACTGGCAAAAGAAGTAAAAACAGTAGGAAAAGCAAGTTATGAAGAATTGAATATAGAAGAAATAATGAGTCAAATCTAAAAAATGCTGAGAACCACTTGACAAAAGGGGGGAAGCGACTTATAATAATAATTGTTCGAGTTTGTGGAGAGAACCACATATTAGAACAATAATTTTATAAGTGGGTGACTAGCTCAGTTGGTAGAGCAGCTGACTCTTAATCAGAAGGTCCGGGGTTCGACCCCCCGGTTGCCCACCAGACAGAATTAAAAGATTTTTTTAAGAACAATAGATTAAAAATACCTAATCTATTGTTCTATTGTTATTTATAAAAGAGGTTGTAACATATTTCATAAAGTAGTAAAATAAAAAAGAAGGGGTGATAATTATGTTGGAAATGTATCGAACAGATTTAAAAACAAATGAGACGAAAAAGACGACAGAATATGAAAAGGGAAATTGGATTAACATGATAGCCCCGACTGAAAACGAAATTAAAACAGTTTGTGAAAAAGTACAAATACAAGAGGATTTTATTAGGTATGCTTTGGATTCTGAAGAAAAAGCCAGAATTGATATAGAAGATGAAGATAATACAATTTTGTTTATTATTGATATTCCTATTCGTGAAAAAGATGGAGATAGTATGATTTATAGTACTATGCCAATTGGAATTATTTTTGTAAGAGATGATTACTTTATTACAGTTTCTCTCAAACAAAATTCGATTATTCAAGATATCACTAAAAACAAAATGAAAAATGTCATTACTTACAAGAAAAGCAGATTATTATTGCAAGTATTATATGCTAATTCTTCTTTATATCTTACACTACTAAAGAAAATTAACAAAGAAACAGAAATTGCAGAATCAGTTTTAAAAGATTCAATGAAAAATAAAGAACTATTAAAATTATTAAGTTTAGAGAAAAGCTTAGTGTATTTTACAACTTCTTTAAAATCGAATGAAGTAGTTATGGAAAAAACCATGAGAGGAAAGATTATTAAACTCTATGAAGAGGATGAAGATATTTTAGAAGATTCTATTATTGAAAATAAGCAAGCAATTGAAATGGCTAAAATATATAGTGACATTTTAAATGGAACAATGGATGCTTATGCTTCCATTATATCTAATAACCTAAATCGAGTAATGAAATATTTAACATCTATTACCATCATTTTAGCAATTCCTACTATGGTTGCCAGTTATTGGGGAATGAATGTAAGTGTACCGCTTCAAGATAATCCATGGGGATTTCCAATCATTTTTATATTTTCCATTATGATAGCAATTGTTGCAACTATATGGCTTGGAAAAAAGGATATGCTAAGGTAAAAGTATAAAAATCAAAAAAATACATATACTAACAAAGAATAAATTTTTTATTTATAGGAGGTATATGTAATGAAAATTATAGATAAAATTGCATTAGTCCTAGTTATTATAGGTGCTATTGTATGGGGCATTATTGGAATTTTCAATTATAATATAGTAGATGCACTATTTGGAGTAGGTTCTATTATTAGCAAAATTATTTATATACTAGTTGGAATTTCTGGACTATGGGCTATAAAAATATTATTTGATAAATAAAAAGAAAAAATACAATTTATTATGAAAATAATAGGTTGTATTTTTTGTATTTTCTCTAGCCATATAGGCTTTTGTATGATATAATGTGACGAAAGAATTTCAAAAGGGGAGGAAACAAAATGCTTACAGCAACAGGTGTAACAGTTCGATTTGGAAAAAGAACGTTATTTGAAGATGTAAATATTAAATTTAATAAAGAATGTTGTTATGGAATTATTGGAGCAAATGGAGCAGGAAAATCTACTTTCTTAAAGGTATTATCAGGAGAAATAGAAGCAAGTAAAGGAGAAGTATCTAAAGAAAAAAATGAAAGAATTTCTGTATTAAAACAAGACCACTTTGCATATGAACAATATACCGTTATGGATACAGTCATTATGGGAAATAGTGAACTATATCAAATTATGAAGGAAAAAGATGAGATATATGCTAAACCAGATTTTTCAGAAGCAGATGGAATGAGAGCTGCAAAATTAGAAGAAAAATTTAGTGAACTAGATGGATGGAATGCAGAATCAGATGGTGCCGTGTTATTAAATGATTTAGGAATTGAAGCGGATAAACATTACAAATTAATGAGTGAGCTAGAAGCAAAGGACAAAGTAAAAGTTCTTCTAGCACAAGCGCTATTTGGAAATCCAGACATTTTGCTATTAGACGAGCCTACCAACGATTTAGACCTAAAAAGTATTAATTGGTTAGAAGAATTTTTAATTAATTTTGAAAATACTGTTATTGTAGTATCACATGATAGATACTTTTTAAATAAAGTATGTACTCATATTGCAGATGTAGACTTTGGAAAAATTAAAGTATATCCAGGAAATTATGACTTTTGGTATGAATCTAGCCAATTAGCACTAAAACAAATGAAAGATGCTAATAAGAAGAAGGAAGAAAAAATCAAAGAGTTACAAGAATTTATTGCTAGATTTAGTGCAAATGCTTCTAAATCAAAACAAGCGACATCTCGTAAAAAATCACTAGAGAAAATAGAATTAGATGAAATTAAACCATCCAATAGAAAATATCCATATGTAGACTTTAAGCCAGACAGAGAGCCAGGAAAAGAGATTTTACAAGTAAAAAATATTTCTAAAACCATTAATGGAGAGAAGATATTAAATAATGTATCCTTTACAGTGAAACAAGATGATAAGATTGCATTTTGGGCAGATAATGAAAATGCGAAAACAGTATTGTTTCAAATTATAGCAGGAGAATTAGAACCTGATGAAGGAGAAATTATTTGGGGAACAACTATTACAAATAGTTATTTCCCAAAAGATAATAACTATTTGTTTGAATCAGATTTATCTATTACAGATTGGTTAAGAGGGTATTCAAAAGACCCTGATGAGACATATGTCAGAAGCTTTTTAGGAAGAATGCTATTTTCAGGAGAAGAAGCATTAAAAAAAGTCAATGTCTTATCAGGAGGAGAAAAAGTAAGATGTGTACTTTCTAAAGTAATGTTATCAGGTGCTAACTTCTTAATTTTTGATGAGCCAACTAACCATTTAGATATGGAGTCTATCACAGCATTGAATGAAGGAATGAAGAAGTTTAAAGGTAATATGTTATTTACATCACACGATCATCAATTAACACAAACAGTAGCTAATCGAATTATTGATTTGAAAGCAGATCAAGTAATTGATAGAGAAGTAACATATAATGAATACATTGGTATAGAATAATTGGCGGGGACATAGTTTGTCCCTAAAGGAATACAAAGGGGAAAATGTGTCCCCGTTAGAGAAGAAAGGATGATAACAATTATGTTTTGTAATAAATGTGGAGCAGAAGTAGATAATACCGCTAAATTTTGTAACAAATGTGGAGCAACAATAGAAGGAGAAAAGACTGGTACAGCAAGTATTGTTTTTAGAAGAGAAGGGTCTCTTGCAGCAGCGCTTGTTCCAGCAAAGGTATTTGTAGATAATAACTTAGTTGGTTCTTTAGGTGTAGGAGAAGAGATGACAATTGCTACTACAGTTGGAAAACACCGTGTAGACTTTAACATTATGGGTGGAAATGGAGGAGATGAAATAGAAATTACTCCAGAACATCCAAATATAAAAGTACTTTTCAAAATAGCAATGGGAATGATTACAGCAAAACCAAAAATTATTAGTATACAAAATTTAGATTAAAGAGAAGAATATATCGCAAGTAGTGAAGATGAAAGCGATATATTTTTATTTTCCAAAAATTTAATTTATTCCCTTGCATTTCTAAAAAACCTGTTATATATTAGATACTAAAGGAAATTACAAGAAGAACCTTTAAAATAATGCTAAGAAAGGAACTAAAAGAAACATGCAAGAAACGATAGAAAGAATAGCTACGAGAATAGCAGAAGAATTAAACATTAAATTAACACAAGTGCAAAAAACGGTAGAGTTAATTGACGAAGGAAATACAATTCCATTTATTGCGCGTTATAGAAAAGAAGTTACTGGAGGACTTTCAGATGAAACTCTAAGAGAACTAGGAGAAAGACTTACCTATCTTCGTAATTTAGAAGCAAGGAAAGAAGAAGTAAAAACTTCTATTGAAAATCAAGGAAAATTAACAGATGAAATAGTAGAAAGCTTAGAGAAAGCTAGAACTCTAGCAGAAGTAGAAGATATCTACAGACCATATAAACAAAAAAAGAAAACAAGAGCAACTGTCGCAAAAGCAAAGGGATTAGAGCCTTTAGCCAATATTATTTATGAACAAACTGAAAAACAACCTATTGAAGAAATAGCAAAAGAATATGTTAATATAGATAGTTTATCAGAAGAAGATAAACAAAATAAAGATAAAGTAGTTGCAACAGTAGAAGATGCCATTCAAGGTGCAAATGACATTATTGCAGAAACGATTGCAGATGATCCAAATTATCGTAAAGAAATTAAACGTATTTGTTATCGTGATGGTGTGATTATCACAAAAGGGACAAAGCCAGAAGAAAAAACAGCATATAATATGTATTATGAATTTAATGAAAAAGTAAATAGAATTCCAAGCCATCGTATTTTAGCAATTAATCGTGGTGAAAAAGAAGAATTCTTGAAAGTAAAATTAGATAAACCAGAAGAAAATATTTTACATCATATTGAACAAGATGTCATTAAAGGAAAAACGCAATTCACAGCTATGCTAGAAGAAACTATAGCAGATAGTTGGAAACGTTTAATTGAGCCATCTATTGATAGAGAAATACGCTCAGATTTAACAGAAAAGGCTGAAACACAAGCAATCAAAGTATTTGGTAAAAATGCAAAACCATTACTTTTAGCTGCACCATTAAAAGGATTAACCGTTATGGGATTTGACCCTGCTTATCGTACAGGTTGTAAAATTGCAGTCATTGATGAAACAGGAAAGCTACTAGCAACTACAACCGTTTATCCAACAGAGCCACAAAATGATGTAGAAGGTGCTAAAAAAGAACTAAAAGCTTTAATTAGTAAATACAATATAGACATTATTGCTATTGGAAATGGAACAGCATCACGTGAGTCTGAAAGCTTTGTAGCAGAAATGATAAAAGAAATTGACAAAGATTTACATTATGCCATTGTTAGTGAAGCGGGAGCATCAGTATATTCAGCATCAAAGCTTGCCACAGAAGAATATCCAGATATTAATGTATCTTTAAGAGGGGCTATTTCTATTGCAAGAAGATTACAAGACCCATTGGCAGAACTAGTAAAAATTGATCCAAAAGCTATTGGTGTAGGACAATATCAACATGATGTAGACCAAAATAAATTAACAGAAAGTCTAACAGGTGTAGTAGAAGATGCTGTAAATGAGGTTGGTGTAGATGTTAATACAGCAACACCATCACTTTTATCCTATGTAGCAGGAATTAATAAAACTATTGCTAATAATATTGTAAAATACCGTGATGAAAATGGAAAGCTAAAAGAGAGAAAAGAGTTGTTAAAAGTGCCAAAGTTGGGTAAGGTAGCTTTTGAACAATGTGCAGGATTTATTAGAGTTCCAGACGGAAAAAATCCAATTGAAATTACAGCAGTTCACCCTGAAAGCTATGAGATAGCAGAACAATTATTGAGTAGCATTGGATATAAAAAGGAAGATTTATTAGAAAAAGATAAATTGAAAGAAATTAAAGGAAAGCTTGCAGGAATTGATGTAGTGGCAATGGCAAAAGAATTAAATGCAGGAGAAATGACATTAAAGGATATTATTGACGAATTATCAAAACCTGGTAGAGATCCAAGAGATGAAATGCCAAAACAGATTTTAAGAGCAGATGTGTTAAAATTTGAAGATTTAAGAGAAGGTATGGTATTAACAGGAACTGTTCGTAATGTAACTGATTTTGGGGCATTTGTAGATATTGGTGTAAAACACGATGGCTTAGTACATATTTCACAATTAAGTGATAGTTTTGTTAGAAATCCATCAGATGTAGTATCAGTTGGTGATATTGTAAAGGTAAAAGTTATTGGAATAGATGAAGAAAGACAAAAAGTACAGTTATCAATGAAAGAAGCTTAAATAGAATGCAAAAAAAGGGAGGCGGTTCTAATTTCCAAATTTTTTGGAAATTAGAACCGTCCCCTTTTTCATTTATTAAGCTCTATATTTTTCTTGTATTTCCTGTATTTCGTTATAATGATTATCTAGAATATCAATAAACACTTTTGCAATTTCTGGGTCAAATTGTGTACCAGAGCAATCTTCAATTTCAGCTTTTACAACATCTAAAGGTAATGGATTACGGTAGGTCCTCTTTGAAGTCATAGCGTCAAAAGTATCTGCAACTGCTGCAATTCTAGCCATATATGGGATATCATTTCCACTTAACTTACTAGGATATCCTCTTCCATCAAACCTTTCATGATGATGCTTTACAATTGGGATAATGTCTTGAAAGATAGCAGCATTACATAAAATATGAGCACCAATAGATGGGTGATTTTTAATTTCAGAATATTCATCATCTGTCAATTTAGCTTCTTTTAATAAAATGCTATCAGGAATACCGATTTTTCCAATATCGTGGAATAAACCACCAACTTGTAATATTTTCAAATCTGCTTCAGATAAACCTAAGTATTTTCCAATTAATACAGAGAAGGCAGATACTCTATCAGAGTGACCTCTTGTATATGGATCTTTTGCTTCTACTGTATAACGCAAAGTTTCAATACTATCTAAATAAGCCTTTTCTAATTTTTCATAAGTTTCAGATAATTCATTGTTAATTCTTTTAATTTCATTCATTTGTTCAATAGATTTGATACCTGATTCAATTAAAAGTAACAATTGATCAAATTTATCACTTTTTTCGCAGTATCCTTGAATATCTAATTTACGAATAGTTTCAAGTGGTGGAGCCAAATCCTTGTGTCCTGTTAATAGTAGAATATATAATTCTTTATTAAATTTACGGATTTCTTCAACTACTTTATCACCATGAATAGGGGTCATAATGAAGTCTAAAACCATTAGATCAAAATGTTCATTTTTAACGCGTTCAATAGCTTCCATAGGGTCTGTAACACCTGTAAGATCATACCCAGAACGCTTTAAGAAGACAGATAATGAGTCTACAATACCCTCTTCATCATCTACTGCAATGATTTTGTATCCAGTTTTAGCTGTTTCTTGCATATTTTTTCTCATAATATCACCTCGTATTTTTACGTTTCAATTATATCATAATTTGTCGAACTGTAAAGTCCTTTTTTAGATAAGGTTAACTATATAGATAAAGTAATTAGGCATGGTTGACATAAACTGAAAAACATGATAATATATCACATAGATACAAAAAGGGATGGAGTAACAAACAATATGATAATTATATAGCGTTGATGGAGGTGCAAGATGTTACTTGGAATAGCAGGTGTTACAGGTACAGGAAAATCTTATTATAAAGATAAATTAGTAGAAAGATTAGGTTTTGAAAAATTAAAAATTATAACTACTCGTGAAATGCGTAAAGGGGAAAAGAATAACGAAGATAAAGTATTTGTAAGTGAAGATGAATTGCAAAATTTAAGAGCTGAAGGACAAATTGCATATGAATTTGAATTATTAGGATATAAATATGCTTATACAAAAGAGGAACTTTTTTCTGATAAAAATATGGTGTTTGAAGTACATTATGATACCATATATGAATTTAAAAAAGTTTGCCCTAATATGAAAGTCCTTTATTTATTCCCTCAAGATATAGAAATAGCAAAGCAAAAAACAAGAGAAAGAGGACTAACACCAGAGGTAGAGAAGAAAAGACTTCTAGAAATAGATGAACATTATGAAAGAATTAAAAAAGATATTGATTTAAGAAATATGTTTGACTATATTCAATATAATAATTATGATCAAAAATCAGAAGATAAAATTATAGGTTTTATCCAAAAGGTAATGTTAGAAGAAAAAGATATAAAATAAAAGACTAATAAAAAGAAACAAAATTTTAGAATTTTGTTTCTTTTTATTAGATATTAAACAGGTAGAGAAATATGAAAGACAGTGCCTTTTCCTTTTTCTGTCTCAAAAGTAACGTTACCATTAAAGTGAGCACGAATAGTCGAATAAGACATAAATAATCCAAGACCTGTTCCGTTTTTTCCTTTCGTTGTAATCATTTCTTTAAATAATTTTGATGCTATACTCTCAGGAAGACCATTTGCAAAATCTTGTACAGAAATGATAATGTTCTTTCCAGAAAGTTCTAAAATAAGATTAATTTCATGACCTGCTTCTCCGTTATATGCTTGAATAGCATTTGAAATCATATTATTAATAACTTGTACTAAACTATTGATATTACCTTTTAAAATAGTATCTGGTTCAGCTTTCATTTGAATATTTAAGTCAACTAAAGCTTTTTTTAATTCGTGTCTCATTAAAATATTAACACGTTTTACTAATTCATCTAAGGTAAAGGAGACAGCTTGTTCATCAGACATAGTAACCGCTTGTCCTTTAACTGCTGTAATGACATCAGACATATATTCTGTATAAGACCTAATTTTCTCAATCCAATCTTTCATGTCTTTTGCTATTTCGTGGTGATCTTGAACTGTTACTTCAGGGTCACCAACAGACTTTTCATATTCTGTAGTTAAATCTGTTAAACCTTCAGCAGCACCTGCAATAGACATAATAGGAGTCTTTAAGTTGTGGGCAATACCGCCAATTAATTGCCCTAAAGAAGCTAAACGTTCTCTTTCCATAAGGATATTTTGGTTATTTTCGATGGTAGTTCTATCGTGTACGTGCTGCGTAACATCTTTTAATAACACTAAAGTTCCTAAAAAAGAGCCTTTGGAGAAAATACCACTTGCTTCTATGTTAAAATAGTGGTCTAAAATCTTCATTTCACGCTTGACTACGATGATTTCGCTAGTTGTTTTGCATTTGTCTAAAATAGAATTAAGAAACTGAGTATCTATTCCTTCTAAGTTTTGAGAGCTAACAAATGTAAGAAAGCTAATATTTCTTACATTTTCTGTTTTCAATTTAAAGGTTCTTAAAAATGTATCATTAAAATCTGTAATATTGTCATCTTCGTTAATAACTAAAAAACTATCTGACATTCTGTCTACAATTCTTTGCATTGCAATAGGTGTAACCTTTAAAAAGTCAAATTTAAATACTGCAAAAGCACAGAGAAGTATTGTCAACGTAAATGATATAGGTGTTAAATATACAGTAGCATTAATAAATCCTAGCCCAGCCAAAATATTTAAAGCAATTGGTATTAGAGCAGATAAGATAAATAATAATGCTTGTCTAGAAAAGAAACCTGAATTTTTGATTGAATATTTTAACAATGTTATTAAACCTAAAGCATACATTAAATAGGTATAAACAGAATGTATGTTGACATATGGGCCGTAAGTAGTAGCATTAATATTGGTCGAATATTGTATATAGAACAGATTGTGAAAGTCATTAGTCCATAGCATTATTAAAGATATTACAGGAATTATAAATAGTAATAAGTAACTTTTTTTAAATTTAACTTTAGTATTAGCAAAAATTAAACCTAGCAAAAATATTCCTACTGGTAAAAAAACAGTTCCTATATATACAAAATAGTCATAATAAATTAGAGGAATATTTAATTTGTATCCCAATAAACATTGTGAAATAAGCCCAACTAAGCAGATAAGCATGCAAGAAAGTATGAAGATAAAGCAACTCTTTAATTGACTGCGTTTAATTTTTTTTAAAATAATAAAAAGCAATCCAATAATTAACATCAAACTTAATATTAGTAATATAAAAGTAGCAATATCAGTAGTCATAATTAATTCTCCTTTTTAATAAAATAATTAATTTTTTCAAGAAAGTTAAAATACTTTTCAAAATAAAATTTATCTAAATTAGGCCAATTAAAACCTATAGCATTTAAAAAAGAATTTGAAATATCAGCATGAATTTGTATAGTAGATATATAATTTAAAATTTTATCTTTACTTAAGTCTGGTATAATTCCAGAAATACTATTTTTTAAATCATCTTTATTTAAATAATGTGTGACATGAGCTGCGAAATCTTTATCAGATACAGCATTTAACGGGTAACCGAAATCATTTATATATTGTATTAGATTTTTTATTTCAACAAAGTTAGTATTAAATAAATGTAGTATTGAGAAATTATGAGTGTTATTCACTATTTTTATAATAGCTTTAGAACACAAGTCAACAGGGTCTAATTCAATAGCGTGTTGTAAAAAGGTATCTTGTATTACGCCTAAATTGAGAATAGATCTTAATTTATTAACAAAAGCATTCTCAGAAACGTTCATTTGAAAAACACCATCAGAGAATCTATTGGTTAAATTACCTATTCTTAAAATAGTGGCATCTAATCCATTGTTAATTTCTTCCAAGATATTTTTTTCAGCTTCAAATTTTGTATACATATATATATTATCAATTTTTTGATTGATATAAAAGCAGGTTTCATCAAAAATATATTTTTCATTTTCTACATTTGAATTATTAAGTTCCATGCCAGAAACACTAAGTGTAGATATATGGTAAAGCTTTTTGTTAAACTCTTTACAAACATTCACAATAGATTTGGTTCCTTCTATATTTATTTTAGAGAATGTTTCATAATCTCCATAGTGTTTTACTAATGCAGCACTATTGATAACAATATCTATATTATCCATTAAATTGGTTAATTGTTCAATAGAAAGACCGAAATATTTTTGGCAAATATCACCTTCTATAACAATTATTTTGTTTTCTGAAAAATAGTTATCATATTTTTCTCCAAAGTAATAATTTAAAGTTTTCTTTAATCTTTGGCTAGGATCAATTAAACTCTTTCTTCTAACAATACAATAAATAACATTATTAGGGTTAACAGTAAAATAACTATCTAAAATATGTGCGCCTAAAAAACCAGTACTTCCTAAAAGTAAAACAGTATTATTAGTAACTTTATTAGGCATAATTAACTTATTATTAGATTTATTTTTTGATATGAGATTATTAATACAAGTATAATCATAATTTGTATCAACATCAAAAAAGTTGTTATCTTTTGTAATACCTTTATTTTCAGAAAGCATCCTAATAGTAGGATATTGGAAAATGTCTCCATAACTAATTGCTATATTTTCTTTTAAGGCTTCAATTTGAAATTTAATTGCAATAATAGAATCACAACCAATATCAAAAAAGTTTTCATCAATACTTATATCTTTTAAATTTAATAAAGCACATAAAATTTTTGAGATTTTCCTTTCAAAGTCATCACGAGGTGCTACAAAAGGAATATCTGATTTGTAATCTGGTATAGGTAAGGATTTACTATCTATTTTTCCATTTACTGTCATAGGAAATACCTCTATTTGTATTAAAAATTTAGGTACCATGTAAAACGTAAGTTTTGTTTGCAGATAAGATTTTAAATCTTTTGTAGCTATTTGACTATCTGAAGCAAAGTAAGAAACTAAATAAGAGCTATTTTTATTTTTTACAATTGTAGTATAACTTTGCTGAATACTAGGATATGATTGAATAACTGAGTTTATTTCATTTAGTTCTATACGATATCCATTTAATTTTATTTGATTATCTATTCTACCAATAAAACTAATGGTTCCATCACTATTCCATTTAGCCAAATCTCCGCTTTTATAAAATAGTTCATCATATATCTTTATAAAACTATTCTTATTAGCTTCTAAATTATTGATATATCCATTACCAACACCAAGTCCTCCAATATATATTTCACCAGGAATTCCTACAGGTTGCAATTGAGAGGATTTATTTAATATATAAATTTTATTATTATATAACGGATGTCCTATTGAAACAAAAGAATTAACATCATCTAAATCTTTTTTGTATGTTAATGCAGTTGCACATATAGTGGTTTCTGTTGGACCATAACCATTAACAATAGTAATATTCTCATTTAATTCAAAGAATTTGTTTAATGTTTCCTTTTTTATAGCTTCTACTCCTACAAGGAGTTTAGTAATTTTTATATCAGAACTATTTTTTAATAGTTCAAATACTTCATTTAGTATATTAGGCGGTATATATAAGGCAGTAATTTTTTCTGATAATATAATACTGCAGTAATCTATAATATTTGTTAAAATTTCCTCAGTATTAAGAACTAATTTGGCTCCATTTAATATTGGCAAAAAAAGCTCCCAAATGCTTACATCAAATGATATATTAGTTGATGCAAGAAAAATATCAGATGGAGTAATACTACCATAATATGTATTAAAGTTGTAAATAAAGTTAATAAGATTTTTATGAGAAATCTTTACGCCTTTTGGTCTACCAGTAGAACCAGAGGTGTATATAATATAAGCAGTATTATCTGATTGTATAGGATAATCAGGGGTAAAATTATTTAAGTCATCAATTTTAGTATATGTGTCAACTAGTATTTTTTTATTGCTATCAAATAAATGACTTAGGCTCGAATTAGTAATTAATAATTTGGCATTACTATCTGATAACATATAGTTTAGTCTATCTTTTGGATATCCTATGTACATAGGCATATAGGTAGCTCCAGTTTTTAGAATTGCCCATATACTAATTAAAAATTCGATACTTCTATTTAGACAAATACCAACAACATCACCATTTGTTACTCCCTGTGCAGATAATTGACTTGCTAGGTTATTAGACTTTAAGTCTAATTCACGATAAGTAATTTCATGTGCTACATTAGAAACTGCTATATTATCACGATGAGAACTTACTATATTGTCAAATAAATTTAATAATGTGATATTAGTTGGATAATCTAAATTTGTATTATTAAAATCATATAAAATTTGGTGTTTTTCCTCTTCTGAAAGCATATCAATATCAGCTATCTTGATATCAGTGTTTTCCAAAATAGCATTCAATATATTCATATAGTGTGAAGATAATCTCTCTATAAAATCTTCATCAAATAATTTAGTACAATATTCAAATCTTAACGAAAGTTCATCATCAATAGGTATAATTTCTAAAGTCAAATCAAATTTAGATACATTGCTATCAGGAGTATAATATTGAGCATGAGTATCCTTCAAGTTAATGGTTGGATATCCATTATTTTGATAGACAAACATTACATCAAATAAAGGAGTTCTACTAGTATCTCTTTTTATATTTAAGGTCTTTACTAATTCATCAAAAGGATAAGCCTGATTTTGAAAAGCTGATAAACAGTAATCTTTTATCTGACTTACAAAATGACAAAAATTACTATTATGATCCACTTTATTTCTTAATGCTAAAGTATTAACAAACATACCAAGCATATTAGAAAGTTCAGGGAGCTCTCTACCAACAATAGGTGTACCAACAACAATATCATCTTGAGATGTGTATTTAGAAAGTAGAATATAATAAGCTGAAAGCATTAACATATATGGAGTAATACCTAAGTTTTTAGATACTTGGTTTACTTTTTCAAATATATCTTTTGATAATTTGGTATAGTAATTAGAACCTTCAAAACTTTGAACAGAAGGTCTATTATAAGAAGTTGGCATATTTAATAAAGGTATCTCATCTTTAAATTGATTTACCCAGAAGTTCTTTGATTGCTCAAATTCTTTACTTTCAAATTGCTCCTTTTCCCATACAGTAAAATCTTTATAGTCAACCTGTTTTTCAGGAAGTGCAATTCCATTATATAAATCGCAAAGTTCTTGTAATAAAATGCTTAAAGATGTACCATCACTAATAATGTGATGCATATCAAGAAGAAGTAACATTTTATTATCTTCTAAATTTACAACTTTAGCTCTAAACAAAGGAGCCTTTGACAAATCAAATGATTTTACAAAATCAGTATAAACCTTATCTAAATCATTTAAAACTTTAGAGTCAGAAGATAAAGTAAAATCAACTTTAGGATCAATAATTTGAACAATATCATTATTCACAATAGCAAAATGAGTACGTAAAACCTCATGACGATCGATTAAAGTTTGGAAGCACTGTTTTAATAAGTTAACATCAAGAGTTTTATCTACAATAATACCACCAGCAATATTGTATAAAACGGAATCATTATCAACACTAGAAGCATAATAGATTCTTCTTTGAGCACTAGATGCGGGATAGAATGCTTTTTCTTCTATTTTTCTAATGGTAGCTTTCCCACTATTTTTTGATAAAGTAGAAATGTAATCTGATAAGTCTTTTAT
>JAAWNJ010000120.1 GCA_022798895.1 Clostridia bacterium | reverse complement strand
ATTAACTCATTATAAATAACATTTTCCATTAAATGATTTTCTTCTTGTTGTCTAAAATTAAGTCTTGCATTCCTTAATCCTATATCTGCAAAATAATATTTTTGTGGTGTTGTAATGTATTTTTTTCCTTTAACATCATATCTTTCTACTTTTTCTAATAAAAAAGAATCTAAAAGGTAATCTAAATATGAAATAATTGTATTTTTTGATATTCCTGTAATTCCATTGCTTATAAAGGTATTATAAAGTTTTTGTGGATTTGTTAATGAACCAACTGATGATGATAACATATTTAATAGAGTCTCTAGTATATCATCTTTTTCTATTTTATTTCTCTCCACTATATCCCTTATATATGTTAAATTAAATAGTGTATTTAAATAGTTAGTTTTTTGTTCTTCTGAAATATTATCTAAAATTTGTGGCATTCCGCCATATGTTATATATTCTTTCCAAGCATTTTGCTTTTCACCTTCGTAGGCATTATAAAATTCTGAAAATGATAAAGGAAATATTCTAATTTCATCTCCTCTTCCCCTAAATTCAGTTATTATATCTGATGATAAAAATTTAGAATTGCTTCCAGTTACATAGACATCTAAATTTCTTCTATGCAAAAATCCATTTAATACTGCTTCAAAATTAGTTACCTTTTGTATTTCATCTATTAAAACATAGTGCATTTCATTATCTACAGTATGCTCATCAACATATTTATCTAATTCCTCTGGTTCTAAATATTTCATATTTTTTATATCATCTAGGTCTAATTTTATAATATGATTTTCTTTTACTCCATCACTAATTAGGTAATCCTTAAATATTGGGTCTAATATAAATGATTTTCCGCATCTTCTTATACCCGTTAAAATCTTAATCATTCCATTTTCTCTTCTTGAAATTAGTTTATTTAAATATTCATTTCTTTCTATTATCTTCATAGAATTTTACCTCTTCCCCATTTATTGAATATTTTAGCCATTTATGTCATTAATGTTCAATAGTATTATACTACAATAAATTTAATATTTCAATAATTTAATTGAACTTTTTTGACATATATGTCATTTTTGTTTTGTCAATAATATTATATGAAGTTTTATTGCTTATATACATCAATATTTTATCATTGACCAAATTATTTACTATTTTTCTCTTAAATCATGAATTTATTATTTAAAAATTTGTGGTTTTTTATTGTTCGGTATGTTATTTTTGTGTTTTCTTTTGAATTTTATTGTCTCTTCGGGTTATGAGTAATTCTCTCAAAGTATTAGTTTACAAGGCTTCTGTCGGTTTTTGTTGGTATATTTGGTGTGCCCAATTTTTGTACTTTGTAAATTTATGTGATTTTGGGTTGTTTTTGGTGGAAGTAGTGCCCAAATTGAGCCCAGTTATTTTTAGGATACTTATTGCTTTATGGCGAGTATCCTAATGTGGAATTTATGGAGGTATTGATTATGAATAATTTTAGAGAAGTAAATGATGATATTTTAAAGGATTGGTTAGAATTTAGAGAGGATCAAATTTTTGCTACTAATTCTGCAAAGGATAAGAAGCATTATCTTTATTTTGATGAGCTTTCTGATAATATTTTGGCGAATGTGCCTGAGGAGAATAGGAAATATGTTCAAAAGCAATTAGATATCCTTTATGATAATTTTATTGATTATCTTGAGTATTGGAACGAAAAGTATTATAGGAATGGGTTTTGTGATGGGCTGCAGTTGATTATGGAAAGTTTTGGAAAATAAAACTTTCGTTTTAAGGCTACTATTAAAAATTCAAAATAAAAAGTGTGAAATTGAATCATACAAGATTTCACACTTTTAATATTTCACTGATTACTTTTAAAGATTTTTTTCAAAATAATGTATCTTTTCTATTATTTTATCTGATTGTGACATAAGATGTAATGCTTTGATTTGACTTTTTATTTCTTCTAATAAGTTTCTTACTCCTTCAGATGTTATATTTGGTTTAATAATTTCAATCATTTCTTCATACTTTTTTTGGCATAGTGTATATTGCAACTTACTTTTTATATTTTCATCTATAAAAGCTGTTAAGGCAATAAAGGATTGTTTTGTATTGAATCTTTTTATTAATTCAATATATATTGGATTTGCATCCCAACATTCTCCTAATCCATTAGTCAAAAAAACTGACACTACTGTTTTTGTATATTCATACATTAATTGTTTTGGTATTTCTCCATGCTGTCCAACAATATTGAACAATTGTCTTGCAAATGAAGGCTCATTATAAAAGTTATTTATTCCTTTATGCATTAACATTAAATTTCTTAAGGCAGTTCTTATTGCTGGTGCTTTTACACTATCAGGAACATAAGACAATCCATTTACTAGTTCTAAAAATTGCTTTGCTTCATTTAAATTCGAACTATTATTTGCAACATATGTAGCATATCTTATTCCACACTCATCCTTGACTTCATCAGAAGCAAGGCTCCATAAATTTTCTGCTAAATAATTAATATTAGTTTTTGTTTGTTGATTAGTATTCATATCTGTATATATACTAAATATGGCTCTTAATAAATTATCTATCCTTATCGGATCTAATTCTATAAAGAAAGCTGCTATAACTTCCGCTTGTTCTTCATCTATTACTCCATTTTTTATATTGGTTAATAATTCCTTTACTTTTATTAAATTATTTGATGCTGGTAAAGTAATGACCTCTTTGATGCATATTTCCATCCAATTTATTAAATTTAATCCTGTTAATTCATTCTCATTTGGATGTGCTGCACTTGTTTTATTTCTCATATACCTAATATAATCTAAATGATGGTAACCAATTTCAGATATTAATCCAATTTTATACGCACCTTCTATTAATGTAGCATCATTTAATTTGGTTAAATCCTCCTCCGTCTTATAATTTTTTCTATTATCATCATTAATTGAAATGTCAAAAAAATAGTCTAAATATCCATTTGAAATACGCAAACGTAATTGTTTTATCGTTTCATCCCATAAATAATTAAGCGCTGCATCAAATAGCCCTGTTCCTACTGCTACAATAAATTTAGATAGATAGTATGCATCTTTAAATTCCATATTATCTATTTTATTAATTACATGTGGTAAATTTATTATAACGGCTTTTCTTTCTTCCACTGTTGATAATACATTTGTTGTTGGCAGTCCTAATGAATCTAAAACTTTTAAATACATCTCATTTGTGTTTGTAATTTTATTATCTATACTTTCTTCCTCATTTTTTATCATTAATCCTTTTTCCATATTGTCCTCCTTACTAATAAAAAACAAAATACTCTAGTAAAAACTAAAATATTTTGCTTCTATCTTTTTATTTAACTATATTTAAATTCATAGCATATTCAAATGATATTTGTTCAAATCTTTTAGTTTTTTTCCATCCATCCTCTCTATGTGACATTTCAGATATAACTGTCACTTTTTTATTCTTTAGTAATTTTATTATTGTGTCTATTATTTCTTTTTCACTATCACTT
>JAAWNJ010000119.1 GCA_022798895.1 Clostridia bacterium | reverse complement strand
TTAGTAGAAGGAGTAGGTGTTTATACACAACCAGAGTTTGAGGTAGCAGACAATACAGTGGCAGGAGCAAAAGTAGTAGGACCTATTGCAATAGGATCTCCACTAGATATTAGAACACCAGGAATCTATACTATGGAATATTATGCAACAGATAACTATGGAAATGAATCAGGACGTATTCAAGTTGAAGTTGAAGTAAAAGAATATATACCAGCACCAAGAATTACAGCAAGAAAGAAAGGCTATAAAGGATTAAAGAAAGATATTGTAGAAGGCAATACTTATGCTTATGAATTAGAGGTATATAGCTCAAAAGCAACTAAAATAACTATCATTAAAGAAGACTTAACAGATTCAACTAATGTAACAACAACAACTTATGACGAACTTAATGGAATGATATTAGGAAGTGGTAAGTACACAATTATAGCAGAAGGAAGTAGTGAAGCAGAAACAACAACAGTAACATTTATAGTTGACGCTGGAATTTAAAAGAAGGGGGAGTATAGCAATGAGCAAGATGCCAGATAATTCAGATAACATTGTAGTAAGCGTAACAGAACCGACACGGAGGGAGTAGAAGAAAGATTTGGCTACAGAAAAGTAAAAATCTATTCAGTGGCTTTTACAGAACAAATAATAGTAATGAAAATGGCACAGTTGTTGGAAATAAATATACATCAACATCAAGAGTGGGGATAGCTACTTTTGTATTTAAAATGCAATTGTACAATGATGAAGAGCTAGCAATATCATTTAAGAATTTGACTGTTAATGCAGAGTTTAAATATTTATTATCAGATGAAAATTTAAGTGCTAGTGATACTATTGTAGATAAAACAAATAGCGCAGGTGCAAATATAACAAACAATTTAATTATTAAAAATATATCAGATAAAAAATATTTATATATAAGTTTTAGAGCAAACTCAGGTCAAACTAGTGCTAGTGTAGAGGATATACAGATAGAACACAGCAGTAGTGTAACAGAATATGAAGATTATGTAGAAGATAAAATATTTATTTTAAATGATAATGATGTTTATGAAGAGTTTAAGAAACAAGAAGAGGCAATTTATATTGTAGAAAGCGGGAGTAATGAAAATGGAAGCTGGACAAAATACAATAATGGGATAATGAAATGCCATCACACCATCACTGGAAATCAATTTGCTTGTACACAGAAAGCAGAGAATGGTTTTTATTATACAGATATTAATCAAGCAGAAGAAAATACGAAAACATGGAGTTTTCCAGCAAAATTCATTAGCGCTCCAATGGTTGAAATCGCAGTGGCATCAAATGCATATTCAACAAGCTCACTTGGCTATATAACAAATCAATATGCAGTTGGATATTGTGTACTGCCATATGCTGTTGCCAACACGCAATTTACATGGAATTTTATAGCGATTGGTCGCTGGAAATAAAAAGAAAGGAAATTAAGAGTATGGAAAATATAACATTGATTATCATATCTATTGCAACACTTTTAAATGCAGTCTTAGCAATCTATAATTTTGTTAGCAAAATAAGAAATGGAAGTAAAAATGTAATTGATAAAAAATTTCAAATTGCATTAAGTCCATTAGAGCAGAAAATCGACAAGATAGACGAAAACCAATGTCGCAACTTTTTAGTAGATTTTTTAGCAGATATAGAAAATGGGGTTGAAAAAGATGAAGTACAAATAAAACGTGCTTACGAAGTATATGAGCATTATACGAATGATTTGCATAAAAATTCGTACATACATGACAAATGGGAAAAATTAATGAAATAAGAAAGAGAGGTGAAGAAATTATGGATTTATCAGTATTAACCCAATATTTAGATGTTTTAATAGTAGGAATTTGCTTATGTGTAGGATTTATCGTAAAGAAATGGGTAAAAGACGTAGACAATAAATACATACCTACAATTGTAGCAATTTTAGGTTTAGTATTAAAAATTGTATTCTATTTCGATAATGGAATTACATTAGAACTAATTTTATCAGGATTATTAAGTGGACTGGCTTCAACTGGATTGTATGAAGCATTTAGAAATTTAATTGGAGGTAATGAATAATGAAAATATTATTAATTGCAGGTCATGGAGCAGGTGACCCAGGAGCAATTGGAAATGGATATAAAGAAGCAAATTTAACACGTGAACTAGTAAATAGTTTAGCTAAGAAGCTAAAAAGTTATGCAACAGTAGATATTTATAATCAAAATAGAAATGCATTTTACGATTGCCAAAATGGTACTTTTAACATTGGAAAATATAATTATGTATTTGAAGTACATTTCAATGCAAGCAATGGAAAAGGTCATGGCTCAGAATGCTATGTAACAACAAGAGAAGCAGGAATAACAGTAGAACAAGCAATTATGAGAAATATAAACAAATTCTTCACATTAAGAGACAACGACAGTATCTTCGATGGAGTTAAGAGAACTAACTTCTTAGTAATTAACACAGTTAAGAGTTGTGGCATTTCTGGGGCATTATTAGAAACATGTTTTATTGATAATAAAGAAGATATAAACATCTATCAAAAGAACAAAGACAAAGTAGCACAAGCTATTGCAGATGGTATCGTTAGTGGATTTGGACTAAAGAAAAAATCAATTAGCAACACAGTAAGTAATGTTGTAAATAATATTGTATCTAGTGTAACAAAAACGAAAATCAAAGTTGGTGCTAAAGTAACATTACAAAAAACTGCAACGAAATATGCAACTGGACAAACTATTCCTAATTGGGTAAAGGGAAAGAAATACACAATTATGCAGATAGGAAGCGATAAGGTTCTATTGAAGGAAATTTATAGCTGGGTTTACACAAAAGATGTCAAATAACAAATTACATATCTCAAAATAGAAAACGGCTTAGAACTTAATCTGAGCCGTTTAGTGCTATATTTATCTAAAATAGGTTTAAAATATTTTTGTATTCGACACGCTTCGACAAACAAAATTAACATAATGTGATACAATAAGAATAAAAGGAGCGTGATAAATATGAGTATAGATTTATTAATATTCAAAAATAAAGCACGACTAGAAAAATTAATCAGAGAAGATGCAGATTATGATAAGATATTAGCACAAAGTAAAAGGCTCGATAAATATGTTGTTATTAAGATGAGAGAACAATTAAAAAGTACATGCTAAAAACATGTACTTTAATTTATAGCTTGAATAAAAAAATAACTGCTAAAGTGAAATAACCACCATAGTGGTTAAGAAGTATGATTTAATAAAAAATGTAAATACTAAAGACACGAGGTGTCTAAATGATAACGTTTTTTATTAGAGAGATACGAGAGAAAAAAGGATTAAGTCAGGACGAATTGGCGAAGTTAAGTGGTATAAGTGCAAGCCATATAGGATATATTGAAAATGGAGAAAGACAACCAACATTGTTAGTGATGTGTAAACTAGCAGATGCTCTCAAAGTATCTATTGATGAACTGTATGAATATCATAAATAGTGTTTACAACTAAATGTTTTAAGGAAAAA
>JAAWNJ010000118.1 GCA_022798895.1 Clostridia bacterium | reverse complement strand
AATTATCCATATATATCTAAAAGTATTACAGAATTTTGGAGAAGATGGCATATTTCACTTAGCCAATGGTTTAGAGATTATGTGTATATTCCACTTGGTGGAAATCGAGTAGGAAAAGTAAAACTCATTCGCAATATTTTTGGTGTATGGATGCTAACAGGCCTATGGCATGGAGCTAATTGGACATTTATTCTATGGGGATTATTATTTGGAGTTTTATTAATTATTGAAAAGACGTTTTTATTAAAGATATTAGAAAAGATACCAAAGATATTTCAACATATTTATGTACTATTTATTGTCATGATAAGCTTTATTATTTTTAATGGTAATGATATAGGACAAGCATTTGCACAAATAGGAGGACTATTTGGAGCAAATGGAGAAGCTGTGATGAATTCCTATACTTTGTATTATTTAAAAAGTTACTTTGTAATTCTTGTACTTGGATTAATTGGTGCAACACCATTTTTGAAAAACAAGATTAGTCAATTAAAAGAGAAAGCAAAAATAAGGAAGGTAATAAACTTTTTAGAGCCAATTGTATTAATTTGCTTATTAATATTTGTGACAGCTTACTTAGTAGATAATTCCTATAACCCATTTTTGTATTTTAGATTTTAAGGAGAAAGTTATGTCAGATAAAACAAAAAATGTAGTAGTAACATTTACATTTTTATTAGTGCTAGTATTATTTTTTGTCATCAACTTATGTACCAAAGACATAGAAATATCTTATGCAGAAAGAAGAAAACTTGCACAGTTTCCCAAGATAACAGTGAAGAAGTTATTAGATGGCAGTTTAGGACAAGATTTTGATAAATACAGTACAGACCAAATGATAAAAAGGGAAGACTTTAGAAAGTTAAAAGCAGCATTAGAATTAGATGTGTTTAGGAAGAAAGATAATCATAATATTTATCTATATCAAGATAGTTTGGTTAAAATAGAATATCCATTAAATGAAGTATCTATATCTAATGCAACTAATAAAATAAATGCTATTCAAAATGACTATTTGCAAGGGATGAAATGCTACTATACAATTGTTCCAGATAAGAATTACTTTGTTAGCAGAGAAGAATACATTGGTATGGACTATAAAAAAATGGAAGCAATGATGACACAAAACTTAAAAGGAATGGAATATATCCCTATTTTTGATTGTGTACAATTAAAGGACTATTATGTAACAGATATTCATTGGAAGCAAGAAAATTTACAAAAGGTAGTAGATAGAATTAGTACAAAAATGAATTTTAAAAACAGAATGCATACTAGTTATACAGAACAAGATGTAATTGAGTTTGATGGTGTGTATGCAGGGCAGTTAGCAGTTAAAACAGCAAAGGATAAGATTTGTGTTAGTACAAATGAAATCCTAGAAGATGCAACTGTATATAACTATGAAAATAAGAAAGAAACTAAAATATATGATAAAGAAAAACTAACTAGCAATGACAAGTATGATATTTATCTATCAGGACCTACACCACTAATTACTATAACCAATCCAAAAGGAGAGGAAGGAAAAGAGCTAGTAGTATTTAGAGATTCTTTTGCCAGTAGCCTAGTTCCTTTATTTACAGAGGCTTATTCTAAAATAACATTAGTAGATATTAGATATATGAGAAGTAAAGATATTGGAAATTATATAGAATTTCAAGACCAAGATATATTGTTTATTTATAGCACAACAGTTTTAAATAATAGCAGTACGTTCAAATAAAAGGAGGAAGCAATATGGGAGGAATTAGTGTTATACTTTTAATGGGAATATTATCAGCAATTTTTTATATTTTTCTTGCAATATTTTTACTCATTGTCATATATCAAATTATGACTTACGTTTTTGAAAGTATTGCGATTATGGAAATGAGTAAAAACTTAGAATATAAAGCAGTGGGAACAGCATGGATACCATTTTATAATAAATATCTATTAGGAAAAATTGCAGGACATAAAATTTTAGGGAGCATGGTAGCAGTATTAAATGCTGTAATGGCAGTAACTTGCTTTTGGAGTTATATGCAAGGTAATATGATTTTATTCGGAATATTTTTAATTTGTATATTGATTAGTTTTGTATTAGATGTTATTATAGCACACAAAATATATACAAAAGCAATCGGCAAATACGGTGATATTTTTACTGTATTTAGTGTACTAACTTTAGGATTTTTGAGACCAATATTTCTTTTTGCGATAAGAAGTAAAGTAAAAAAAGAAACTTAAGCAGAAGATATTGACATAAAAATTTAGATATTATATAGTACCCCTTACATGAGAAGATAAGGGGCTTTTATTTTGCCAAAATGGAGGAGGAAAAAATGGACATACAATTATCGGAACATTTTACGTATAAAAAATTAATTCAGTTTACTATACCAACTATTATTATGATGATATTTACTTCCATTTATGGTGTAGTAGACGGACTATTTGTATCAAACTGTGTAGGCTCAGATGCCTTTGCAGGAGTGAACTTAATTATGCCAGCCCTTATGATTTTAGGTTCAATAGGTTTTATGATTGGAACTGGAGGGAGTGCCTTAGTTTCTAAAACAATAGGTGAAGGAAACAAAGAAAAAGCAAATAGGTATTTTTCTATGCTTCTTTATGTGGTTACGATTATAGGTTTCATTTTTACAGTAATAGGGCTTATTGTAATGGAGCCAGTAGCAAAACTACTAGGAGCGGAAGGAAATCTTGTAGAGATTTGTGTAACTTATGGTAGAACTTTAATTATTGCACTAATACCTTTTATGCTACAAAACTGTTTCCAAAGTTTCTTAATTGTAGCAGAAAAGCCAAGAATGGGACTAATCATTTCCATTATAACTGGTGTGCTAAATATGATCTTAGACTTTCTATTTATCTATGCTTTTAAAATGGGAGTTTTTGGAGCAGCAGTTGCTACAGGAATTAGTCAATTGATAGGAGGAATTGTACCACTTATTTACTTTATAAAGAAAAGTGAAACCTTGAAATTAGTGAAAACAAAATTTGAATTAAAGCCAATCTTACAAGCATGTGCCAATGGTTCTTCAGAAATGGTAACTAATATTTCTATGTCAGTAGTTAATATGCTATATAACTTACAATTAATGAAATATGCAGGTGCAGATGGGGTAGTAGCTTATGGTATTATTATGTATGTTAGCTTTATCTTTTCAGGAACTTATATAGGGTATTCCATAGGTTCAGCACCAATTGTAGGGTATCATTATGGAGCAGAAAATACAAAAGAACTAAAGAGTTTATTGAAAAAGAGTCTAAAACTTTTAACCATTACCTCAATTGTGATGACAGTAATAGGGGAGCTACTAGCAAAGCCACTAGCAGGGATATTTGTTAGTTATGATGCAAATCTATTAGATATGACAACAAATGCAATACGTATATTTTCCATTTCCTATTTAATTAGTGGAATTAATATTTTTGAATCTTCATTCTTCACTGCATTAAATAATGGAGTAGTTTCAGCAGCCATCTCATTTTTAAGAACACTACTTTTCCAAATAGCAATGATATTT
>JAAWNJ010000117.1 GCA_022798895.1 Clostridia bacterium | reverse complement strand
AAAAAATAATGAAAAATATATCAAAATAGGACCAGCTTTATTACAAGATGGAAATAACACAATTTTAGTAGAAGTAACAAATATAAATGGATATACTGAAAAGGCAGCTACAGAAATTAAATATCCACAATAGAAATTAAAAACAAATGAAGGAGAAAAATATGGCACAAGAGATTTATATCATTGATAATGATAATGAATTGAAAAGTAAACTAGTTGACATTTTCAAAAAAGAAAAAGAATACAAGTTCAAAAAAGCAAAAACTACTGAAGTAGAAAGTGTTCTAAAAAATATTCCAGCTTTAATTATTATTAATGAAGATGGAATACAAGAAGATATTATTCAACTATGTAATCAAATTCGTGAAAATGAAGACAATAGTATTACACCAATCATTGTTATATCTTCTAGAAAAGAAAAAGAACATCGAGTAGAGATTTTGAAAGCCTGCGTAGAGCATTATATCAAAGCACCAATTGATGAAGAATATCTATACTATACTATTAAAAATGTGATACGCTTGTTAGATACAAACAGAAGAGTAAGCCCTCTAACAGGCTTACCAGGTAATGTTCAAATTCAAGCTGAAATGAAAAAACGTTTATTAAATAAAGAAGAATTTGCTATTTTATACATTGACTTAGATAATTTCAAAGCCTACAATGATATTTATGGGTTCTTTAATGGAGATGAAATTATTAAATTCACTTCTAGATGTATCTTAAAACATGTTCATGATATGGAGACAGAAGACAGCTTTGTAGGGCATATTGGAGGAGATGACTTTGTTGCCATTATTTCTAATACAGAATGTGAGCATATCTGTCAAGATATCGTTTTAGAATTTGAAGGCGGAGTAAAAAAATATTTTAATGAAGAAGATATTGAAAAAGGCTATTTAGAAGTACCAAATAGGAAATGCATTTTAGAGCAATTCCCACTTACTACAATTTCTATAGGTGTAGTAATTGTAGATCAAGGAAGATTTCATAATGTATTAGAAATAGGGGAAGTAGCAGCACAAGTGAAACACTTAGCAAAAGTTACACCAGGCAGCACTTATATTATAGACAGAAGAAAAAATAGTGAGGAAGTAACATGTTGCGAAGTTCCAAGAAGAAAGAAAAAAGTAAACTAAATTTGTAGATAAAACAGATATGATATTTCATATCTGTTTTCTAAAGAATAGGAAGAAATTTTATGTTTAGTTCTAATAAAAGGAGAAAAATATGGAAAAAGAAATTATTGTTGCATCAAATAACAAAGGAAAACTAAGAGAAATACAAGATATTTTAAGGGGATATAAGGTAACATCAATGAAGGACATAGGAATTGATATAGACATAGAAGAAAATGGAGAAACTTTTGCAGAAAATGCTTTAATTAAGGCAAGAACTATTTCAAAAATGACAGGAAAATTATGTATAGCTGATGATAGTGGCTTATGTATGGAAGCTTTTGATGGATTTCCAGGTATTAAAACAGCAAGATTTTTAGGAGAAAATGCAACTCAAACAGAAAGAAATGAGTATATAGTAGAAAAGGTACAAGGCTTGCCAAGAGAAAAAAGAAAAGCGAAATTTGTTTGTACAATTGCAGTAGTAATACCAGAAAAAGAAGAAAAAACTTTTACAGGAGAATTAGAAGGATATATTGCAACTAAGATAAGAGCACAAGGTGGTTTTGGAATGGATCCAATCTTTGAACTAGCAGATGGTAAAACTCTTGCAGAAATTGGTACAGAGGCGAAAGATAGGATAAGTCATAGATATAAAGCATTGGTACAATTAAGAGAATATCTAGAAAATATTATGTAAAACTTGGGAAAATGTACTTAAAAATTTTTAGAATATAAAAAACGAATAACTGAAGAAAATTTCTCATACAATAGAATGAAACTTGATTTTCAAAAGTCAAAATCAAGTAAAAGTATGGGGGATTTTTTTATGGAAACTAGAAAAAAAGACCAAAATATTATGGTAAACCAACTTGGCTTGAAACAGAAAAATGTATTAAAAGTATTCATAATCATTATTGACATAATATTATTGCTATTTTTCAATGTAACAGTAAGCTGTGCAGACCTAGAGGATGACGAAGAAATAGATGTAGAAGAAATCAAAAAAGAGGTTGTGCAAGCATCAGCAACCATAGCAGAAGAACCAAAGTTAAATGCTAAAATAGGTCTTGTTTTTGATAGGGCTTCTAAAATTATTTTGTATGAAAAAAATGGACTAAAACAAGTACCTATGGCAAGTACAACTAACATGATATCCACATAAAAGATACTATTTGTTTTTCGAAAGATGCATGCCATAAAAACATTGAAACAAAGCCAATGACATATAATTATGAATACTTAGTTTTATTATAAAAAATATTGACTTTATATCAATATTTTGATAAAATATGTATATAATATTTATGGAGGTGTTTATTATGCCAACTATTAGACCAAGTTCTGATTTAAGAAATAATTATAATGAAATTTCTACAATTTGCCATCAAACTAAAAGTCCAGTATATATTACAAAAAACGGTGTAGGAGATTTGGCTGTAATGAGTATTGAATTATATGAACTTTTAACAGATAAATATTTATTATATAAAGAGCTAGAAAAAGGGATTAATTCTTTAGATAGAGGCGAAAAATTCTCAGAAGAAGAAGTATATGCAGAATTAGATAAAATATAGAAGGAAGGTTTGCTTGTGAAAAAGTACGATATAGAATATTCAAAGGAAGCTAAACAAGACTTAATTGGGATAAAGCAATATATCAAATATAACTTACAAGAGCCTGAAACAGCTCAAAAATTAATTTTTAAAATAAGAGATGAAATAAGTAATTTGAAAAATAATCCAGAAATATATTCAGTTATAGATGATGATATAATAAGAAAGCAGGAAATAAGAAAATTGATTATAGATAATTATATCGTATTTTATAGAATAAAAAACAATAATATAGAAATTGTTAGAATTATGTATGGAAGAAGAAATTGGATAAATTTATTATAGTAACTATATAAATTGTTTTTTGGCTGGTATTTAAAATAAATTAATAAATTTTTAGAAGATATGAAAAATAAAAAGAATAACATTGCAAGGATTGAAATAATCTCACAATGTTATTTTTATTTAACTATTAATAATATCTTTTAAGGTTTGCATGCTTTAAAAACAGGTGCTTTAGAAGCATCTATTTAAATTTCTTCTTGAAAAAGAAATTATAGTTGCATCTAATATGAAGGAAAAATAAGAGAGATACAAGATATTTTAAAAGGATATTTAGAAGAATACTTAGAAAAGATGATGTAAGATATAAAAAAATAGAATAACTAAAAAAGAACTCTCATACAATAGAATGAAACTTGACTTTGAAGAACTAAAATTAAATAAAAGTATAGGAGATTTTTTATGATACATAAATATAGAATGAAAAGATTCATATTGATTATTAGCATAATATTATTTCTATTTTTCAATGTAACAGTAAGCTATGCAGACTTAGAGGATGACGAAGAAATAGATTTAGAAGAAATCAAAAAAGAGGTTGTGCAAGCATC
>JAAWNJ010000014.1 GCA_022798895.1 Clostridia bacterium | reverse complement strand
TCCAGGAGGCTTTAAAGTAGTACCAAATGGAGGTACAGGAAATGTAGAATACACATATAATGGAGATGGAATGCCTGCAGTACAAGATGGAATCGTAATAGAAGATGAAGAAGGAAATCAATTTGTGTGGATACCAGTAGGAGAGATAAAAAATAAAGATGGAAGTACAACAACTGTCACTTTAGGAAGATATACATTTGACACTACTAATGGAACACCAACATTGCAGCAAAATGCAGATAATTATACACAAGTAGTAACAATATCAAATTATTATCAAGAATTAACTAGTAATTCAGGAAATACCGCTGCTAAAAATCTAGGAGATTTTGTCGCAAAGACAAAGACTAACGGTGGATACTACCTAGGAAGATATGAAGCAAGTCAAGGAAGTGATGGAAAAGTAGATTCACAAGTAAATAAAGTGGCATGGGTAGATATAACGCAACCAAATGCAGCAACACAAGCAAGAGAAATGTATAGTAGTAATTATGTAGAAAGTGATTTGATAAATAGTTATAGCTGGGATACAGCAATAGTATTCATACAAAAATACAGTGGAAACAGTAATTATGCCAACAAGACATCAGTAAATTCAAGCAAATTAAATACAGGAAAAGCAGGAGATAAGGTATGTAATATCCATGATATGGCTTCTAATTGCATAGAGTGGAGCACAGAGCATTCCACTCGCACGAGTAGTAGCTCTAGTAGCCCTTGTGTTACTAGGGGAGGTTATTACAGCGGCGGCGGTAGCACTACGTCTGGTCGCTACTACGACACTACGACCTACAGCAATGCCGGCTATTCCTTCCGTCCACTTTTGTTTTTGAAGTTAAGTTAGCTGTGTGAACGAAGTGAACTACAGATAACTTATGCAATTGCCGAAAGGCAATTGTAAATACTGTATGCTGGTTTACGTAAAATCGAAAAAGAAAAAAAGGAAAGGTTTTTCCAAATTAAAAAGAATATATAGCGAATCGAAGATACGCTAATAGTGAAAAATTGAAAAGTCTTGAGTGAAACGAAAAGAAATTTCAATTTTTCACTAGCGTGGCGCCACTAGCATGGCGCTTTTTTCGTGTTTGCAAGTTTTGCTTGCAGACATGAAAATGCGCCAAAATTAGAAAGGTGTGAATAAAAGATGAGTTTTAGTAATATGTTAGAAATTTTAAAGGAAAAAGATAAAGAAAAAATAGTATTTGTAAAGTTAGGTCCATTTTATGTAGCAACAGGGAAAGATGCAGTTTTTTTGAATAAACAACTAGGGCTAAAATGTATTTGTTTCAAAAAGGAAGTTTGTAAAATAGGAATTCCAGAAACAAGAATAGAATATTATTTGGAAAAGTTGGCAAGGCTAGATGTAGCATATATTGTATATTGTAATGAATATAAAGTATCCATGTATGAGATGCTAGAAAATACTCTATATATACCGAAAGTGAAAGAAAAAAATAAAATGAATTATTTGAATAAGATAGATGTAAGTCTAAATTGCCAGAGAATTTATTTAAGGATTATGTTAAAGAATAAATGGATAGATGAGAAGAAATTTCAAATAGCAATAAGTAAAATAACAGAAATAGGAAAAATATTAGGAGGACTAATTAAATACTATGCCAAAAACGATAAGAAATGAGTTTGATAAGAAATTAACTTATGAAAATCTAATGAAAGCTCATTTGTTAAGTAGAAAAGGAAAAGGCTATCGAGAAGAAGTAATTTTATTTAATCTAAAGCAAGAAGAATATATTTGGTGGTTATATGAGAGATTAAAAATTGGCACATATAGACATGGCGGATATACTACATTTTATGTAACAGAACCAAAATTACGAAGAATAGAGAAAAGTAGGTACATAGATAGAATTGTGCATAGGTTTGTCGTAGACAATTTCTTAAAAGAATATTTTGAAAAAAGTCTCATTTATCATACTTATGCTTGCATTCAAAATAGAGGAATGCACAAGGCAGCTTTAGATGTGCAAAAAGCAATGAAACATTGTAAAAATACTTGGAAAGAATACTATGTTTTAAAAATGGATATTAGAAAATATTTTGATCATATTGATAAAGATATTTTATTTCATATTTTAAAAAGAAAGATAACTGATAAGAAAGTATTATGGCTTTTACAAGAGATTATTTATTCTAATTGTACACAAGAAGAAAAACAAACAATGTTAAATAAAAAAGAGTTAAATAGAAAGAGAAAGGGATTACCAATAGGAAATTATACTTCACAGTTATTTGCCAATATTTATTTAAATGAGTTAGATCAATATATAAAACATGAGTTAAGGATTAGATACTATTTTCGCTATTTAGATGATTCTATCTTATTTGTAAAAAACAAACAAGAAGCCAAAATGTGTTTAGGAAAAATAAAGGAGTTTTTGGAAGAAAATTTAGAACTAGAATTAAATGAAAAAACACAAATTTTTAAAAGTAAACAAGGGATTAACTTTTGTGGCTATAAAATTAATGAATATAGATTAAAGATACGAGATAGAGGAAAAAGAAAGCTAAAGAAGAAAATAAGAGAAATGGAATACAATATAAAAAGAGGAAAGATGAGCAGTAAAGACGCCAAAAGGTATTTATGTGGACATATGGGATATATAAAGATAGCAGATACAAATAATTTAAATCAAAAGTTATTTTATATACCATAAAAAATGGGGATAAATCAAATTCTACTAACACGAATAGTAGCAATAGTAACCCTTGTGTTAATAGGGGAGGTAATTACAACAACAGCAATAACACTACGTCTAATCGCAACAACAATACTACGACCAACAACAATGCCAACAATTCCTTCCGTCCACTCTAATGCTAAGTCTAGATAATATATTTTAAGGAATATATTCCATGATAAGTATTAGTATTAAAGAGATTTATTCCCTCCAAAGAAAGTTTGATAAAACTTTTTAGGTAAATAGGTATCAATGAAATTTATATTAGTAGATTTTAATTTTAAAATAGAATATATAAATTTTATGCTTTAATTTTAGAAGATAAATTAGATAGATGAAGAAAATAGAAAGATTAAGCTATAGTATAGAGGAAAGGTAAAACTATGATAAATTTATGTTTTTTAAGTGGAACTATCAAAAATAAAATAGATTTTAAGTTTATATATAACTCCAATACAAAAAGTTTAAGTAAAAAGCATACATCAATTGTTCTTTTAGATTTAGAAATAGAAAAAGGACAAATAGTAAGAGGATATGCCTATGACGAAATAGCAGATTGGATTTATCGAAATTTGCAACAAGGTAACTTTATTTCAATACAGGGAAGAATAACACAAAATGGAGTTGAAATAGAAGAGGTAAAAAAATTAGTATAAAAGTAAATTAAGAATAATATTGAAACAAATCAGAATATATTCATATTACTAAAAAAATATATATAGCAAAAGCCATTTCTTTAATCGAAGAAATGGCTATTTTAGTATATTTATTATTTTTCAACCTTTTCTTTTTTGTCAGATGTTATTTCTGCATTTTCTTTCTCCAAGGCCTTTCTTTCCTTTTGTTGTTTAGCTAGGTTATCTTTTGCAACAGTCATTAATAACTTAATTCTGTTTGTCTGGTTAGCTTCACTAGCACCAGGGTCATAATCAATAGGAGAAATGTTGGCTTCTGGATATAAAGAGCGAATGGTTTTAATAACACCTTTTCCCACAACATGGTTTGGCAAACAAGCAAAAGGTTGTACACAGACGATATTTGGAATACCATGTTCAATATATTCTATCATTTCAGCTGTTAAGAACCAGCCCTCACCAGTTTGGTTACCAATAGATAATACATCTTTTACCTTAGTTTCTAGTTCAAAAATATTACAAGGTAATAAATAGCCTTTTTTAGAAGTTTTAAGTGCAATAATAACATCTTTTTCTAAAATATCAATTAATTTAATGGCTGCTTTAAATAGCTTAGATGACATCTTATTTGTCTTAATTAATTGATTAAAAGTAATTTTATGGGTAGCAATAAATTTAATAAATCCCATAAAATCAGGTAAGATTACTTCTGCGCCTTCTTCTTCTAATTTATCAGCTACAAAATTGTTACCAAAAGGATGATATTTAATTAAAACTTCTCCCACAATACCAACTTTAGGCTTTTCTACAGATGTATCTAACTCTATTTTTTCAAAATCATTTACAATTTCGTATATACTAGCTTTAAATTCTTTCAAAGTAGATTTCTCAATTAACTTTTTACACTTTATCATCCAGCCATCAAATAGAGCTTGAGTTTCACTTTTATGCACTTCATATGCCCTATTTTTCGTAAGCATTTTCTGCAATAAATCTGCATAAACTAGTACTTTTAGCAATCTTTCAATTAAAGGGATGGTAAGTTTAAATCCAGGCATTTTTTCCATACCCACCACATTGAAAGAAATAACTGGTATATTAGGAAAGCCAGCATCTTTTAATGCCTTACGAATAAATCCAATATAGTTAGTAGCTCTACAACCACCACCTGTTTGTGACATAATTAAAGCAGTTTTATTCAAGTCATATTTTCCAGATTCTAATGCTTCTATCATTTGACCAGTAGTTAAAATAGATGGGTAACAAGCATCATTATTTACATATTTTAGTCCTGTTTCTACAGTATGTGGAGTGCATTCTCTTAGTAATTCTACATGATATCCAGAAGAAGACATGGCAGCTTCAATTAAATCAAAATGAATAGGAGCCATTTGTGGAATTAGGATAGTATAGTCTTTTTTCATTTCTTTTGTAAAGGTTTCTTTATGTTGCTCATAATTTCCATCGCCCTGTTTTAATTCTTGATTTATCTCACGTTTTTTCATACTAGCAAGTAAGGAACGAATACGAATACGAACAGCTCCTAAGTTATTAATCTCGTCTATTTTAATTAAAGTATACATCTTACCAAAACTATTTAGTATTTCTTCCACTTGGTCAGTTGTAACAGCATCTACTCCACAACCAAAAGAATTTAGTTGAACTAATTCTAAAGCAGGATGTTTGCCTACAAAATCAGCTGCAGCATATAGTCTTGCATGATATACCCATTGATCTACTACACGAATAGGACGTTTAACTTGTGACAAGTTAGAAATAGAATCTTCTGTCAAAACGCAAAGCCCAAGACTTGTAATTAAGGTATCAATACCATGATTTACTTCAGGGTCTGTATGATAAGGACGACCCGCTAAGACAATACCTTTGCTATTTGTTTTTTCTATGTAATCTAAAACTTCTTGTCCTTTTTTACGGATATCTTCTTTAAAGTTTTGATATTCTGCTTCCGCTTTTTGGCTAGCCTCAAGTAATTCCTTTTTGGTAAAATGATATTCTTCAAATTCAGGCAATTCTAAAATTGTTTCAGTTAAAGTCTTTGGTTCAAAAGGCAGAAATGGATTTAAGAACTTGATATCTTTTTCTTTTATTTCTTCCACATTGTTTTTTAGTACTTCAGAATAGGAAATAACGATAGGGCAGTTATAGTGATTATCTGCTTTTTCATATTCTTTTCTAGAATATGGCATACAAGGATAAAAAATTGTTTTAACACCTTGTTTAATTAAGCCAATAATATGACCATGAGAAAGTTTAGCAGGGAAGCAAACAGACTCAGAAGGCATACTTTCCATACCTTTTTCATATGTTTTACGATTACTCTTTTCTGATAGAATTACACGAAATCCTAGATTAGTTAGGAAGGTAAACCAGAAAGGGTAATCTTCATACATATTTAATACTCTAGGAATGCCAATAGTTCCACGAGGAGCATCTTTTTCTTCTAAAGGAGTATAGCTAAATAGCCTTTCATATTTATACTTCATAATATTTGGTAAGTCTTTGTGTTCCCCTACACCACCAGCACCCTTCTCACAGCGGTTACCAGAAATATATTGAGAACCATTATTGAATTTGTTAATGGTTAATAAGCAATGATTTTCACAACCATTACAACGAACATGTGAAATACTAATTTCTAATTTATCTAAGCTTTCTAAATCAGCAAGTGTTGATACATATTCCATATCTAGATTTGCTTCATATTGTTCTTTAGAAAGTAAAGCAACACCATAAGCACCCATTAAGCCTGCAATATCAGGTCTTACTACATTTCTTCCTACAATGAGTTCAAAAGCTCGAAGAACGGCATCATTATAGAAAGTACCACCTTGTACCACAATATGTGCACCTAAACTCTTAACGTCTCTTACCTTCATTACCTTTTGAATTGCATTTTTAATAACAGAATAAGAAAGTCCTGCTGAAATATCTCCTACGCTATAACCTTCCTTTTGGGCTTGTTTAATTTTAGAGTTCATAAATACTGTACAACGAGAGCCTAAATCCACTGGTTTTCTAGCTTCTAAAGCAGAGTTTACAAACTCTTCAATAGATAGATTTAAACTCTTAGCAAAAGTCTCAATAAAAGAACCGCAACCAGAAGAACAAGCTTCATTTAGCATAATATTATCAATTGCACCTTTTTTCATACGAATATACTTCATATCTTGACCACCAATGTCTACAATACTAGTAACATTAGGCATAAATTGTTTTGCAGCAGTATAGTGGGCAATTGTTTCAATTTCATTTAAATCTACATTTAAGGCAGACTGAATTAATTTTTCTCCATATCCTGTAACTCCGCTATAACGGATAACTGCTTTTTTAGGTTTCTCGCTATATAATTTTTTGAGCATATTAATAACACTTTGTAAAGGATTTCCCTTATTGCTACCATAGAGAGAATAAAGAAGAGTACCGGTCTGGGTCAATTACTACTAACTTTGTGGTAGTAGAACCAGCGTCAATTCCTACAAAGCAGTCACCTTCATAAGATTTTAAATCTCCTTTTTTAACAGTTTCTTTATCATGTCTTTCTTTAAATTCTTGATATTCTGCATCAATAGAAAATAAAGGGGATAAAGGATGTGAAGTATCATCATGAGATACTTTTAACATCTCTATTTTTGCTCTTAACTTTTCAACTGTAATTGGATGACTAGAATAAATAGAATCAAGCGCAGCACCCTTTGCAACTAACAAATGGGCTTCTGCTGGGATAATAATTTGTTCTTCTGTTAAATGCAAGGTTTCAATAAAACGAGTACGAAGTTCAGATAAGTAATTTAAAGGACCACCTAAAAAGGCAACATTACCACGAATTGGTCTGCCACAAGCTAACCCACTAATGGTTTGATTAACAACTGCTTGAAAAATGGAAGCAGCGATATCTTCTTTTGCAGCTCCCTCATTTAGAAGAGGTTGTACATCCGTTTTAGCAAAAACACCACAACGAGAAGCAATAGGGTAAAGCATTTTATGATTTTTGGCAAGTTCATTTAGTCCTGTAGGGTCTGTATGTAGTAAAGAAGCCATTTGATCGATAAAAGCACCTGTGCCACCTGCACAAGTTCCATTCATACGTTGCTCAATAGATTTATCAAAATAAATGATTTTAGCATCTTCTCCACCAAGTTCAATAACTACATCTGTTTCAGGAATATATTTTTCAACACTACGTTTGCAAGAAACTACCTCTTGAATAAAAGGCAAATCTAAAAATTTGGCAGCACTCATTGCTCCTGAACCTGTTAAAGCAATGCTAAATTCATGGTCAGAATATTGAGTAGCTAAATTTTCTAATACTTTGCATACTGTATTTTTAGTATCTGAAAAGTGTCTTTGATAATCAGAATATAGCTCATTTAAATTTTCGTCCATAATGACGATTTTTACAGTGGTAGAGCCTACATCTAAACCAACATGTAATAATTTGCTCATAAAAAACTTCGCGCTCCTTTTTATGTCCTATTTCTATATTCTAGGAAATTGCGTAAGCAATTGACGTAGAAGATAGTTATTACGAATATTACAAAATCTTAAAAGCTTTGCTTTTTAGATTTTGTTAGTTCGTTTTTATATGATAAAATTTATTTAGTATTCATCTTAAATTGATACCCTTTATTGTATACTTAGAATAGGCATTTGTCAATGTAAAATAGTGGGAGAATAGCTTGGAAAATGTGAAATTAAGAAAGTTTTAAAGATTTTAGAAGATAAAAAAGAGAAGTAGAATTAACTACTTCTCATGACGTGCATGACGGGACTTGAACCCCCACCCTCCCAAGTGACAATTGGGCGCTCTATCATTTAAGCTACATGCACTTACAGTAAAAAATTACATTACATAGTATAACAGCATTTTATGGAAAAGTTGAGAAAATGAAAAATAAAGTTCTAAACAAATGAAAACCAGAATAGAGATAGAACTAATAGTACAAGTTCAAGGTTGTTCTAACAGAATAATCAATAAAAAGAAAAGGAGAGAAAAACAGATGAATAGAAAAGTATTTTTAACAATAATGGCTATTTTAATAATAGGAATTGTAGGGGTAACTATTTATTTACTTACTAATAAGGATAAAGATGTAAGTCAAAATGAAATTCAGCCACAAGAGGAAGTTGGGAATGACACCATGAGGCAGACAATTGTCACACTATATTACCAAAATAAAGAAACAAAAGAATTAATGCCAGAAGGAAGAATGGTAGACAGTAAAACCTTATTAACAGATCCTTATGCTACATTAATGGGCTTGCTATTAGAGGGACCAAAAAGTGATAAGCTACAAACAGTTATCCCAGAAGGAACAAGAGTATTAAAAGCAGAGTTAAAAGGGGATATGGTATATTTAGATCTATCTAAAGAGTTTATAGATAACCATAAAGGTGGGCAAGAAGCAGAAAATATGACAGTATATGCCATTGTAAATACTTTAACACAATTAAATGAAGTAAATAGTGTAAAAATTCTAATTAATGGTAGAGAAGACCAAGCATTTAAAGATAATAAAATAAATTTCAAAAATGCTTTTATTAGAATTGAAAAAAACAATAGTACTACAAAGCAAACTAATACTAACAATACAACTAATAATACACAAATAAATAAAACAACTAATACAACAGGAAACACGCAAAACAATAAAACAGGAAACACTACAACTTAATTATTTACGTAAAATTTGGTAAAGCTTTAAGCCCTTACAAATATTTCTAAAATCATGTAAAAAATGTTCTACTTCAAAAAGAGAATGCATTGTATTCTCTTTTTTTTCTTTGAAATTAAACTTTTCCTTTTTAGAAACTTCTCCTCGATTAAGCTGTTCCATGTAATCACCTCGCCATTAGTATAGTTTATGTAATAATGGCTACTTTTGACAATGAATGTTTGAAAAATTCTTGCATATAGTAAAAGTATATGCTATAATTTATTATAGCTATAGCAAATCTTTAGTATAACAGTAAAAGCATGAACATTAAAAACCCCCGTAGTGGCGACTACGGGGGGCTTGCTATTTATGTAAGTGACTTATAATATCTATTACTAGAAGAATTATATCAATTACAATAGCAATTATCTTTAGTATGATTTTTAGCAAAAGCATTATGCTTACCTCCTTTCTTCAAGATTACCTTGCGAAAGGCTGTTCTTATTATAACTTATCTGTTGCACTTAGTCTAGTAATTTAAGAAATAAATGATAGTAATATAGTATAATAATACAAGGAAAGAGCAATTATGAAATTAAAGGAAAATGAAAGAATAGATGATTTAGAATTAAATGGATTAAAAATTATCCAAAACAAAAATGGATTTTGTTTTGGAATGGATAGTGTGCTGTTATCAGACTTTGCTAAAGAGATTAAGAAAAATAGCACTATACTAGATATGGGAACTGGAACTGGAATTTTAGGCATTTTATTATCTGCTAAAACACAAGATACGAAAATAACAGGAGTAGAAATACAGCCAGAAGTAGCACAAATGGCACAAAGAAGTGTGCAGTTAAACCATTTAGAAGAAAGAATTGATATTATTTGTAAAGATATCAAAGAACTAAAAAAAATATATGAAACACAAAGCCTTGACGCAATTGTCACAAATCCGCCCTATAAAAAGAAGGGAACAGGAGGTATCAATGAAAATGAAGCAAAGTTAATTTCTCGTCATGAAATTACTGCTAATTTAGAAGACTTTATTTCTATTGCTAGTTATTTACTAAAAGACCAAGGAAGTATTTACATGGTACATAGGCCAGAGAGATTAGCTGATATTATGACAAGTTTAAGAAAATATAAATTAGAACCCAAAGTCATAAAATTTGTCCATCCAAACCAAGAAAAAGAACCAAATTTAATTTTAGTAAAAGCAATTAAAAATGCAAGACCATTTTTAAAAGTAGAAAAACCAATTTACATTTATGATTTACAAGGGAACTATACAAAGGATATTTTAGAAATATATAATAAATAGAAAAATAGAATGAGGAGCAAAACATGAAAGGAACCATTTATTTAGTAGCAACGCCAATTGGAAATTTGCTAGATATGACTTTTAGAGCAATTCAGACTTTAAAAGAAGTAGACCTAATTGCAGCAGAAGATACCAGACATACTTTGCAATTACTAAACTATTTTGAAATCAGTAAGCCAATGATAAGTTATCATAGGCATAATGAAGAAATAAAAACAGAAGAATTAATAAATGAAGTAATAGCAGGAAAAAATATTGCAATTGTCACAGATGCAGGAACACCAGGAATATCAGACCCAGGAGAAGAAATTGTAAAAGCAGCAATCAAAGAAGAAATTGAAATAGTACCTATTCCAGGTGCATGTGCATTAATTAATAGCCTTATTGTTTCAGGAATTTCTACTAAAGAATTTAGCTTTTATGGATTTTTGCCATTGAATAAAAAAAATAGAAAAGAAACTTTTAGTAAAATAGCAAAAGAAACAAAAACCGTTATTTTATATGAAGCGCCACATAAATTGCAAAAGACATTAGAAGATATCTTACAAGCAATAGGAGATGTACCAATTTGTATTGTTAGAGAATTGACAAAAATTCATGAAGAAAAAATATATGGGAAAGTATCTGAAGTAATACAAAAATATAAAGAACCAAAAGGAGAATTTGTTATCATTTTAGATTTAAATGCAAATGAGGATAAAGAAGAAATGGATTTTGAACAAATGACATTACAAGAACATTATATGTTTTATGAAAAATTAGGATTAGAAAAGAAAGAAATTATTAAACAAATAGCAAAAGATAGAAATGTTCCTAAAAATGAAATTTATCAGCAGTTTTTGAATAGCTAAAAGGTTATTGAAGCATAAAAAATCACTAGTGATTGGACTAGTGGTTTTTATATTTTTCTATATTTATTCTTCTGTTTTTATTTCAGATAATTTCTCTAAGCATTTGTCACAAACTAATTTATCTTTATATTCAGACAATTTCTTAGAACTTCCACAAAAGATACAATTAGGTTCGAATTTCTTTAGTACAATGTTAGAACCATCTACGAATATTTCAATTGGGTCCTTTTCAGCAATACCAAATTTGTTTCTTAGCTCGATTGGAATTACCACTCTTCCTAATTCATCTACTCGTCTTATAATTCCTGTAGATTTCATACTCTTTCCTCCTTAAAACAACAAAATTCGACAAACGCGATATGAATTATAATAACACACAAATAGCCTAAAAGCAATAAAAAATTGTAAAAAATTAACAAAAATGGAAAAAAATGATATGAAAATGCAAATAATTTGTCGAAACTTCATAAAAATAAATAGTCATAAAAAAAAGGGAGAAGAATAACATAAAAGGATAGGAGAAAGTAGTGATATGTTAAATATTATTTGGCCAATTTTTATAGGAATTGCTTTTATTTATGCCTTATTAACAGGGAATGTAGAAAAAGTAAGTAATGGAATTTTTGATTCTGCTGCATCAGCAGTTGAACTAACATTAACTTTTTTTGGAACAATTTGTTTATGGAATGGGATTATGAATATAGCCAAAAAAACGACACTAATGTCGAAACTTACCAAAATGTTACAGCCAGCTATAAAATTCCTATTTCCGGAATTAAAACATAATGAACAAGCCAAAGAAGAAATTTCTATGAATGTAGTAGCTAATTTATTAGGACTTGGAAATGCCGCCACACCATTAGGTTTAAAAGCAATGGAAACTATGCAAAAAGAAAATCCTAAAAAAGATACTTTAACAAATTCTATGGCAATGTTCATTGTATTAAATACAGCTTCTTTGCAATTAATTCCCACAAATGTCATTGCCATTCGTAGTTCACTTGGTTCAATAGCACCAAGTGGTGTTATTCTGCAAGTTTGGGTAGCTACTATTATAGCAGCAACAGTAGGAATTACAGCAACTAAAATAATGATGAAGAAATTTTAGGAGGTATGATATGCAAATTGTTAACTATTTATCAGCATCAGCTATCCCCATTATTATTTTAATTATTTTATATTATGGAATAAAAGAAAAACAAAAAGTATTTGATTGTTTTTTAGAAGGTGCAACAGAAGGTGTAAAAATTGTAGTAGGTCTATTTCCTACTTTAATTGGAATATTCTTAGCAGTAGGGGCACTTAGAACATCAGGAATTTTAGATTTTATTATTGGACTTATTTCACCAGTAACTAACCTATTAAAAATTCCAAGTCAAATCCTTCCTTTAGCAATGTTAAGACCAATATCAGGAAGTGCTTCTATGGGAGTAGCAGTAGACATTATGAAACAATATGGAGTAGATACAACATTGGGAATGATAACTTCAGTTATTATGGGATCAACAGAAACTACTTTTTATACTATTGCTATTTATACAGCTTGTGTCAAAGTGAAGAAAATCCGCTTTGTATTAGCAGCAGCACTACTTGCAGACTTAGCAGGCATGATAAGCTCTGTCATAATTTGTCAAATTATGTCGTGAAGTTTTTGTTGACAAATGAAAAAATTGGTAGTAAGATAAAAAACATAACAAGTTCAGAGTAAAATTTGCAAAAGGTAAAGAGCAGAAAGGACAAGTTATGAGATTAATTCAATTGATTAAATTATGTATCATTTTAGAAATATCATTTGTTTCTATTTATTTTATTCTTAGAAATTTCATTTCTTATATATGTGCTAAACATATCTTGAAAAAAATTTCCGAATAGTAATTTATGTTTTTATTTTTGTAGAGGAAAAAGGTTTTTAATTTTATATATGATTCCCTTTTAATATATCACCCCTGATATGTTCAGAAAAAAATATCTTTTGTCTTTTTAGGTAAAAATTCGTGCCCCCGATTTTATTCAAAAGAGATTATTGTTTTCTTTTTCCTTTTTCCTCTACAATTCAATTATATATTAATTTACCTATGATAAGTTTCGTTGTTTTGAATTTTAAAACTACGAAATAATTGCTCTAATAAAAATACACGAATTAATTGGTGTGGAAAGGTCATTTTAGAAAAACAAACTAATTGATTAGCATGTTCTAGTAATTCTTGAGACATACCTAAAGTTCCACCAATTAAAAAAGTAATAGTAGAATTTTCACGAAGAGCAATATTAGATAGTTTTTCAGAAAATTCTTCAGAAGTATATTGTTTTCCTTTTAAGTCTAAAGCAAACACATAGCTATTTTCCTTAATATGACTTAAAATAGAATTGCTTTCTTTTTCAATTACTTTTCTTTTATCAGCTTCAGAAAGAGGAGAAGGCAATTTTTCATCAGGCAATTCAATGACCTGACAAGAGCAATATTTCGATAATCTTTTCCTATATTCTGCAATAGCAGATTTTAAATAATCTTCTTTTAATTTTCCAACACAAATAATTTCAATATGTAACATATTATCCCTCTATATTTACTACACTACTAGGTGCCAAACGGCTAGCAACACTTAATGAAAAATGATTTTCATTAAAGTTTTGATGGCAAAGTTCATCAATAACTGTTTGATAAGCAAGTTCTGGGAAGTTATTTTCCTTACTTAAATGTCCAAGCATCACTTTATTTAATCCACTTTTTAAAAGATAAGAAATTGTTTTTCCAGCCATTTCATTAGATAAATGACCATTTGGACCTGCAATTCTTTGCTTTAATGGATAAGGATACCTAGAACACTTTAAAATATTAGGGTCATAGTTTGCTTCTAATAAAATAAACTGACTTTCTTCTAAGTATTTAATAAGATCATAATCCATATGTCCTAAATCAGTAGCAATACTGATTTTTTGATTGCCACAAAACAAATTAAAACCACATGGATTAGCAGCATCATGTGGAATTTTAAAAGGAAGAATATTTAAATCTCCAATATCAAATTTTTCATTTGGTTTGAAAAAATTTTGATTTTCTAATTGAACTTTTTCCGCAATTTCTGGCATAGCATCCCATGTTTCTTGATTAGCGTAAATGGGAATATTAAATTTTTTAGCTAAGGTTCCTAGACCTTTTACATGATCAGAATGTTCGTGTGTTACTAAAACAGCGTCAATATCATGAGGGTCTACCTCTAAATCATTTAAAGCAGTTTCAATTTTTTTCGTACTAACACCAGCATCAATTAGAACCTTGCTATTGGGTGTTTCAACAAATAGACTATTCCCACTACTACCACTATATAAACTACAAAACTTTAGCATGTTTGTTTTTCCTTTACTTCTTTTGTTAGAACTTTTTTAGGTATCGCACATAGTTTCATCAGGTTCAGAAACTCTTTGAATTTTTGCTCCTAAATTTCTAAATTTTTCTTCTATATTTTCATATCCTCTATCAATATGTTGTAAGTTGTATAAATGTGTTTCTCCATTAGCAATTGTGCCTGCAACAAGAAGTGCTGCACCTGCTCTTAAATCTGTTGCACAAACTTGAGAACCAACTAAACCTTTTACACCTTCAAATACAGCTGTTTTTCCACCTTGTGGTGCAATTTTTGCTCCCATTTTGTTTAATTCAGCAGTGTATTGAAATCTAGAATCCCAAATACTTTCATTAATGGTACTTATACCATCTGCAACTGAAAGTACAACACCCATTTGAGGTTGTAAATCCGTAGGGAAACCAGGATATGGAAGTGTTTTGACAATTGCTTTATTTGGTCTTTTATTCATAGAAACACGAACACTATCACCTAAGTCTTCAACTGTTCCACCAATTTCAACGATTTTAGCAGTAATACAATCTAAATGTTCTGGAATACAATTTTTAATTAAAATATCACCTTTAGAAGCAACTGCTGCAAGCATGAAAGTACCAGCTTCAATTTGATCTGGAACAACAGAATATGTAGTGTCTCCATGTAAGCTTTTCACACCATTAATTTTAATTACATCTGTACCAGCACCACGAATATCAGCACCCATAGTATTTAAGAAGTTTGCAACATCAACAATATGAGGTTCTTTTGCAGCATTATCGATTGTTGTAGTTCCTTCCGCTAATACACTAGCAAGCATAACATTAATAGTTGCACCAACAGAAACAATATCCATATAAATGGAAGTACCTGTTAACTTCTTTACTTTAGCAGAGATTTTTCCTTGTGCAACATCTACTTTAGCGCCTAATGCTTCAAAACCTTTAATATGTTGATCAATTGGTCTTGCACCTAAGTTACATCCACCAGGAATGCCAACTTCAGCAGCACCACATCTTCCTAAAAGAGCACCTAATAAATAATAAGAAGCTCTAAATCTACTAGTCATATCTAAAGGTGCTTGTGTACATCCAATGTTTCTTGTATCAATTTCTATTTCATTATCTGAAAACCAAGTGATTTTTGCACCTAAAGTTTCTAAAATTTTACAATAAGTTCTTACATCACTGATATTTGGTAAGTTTTCAATTTTACAAATACCATCTATCAACAAGGTTGCAGGAAGGATAGCTACTGCTGCATTTTTTGCACCACTAATGGTTACTTCTCCTTTTAATTTTGTTGGTCCTTGAATTACTAATTTATCCAAAATGAACAACCCCCATTTAAATTTCTTTTCATTTCAACAAGTTTATACCATAGTTTGTTCTTTTTGACAAGTAATTCTTGTGTAAAATGGAACTATTTTTGTCCAAGTCTTAAATTTTGGAAAAATTCTATTAACTTAAACTTAAAATGAATCTCATCATTATCCGTTTTACTAATTAAATCATATTCTTCATCACTTAAACTTTCTTGCATTTCTTTTTTAGAGTCATCAGGAACAATACCAGTACTAACATCTACAAAACAAAGAGGAGGAAACATGACACACCACCAATTTTTTCCTTTAGCTTCACCTATTTGTACTCTTAAAGCATCATAGGTTCCAGCTGGAAGTGAAATATCCCCATAAGTTTTGGTAGGAAAATCGCTATCACCAATTTGAATTGTAACAGGGTAAGAAAAACCATTGTCAGAAATCACCTTTTGGGCAATTGCTTTAAATTCTGCTTGGTGTTCTTTTGCTAAAGCTACTACTTCTTCTTTAGAGGAGCAATCTTTGGCTAAAGTATTCATATAGGAAAGAAGTTCATCTCTTACTTTTAATTTTAGGGCTTGATCTTCTTCACTATCACTATTTGCAATAACATGTAAACGAAATACACTATCAGCAATATTGCTAGAGACCGCATTTACGTAAGAAAGTGCAGATACTAATATAAATAAAGTTAATAACAATAATAATACAAAAAATCTTTTCATTTTTTATCCTCCGTATTTTCAAAATTTTTGTGTTTAATAGAATTATTGACTAAATTAAAAAAAATATACAGTATTGGAAAAAATTTTTTGACTTGCCAAAGAAAATTCATACAAATTTGATAAAAAAATGATATCTAAATGTCGAATAAAGACGTACGATTTATTTGGAAAAAGCTTGACTTCCGTAAGTAATAAATGGTAAAATTTTCCAAGATGCAAAATACAAATGAAGGGGTTGTTTCAAATGAGAAAAGAAAATCAAAGAGTCGAAAAACTATGTAGTTTTTATGTGAGTGATTGGCATTTTGCAACAATGTTATTGCCATATATAAACCACAAAATAGAAGAACAAATAAACGTGATAACACTCCTAGAAAACAATATACGAGAAAATATTGTAACATTAGTAAGAAAATTGAATTTAAGAAATGAAGAAGAAATTTTAGGAATTCGTTGGGAAGAAATTAATTCTAAGAAATATGGAGATATTCATCAACTACTAGACTTAGAAGTAAATGAGAAAAAAGAAAACATTATATTAATTAATGGAAGCAGAGGTTATATTGAGAAAAATAATGAAAATATACAAAGATGGGTAGAAAAAGAAAAGGTAAATAATATAAAGATAATTAATTTCTTTGAAGTAACAGAATTTAATCATCACATTGTAGAAATATTAAATTCGCATGATAGGGTTTTAAATACATCAGGAGAAAGAGAAATTACAGATGTATTTGAAGGATATAAAAAAGAAGCATAAATTGAAAGCATATCACAAGTAGCAAAAGCGAAAGTGATATTTTTTAATCTTAAGAATTATTAAACTAAATAGAATTCTTCAAAACATAATTGACGAAAAAATGGATATGATATAAGATAGTAGATATTAGTTACAGTTTTTATAGGGACAAACTATTTTAAGAAAAGGAAGGTAATTTTATGGAAGAAAAATTATTAGCTGCTAAGCAAATGCTTCAAAAGTATGGACAAGAACATTTATTAAATTCTTTTAATTCCCTATCAAAAGAAAGACAAAGTGAGCTGTTAGATGCAATCTTAACAACGAATTTTAAACAAATGCAAGAACTTTATGAAACAACTAAAATAAAAGCAAATTTTGAAAATGCAAAATTAGAACCTATTAGTCATGTAACAAAAGCAGAATTATCACAAGAAGAATTAGAAAAATATACTTCTTTAGGAGAAGAGGCAATCAAAGCTGGAAAATTAGCAGTAGTTACCATGGCAGGAGGACAAGGAACAAGACTTGGACATAATGGACCAAAAGGAACTTATGATTTAGGATTAGACTCACATCAATCTATTTTTGAAATATTATGTGACACAATGAGAGAAGCTTGTGAAAAATATCATGTTACCATTCCATGGTATTTAATGACAAGTGATGCTAACAATGAAGATACCATTCAATTTTTTAAAGATCATAACTACTTTGGATATCCAAAGGAAGCAGTTAGTTTCTTTATTCAAGGAAAATTACCAATGATTGATACAAAAGGAAAAATTTTGTTAAATGAAGATGGAACAATGAAACTAGCAGCAGATGGGCATGGCGGAATTTTTGAAGCCATGAGAAAAAATGGTGTACTTTACGATATGAAAGAAAAAGGAATTGAATGGGTATATATTGGTGGAGTAGATAATGTCTTAGCAAAAATGGTAGATCCAGTATTAACAGGGCTAGCCATTAGTGAAGGAACTCTGATGGCAGGAAAAAGTGTTGTAAAGGCTAATCCGCATGAAAGAGTAGGTGTTTTCTGCAAAAAAGATAATAAGCCAAATGTAATTGAATATACTGAAATATCAGACGAATTAGCAGAGAGAACAGATGAGAAAGGTGAACTTCTTTACGGAGAATCTCATATTCTATGTAATCAGTTCCATTTATCAGCATTAGAACAAATAAGTACAAATAAATTGCCATATCATGTTGCTTTCAAAAAAGCAAGTTATTTAAATGATAAAGGAGAAGTAGTAGAACCAACAGAGCCAAATGCCTACAAATTTGAAGCATTTCTATTTGATGCCTTCTCAACAGTGGATAGCATGAGTATTCTAAGGGTAAAAAGAGAAGATGAATTTGCACCAGTAAAAAATGCTGAAGGCGTAGACAGTCCAGAAACAGCAAGAGCTTTATATAAAGCATTTTATCATATTAGTTAAAGAAAGGATAAAGAGATGGAAAAATATAAAGTAAAATATGAACAATGGTTAAATGACCTAGCTATTTCTGAAGTAGACAAACAAGACTTAAAAAATATTGAAAATAATGAAAAAGAAATAGAAGATAGATTTTATAAAGATTTAGAATTCGGAACAGCAGGATTAAGAGGTGTTATTGGTATTGGAACCAATAGAATGAATACTTATACTGTTACTAAAGCAACACAGGGGTTAGCAAATTATATCATCCAAAAAGGTGGACAAAATAGAGGAGTAGCAATAGCGTATGACTCTAGAAGAATGTCAGTAGAATTTAGTGAGCAAGCAGCACTTTGTTTAAATGCAAATGGAATTAAAACCTATCGATTTGATACCTTAAGACCAACTCCAGAACTATCTTTTGCAGTAAGGGAATTAGGCTGTATTGCAGGAATTGTAGTAACAGCAAGTCATAATCCACCAGAATATAATGGATACAAAGTATATTGGGAAGATGGTGCTCAAATTGTAGAGCCAACAGATAAAGAAATTATAGCAGAAGTAAATAAAGTAACAGATTTATCTGCTATTAAGAAAATAGAAAAATCAGTAGCAGAAAGCCAAGGACTATACCATACTATTGGCGCTGAAATTGATAAAAAATATTTAGAAGAACTTAAAAAATTAGTTGTAAATCAAAAAGCAATTGATGAAACACAAAAAGATATTAGAATTGTTTATACGCCACTTCATGGAACAGGGAATATTCCAGTTCAAACTATTTTAAAAGAATTAGGATTTGAAAATATTTATGTAGTAAAAGAACAAGCAGACCCAGACGGTAATTTCCCAACAGTGGATTATCCAAATCCAGAGGATCCAAAAGCTTTTAAATTAGCATTAGAATTAGCAAAAGAAAAAGATGCAGATATCATTCTAGCTAATGACCCAGATGCAGATAGATTAGGAGTATATGCTAAAAATCAAACAACAGGTGAGTATATTCAATTTAATGGAAACATGACAGGAAATTTAATTGCAGAATATATTTTATCACAAAAGAAAGCTAATGGAACATTACCAAGTAATGGAGCCATTATTAAAACGATTGTATCTTCAAACTTAACAGATGCAATTGCTAAATCTTATCATGTAAAGCTATTTTCAACTTTAACTGGTTTTAAAAATGTTGCTAAGATTATTCGTGGATTTGAAGAAAACAACAATGAGTATGAATGTTTATATTCTTATGAAGAAAGTTATGGATGTATTATTGGAACACATGCAAGAGATAAAGATGGAATAGTAGCAGTAATGACACTTTGCGAAGCAGCATGCTATTATAAACAAAAAGGAATGACTTTATGGGATGCCATGCTTGCTATGTATGAAAAATATGGATATTACAAAGAAAAGCAATTTTCTATTACATTAAAAGGTATAGAAGGTGCAGAGCAAATTAAACAAATGATGGAAAATATGAGAAAGCATCCAGCAACTGAAATTGCAGGAGAAAAAGTAATTTTCTTTGGAGATTACCAAGCACAAAATATTCATAACAATGAAACAGGAGAAGATGTAAGTACTAATTTACCAAAATCAAATGTATTATATTTTGACCTAGCAGGTGATAGTTGGTGCTGTGTACGTCCTTCAGGAACAGAACCTAAGATTAAGTTCTACATGGGTGTAAAAGGAAACAACCTAGAGGATGCAGATGAAAAATTAGAAGAGTTAGAAATAGCTATGAAAGAATTAAGTAAATAGTAGAATAACAAAAATGATTATAGATATAATTTGAAGTGAAGCAAGGTATAGGGAATGCCTGAAAGGCAAGAGACCCTGTAGCGGAGCGTCCATAGCTGAACGGAAAATATATCTATAATCATTTACTATCTATTTATTTACTTTCCTTCCACCCATTAATATGAGCCCTTTTAATAGCACCAACCATATTGCTACGAATAGTTGGTATTTTTTTCTCCCATTCTACTATCATATTTTTCATATCTTCACGTTTAGAAATTCCATCCATAGGACAGACCTTAGGCATAACTTCCACTTGATTACGTTTTATAAACTTCTTAATTTCCTTTTCAGGAGTATCAATTAAAGGTCTAATAAGAGTTATTTTAGAACGATCCATATAACTAGCAGGGGCAAATGTAGATAAATTCCCAGCATATAGAAAGTTTAATAAAAAGGTTTCTAAGGCATCATCCTGATTATGACCTAAAGCGATTTTATTACATCCTTCTTGAATAGCAACAGAGTTTAAAATCCCCCTACGTAAGTTAGCACATAAAGAACAAGGATTTTTTTCTTGCCTTACATCAAAAACAATTTCTTTGATATGTGATTGTTCTATAACGAGAGGAACTCCAATTTCTTCACATTTATTTTTCAAAAATTCTTGATTAAAAAACTCAAAACCAGGGTCAATGCTAATAGCAAGTAATTCAAAATGAGAAGGATAAAATTTTTGCAGTGCTTTTAAACTCATTAATAAAGCAAAAGAGTCTTTGCCACCTGAAAGACCAACTGCAATTTTATCTCCTTCTTCGATTAAATGATAGGTTTCAATGGTTTTTCTTAAATAACTTAAAATACGTTGCATTTTTAATCACCATATTAGATTATATCATATTAAGTCAATAGAGGCACTTGCACAAAATGCAAAAATATCGTATAATAGGAATTGCCTTGAAATAAGGCAATTATATATGTGTCTATAGCTCAGTTGGATAGAGCGCTCGCCTCCTAAGCGAGAGGTCGCAGGTTCAATTCCCGCTAGGCACACCAAAAACTAAAAGTCTATTTCGGACTTTTAGTTTTTTTAAAATTATAGAATAAATTGTGTTTATTTACATATGATAATATTGTATACAAAATGTTGACATTTGTATACAATATAAAGTATAATGTTATTATATAGTAAATTGTAAAAGGGGTGATTAATATGTCTACAGTAAGAATAAATGATAATATAAGAAAAGAAATTACACCAATATTAGATGATTTAGGTTTATCTTTAAGTGAAGCAATAAATATATTTTTACATCAAATAAAACTTAACAATGGTATTCCATTTTCTTTAAAAAGAAAAGGCATTGTAGAATTAAATGATGGTTATGGTTCTTATATATGTGAATGTGGACATTTACATGATTATAGTAAAGTCAATTTTGAAGAGCTAGAAAAAGATAGAATGGATAAGACTTATAATAGTGTTGATGAACTAATGAAAGACTTAGAAGAGGAATAAATATGTATAAAATTGAAGAAGATAGGTTAGTGATATTGTTATTTGATATTGAAACACACGCAAATCTTTTTTAAAGAAAGATTAAAATTGGTAAATTTAGACACAAGGAATAAAAATAACCAAAGGCAAGGGATTTCCCTTGCCTTTGGTCTTGGAAAGATACTGTGCTCTTTCCTTTAAAGTGCCATAAGAACCAGCTCATCCAAATGCTGATATGCAGCTGTGACAAACTTGTTTGATTTTGCCATAGATGACACTCCTTTATAAAGATATGCTATTTATCTTACCACCAATCCTACTAAAAATCAAGGAATCTATGTGAATATTTCACCAATCAGATTTGACAGAAATTATGAAATATTGTATGATAATAAAGCAAATTAGACATGAAAATAGGAAAGTAGGAAAAAATGCTAGAAGTTGAAAAATACATGAAAGAAGCTCTAAAACAAGCTAAAAAAGCCTATGACAAGGAAGAAATTCCAGTAGGAGCTATTATTGTAAAAAATCATAAAATCATAGCAAGAGCATATAATGAAAAAGAGTACAAGCTAGATACTACAAAGCATGCAGAAATTCTAGCAATTCAAAAAGCAAGTAAAAAGTTAAATTCTTGGCGCTTAACAGATTGTGATATGTATGTAACTTTAGAGCCATGTAGTATGTGCGCAGGAGCTCTCATTCAGTCTAGAATTAGAAAGTTATATATTGGAACAATGGATCCAAAAACAGGAGCATGTGGTTCAGTATTAAATTTATTACAAGATTATCCATTTAATCATAAAATAGAGATAGAAACAGGAATTTTAGGACAAGAATGTGAAGGGATATTAAAGCAATTTTTTAAAGAACTACGTCAAAAAAAGAAATAAAAGGAGTGGTATCGAAGTGGTCATAACGAGGTTGATTCGAAATCAATTAGGTACTGTATAAGTGCCACGTGGGTTCGAATCCCACCCACTCCGCCAAATGTAAAATTAAAGTAGTAAGAAATATACAAAAGAATAAAATCTTAAGGAGGAAGATGTGATAACTGAAAAAAGAAAGGAAACCATAAAACTCATAATAGCAGTAAGCATTTTAGTTTTAGTACTTCTTGGTGTTGCCATTATGATGATTAAATATGAGGTGGAAGGCGAAACAAATATGCCATATCAGCTTTCCAAAATTGTAGTCATTGGAACAGTAGAAGGTGTTGAAACAGCAGAGAAAAGTAAAGAAAAATGGAATTTTGACATTTGCCAGAATAATGATGTGTATTTTTATATAGACCAAAATACAAATAACATCAAAGAAGATGAACTCATTAAAAGTGTCAAAATTAGTAATATTCAAATAAAAAAGGCACCACAAAAAGGAGCTATTCAAACCTATATGCCTAATAGTGAGGCAGGGAGACTTTATACTTATGATGAGCAGTTTTTAGTAGATGAAAAGTTAGAATATAAAGGAAGTAGTAGTAGCAACTCTTCTAATTTGGAAATTGGAAGTAAAGGTGGGCAGGCTTTAATTAGATTTAGTAACAGTAGCATTGGTAACTATACTTCAGACAAAGACAAAGAAATTATTCATAATAATACATTATTAAAAAAGATAAAAGTGACTAATGAAGAAATCAAATTTGCTATTACTTGTGACTTTATGATAGAAACAACAAAAGCTAAATATCAAGCAGAAATAGCATTAGAACTACCAACAGGAAATTTAGATGAAGAAGAAAATTGCTATATAGAAAAAACAGATATGAAAGATATTGTATTTAAGAGAGTAAAATAGCATAAAATTCTCTTGCTAAACAAAATAAAAAAGTATATAATACAAAGGTATGAAGTTTTTTATTTTAGCCATTGTATGGAGAGTAAAACCAATAGGAGCCTATGAACCTTGTCAGGTCCGGAAGGAAGCAGCAATAAGTAGATACTTCTATGTGGTATTTATTCTCCATAGAGTGGCTAAGAATAAAGATTTGATACCTTTTTAATTGTTTGGGGAGGAGACAAATGGCATACACTGCATTATATCGAAAGTTTAGACCGTTAAAATTCGAAGATATGGTAGGGCAAGAACATATTACCAAAACCATTAGAAATCAAATTATAGCAGGAAGAGTAGGACATGCCTATTTGTTAAATGGCGGAAGAGGAACAGGAAAAACGACTAGTGCCAAAATTTTAGCAAGAGCAGTTAATTGCTTAAATCCACAAGATGGTGAACCTTGTAATGAATGTGAAATCTGTAAAGCTGCTTTATCTGGTTCTTTAACTGATATTGTAGAAATGGATGCAGCTTCTAACAATAGTGTAGATGACATTAGAGCTATCCGTGATGAAGTGAATTTTTTACCAACACTTGCTAAATATAGAGTCTATATTATCGATGAGGTTCATATGCTATCAACAGGAGCCTTTAATGCATTATTAAAAACACTAGAAGAACCACCATCACATGTTAAATTTATTTTAGCTACTACAGAGCCACAAAAATTACCAGCAACTATTCTTTCTAGATGTCAACGTTTTGATTTCAAAAAGATTTCGAATAATGACATTAGTAAACGATTACAATATGTTTGTGATGAAAGCAAAATTGAAATTACAAAAGAGGCATTAAGCATTATTTCTATTCTAGCAGAAGGAGCTATGAGAGATGCTTTAAGTATTTTAGAAAGATGCTTACAAGAAGGAAGCCAAAAGATAGATGAGGACTTAGTAAAAGATTTAGTAGGAATTCCAAAACTAACCTTTATCTCACAAATAGTGGAAGCAATAATAGAAAGTAATATAGAGAAAACAATTACCACAGTAGAAGCGGTCATGCAAGAAGGAAAAGATTTAACGAATTTACTATGGGAATTAATTAAGTATACAAAAGATATTTTAGTTTGGAAAACAACTGAGAAACTAAAGATCTATAACCAAGAAGAACTAAAACAAATAGCAAGTATTTCAGAGAAAGTGTCAAAAGAAAGACTATTACAAATGATTTATGTGTTATCAGAACTAGAAAATGATATGAAATGGTCCTCACAGAAAGCAGTATTATTTGAAGTTGCCATGATTAAATTGTGTCAACCAGTAATTCAAACAATGCAAAATGAAAATATGGCAAGCTCAGGAGGAATAGAAGAACTAAAAACAAGAATAACACAACTAGAAAGAAAAATGGCACAAGGAAATTTCCAAGCAAGTAGTAATACAGAAAAAGCAAAAACAAATACAGTAGCAAAAGTGGAAAAGAAAGAGCCAATAGATTTTAGTAAGTTAAATATCAAACAACTAGAATTTTGGCCAAAGATTATAAGTACATTAAGAGAAGAAAGAAAAATGATATTAGCTACCAATTTAATGAGCACAATTGCTACACTAGTCAATGATATGACAGTAGGTATTGTATTCCAAAATGGACTAACTCCATTTATTAAAGCTACTATGGAACGTCCTGAAAATATACAAGAATTAGAAAGATTAGTTTCCATAGAATGTGGAAAACCAATGAGAGTAAAGTTATTAGATAATCAAGATGAGATTTTAAAGCAAAAAGCAAAAGAAGCGGAAGAACAAAATCCAATCAAGGATTTAGGTATTCCAGTTAATGAAATAGAAGAATAGAAGAAATGTTAATTAATTTTAAAAGTAAACATAAAAGAAGGAGAAAAAATATTATGTCAAAAAAAGGCGGATTTCCAGGAATGGGTGGATTTGGCGGAATGAACTTAGGCCAATTAATGAAAGAAGCGAAAAAAATGCAAGCAGATATGGAGAAATCTCAAACAGAACTTGCAGCAAAAGAGTTTGATGCAGTAGTAGGTGGTGGAGCAGTTTATGTAAAAGTATCTGGAAGTAAAGAAGTAAAAGAAATTACTATCAAAAAAGAAGCTGTTGATCCAGATGATGTAGAGATGTTACAAGACCTAATTTTAAGTTGTGTTAATGAAGCATTGAGGAAAGTAGACAGTGCACAAGCACAAGAATTAGGCAAGTATAATATACCAGGCATGATGTAGGAAAAGGAATAGTAAAATGAGTTATTATGCACCATCAATTGAAAAATTAATTGAAGCATTTGAAAAATTGCCTAGCATTGGGAGCAAGACAGCAGCTAGGCTTGCTTTTCATATGTTAGATGCTACAGAAGAAGAGACTAATGAATTTGTAAAAGCTATTTTAGAAGCAAAAAGTAATTTAAAATACTGTTCACAATGTTATAATATTTCAGATACAGACCCTTGCCCAATTTGTGGTAATCTAAATCGCGATCATACTATTATTTGTGTAGTAGAAGATGTTAGAGATGTGGTAGCAATGGAAAGAACTCACGAATTTAAAGGAGTTTATCATGTATTACATGGTAGCATTTCTCCTATGAATGGAGTAGGGCCAGATAATATTAAAATCAAAGAATTACTATCTAGATTAATGAATGGTGAAGTCAAAGAAATTATTTTAGCAACTAATCCACGTGTAGAAGGAGAAGCGACTGCAATGTATATTTCTAAATTAGTAAAGCCATTAGGAATTAAGGCAACAAGAATTGCACATGGAATTCCAGTTGGTGGAGATCTGGAGTATACAGATGAAGTTACTTTAAGTAAAGCATTAGAAGGTAGAAGAGAGATTTAGCATCAGTTTCTCTTGATAAAGAGAATATAAAATAAAAATGAAATGATAGTAATGATTTTAAATTCTTTACTATCATTTCATTTTTATATATACTTAGTTTAATAACATATCACAAATCATTTTCGTAGAATACTGTTTGGTGAACTTTTGAGTATTCTCCCTCATTTTTTCTAATTCATCAGAAGAAAGCAAAGTAGTAATAATCTCCTCAGGAATATCTTGTTTTTTTATCCAAATACCAACCCTATTAGAAACCAAAAACTCTGCGTTTTCCTCTTCTTGGCCAGGGATGGGATTTATAATTACCATAGGAAGGTTAGAAGCTAAACTTTCAGTAGTAGTAAGTCCGCCAGGCTTGGTTACCACTAAAGAAGAAATATGCATTAATTCAGGGACTTTATCAGTAAAACCTAACACACGAACTCTATCTTGAGCATTATTATTTTTAACTAGTTGTTCAAAAGCTTCTTTCATTTTTTCATTTTTTCCAGCTACTGCCACAATTTGATAATCAAGAGCTTTTTGAATAAAAGCTTTTAGAATTTGTGAAGTTCTTTCTTTTCCTAATCCAAACTCGCCACCACCAAAAAAAAGAATGACTTTTTTATTCATATCTAAGTCAAACATTTCGTGAATTTTTTTAGTATCAAAGTTTTCAAAAAATCTATCAGACATAGGAATTCCAGTTACAAATATTTTATCATTAGAAACTCCATACTCTATTATATCTTGTTTCATAGCTTCATTAGAGACAAAGAAATATTGTGTAAACTCATGCCCAATAAGCCATTGCTTGTGCATAGCAAAGTCAGTCATTATAGTTGCTAAAGTACAATTTAGTTTTCCCTTTTTCTTCAAGTAACTAACCATTTGACTACTAAAAGGATGTGTAGAGATAACAAGATTAGGCTTTTTTTCTTGTAATAAATGATTTAATTTTCTAGCCATTAATTTATTGCTATCCTTACTAATTTGGGAAAGAAGGCCTTTTTCAGATCCAGAATATACTTTTCCCCATAGTTTTGGAGCTTTTTTTGCCATTTCTCGATAAGCACCAGTTGTCACCTTTTCAATTGGTTTATTAATGTATTTCATACAATCTATCATTTCAGCTTCTGCATTAGGACAACATTCAGTAATATACTTTAAGATGGATTTTGCAGCTGATAAATGTCCACCACCATAAGAAGCATAAAATATTAATACTTTTTTCATTTTGGGTTTCCTTTCTCTTTTTAAATGAGCCAATTATAATCACGTTTACAATCCAAGATATATTATATTGTAATTATTATATAATATCAAGCGTAATACCAAAGAAATTAGCTTTTGTATGAATCTATGTTATTCGTTAATTCTAGAATATAATCTGTAGAGGTATGATAAAATATAGCTAGAAATTTGATAAATTCTGCTGGAATGTCACGTTTACCAGTTTCATATAAACCATACTGTTGTCTCGTAATTTGTAAGTAACTTGCTACTTCACTTTGTGTTAAATCTCTATCTTCTCTTAAATCTTTTAATCTCTTTAGATACATGACAATACCTCCTATAAAAATATTACCATGCACTCAAATAAATTCTCTTGACATGCATTTAATTGAATGCTAATATAAAGATATACAAAAACAGAGAGAGGAAAATAAAGAAAGATGAAGAAACAAAAGAAAAGAAATAAAGAGAAGGGAATTACACTTGTAGCACTCGTTGTAACAATAGTGGTATTGCTCATTTTAGCAGGAATCACACTAACTTATGTATTAGGAGACAATAGCATATTCAAACAAGCATCAAATGCAAAATTAAAAACAGAAATAGCAAAAGCAAGGGAAAAGATAGAAGTTGTATTAACTACTGTTCAAGTAGAGAAAAGGACAAATATAAAGTACAATGAAAATGATTTTTTAGATACTTATATTTTAAATGAAATTCAAGATGCAGAAATCATAGATGATATTGTAATTATAGATGGTTATGCTTTTGAGCTAGATAGAAGTGTTCCCAAATTAGGAAAATACTTAGGAAAAAAAGAGGAATTGGTATTTCCAAGCTTAACAGTAAGTGCTCCTGTACTAGCAGAAAATTCTAGATTAGCAACATTTACCATAACCGCAAAGGAAGAAAAAAATGGAATTCATAAAATTGAAATTATACAAGAAGGACATGTAATAAAAGAGTATGAATATAGCAATAGAAAGGATGAAATTATAGAGAATTGTTCTGTAAAACAAAATGGAAAATACACCATTAAAGTATATGCAGAGTTATCAGCTATAGAGCTAATAACTGTTGATGGAATTGTTATGTCAGTAGAATATAGCCCAAATGGCAATGAAGAATATCAAAAAGAACATCCAGTAAAGGTAGAGGTAAAAGAAACTGATGACAAAGTAAAAAGTATAAAATATCAGTGGCTAAACACGACAGTAGAACCAACACAAAGTAGTTTTATAGAAAATTGTAGTAATTATGAAACGATTATAGGAAAAGGCTATACAGGAACTTATTATTTATGGACATTACTAGAAACAGAAAGTGGCAAAACTAATATATGCCGAAGTGAAGGATTTAATTTTGATAACGAAGGTCCAACAATAACAAATTTCACAGCCGAAAAATATTCAGAGACAGGAATTACCCTTAGTGTGACAGCAGAAGACACAAAAGCTGGAATTGTGAAAGTGGAATTTTATGTTGATAATGTATTAAGAGATACACAGACATGTTCAGCAACAACATTAAGTGTAACAAAGAGTAAAACTATTACAGATTTAAGTACAGGAAGTCATAGCTGTATGGTAAAGGTATATGATGCAAAAGGAAATACAAGCGATCAAAGTGTATCTGGAACAACGAAATTATATGTATGGGAGAAATGGTCAAGTAATCCGATAAAGAAATATACAGAGAAGAGATCTGCACCGCGTGAAATGCGCGTGGCGAAAAACGCACTGTATAGCTGCCCAGTTTGGAAGATAACTCGGGGATGGGCTGATTGCTCATAATGCCTTCACACAACAAACGGTATCCGCCGCTGGGAGGCTAGTTAGAACCTCCAAACTTGATGAGGGCACACTTACAAAAGCGATCTTCTGCCTGAAATGTGAATACCAGTATGAAAGGGAAGCCTGGCTACTTCAAGTGTGTGACCTAACGGTGGATATGGTTATTACTGGATATAATAAAGGTTCTACTTATTATGGAGAAATTAGCGGAACCAGCTCTAATTTGTACCCACAAAATGGTGGTGATGACAAAGGATATTATGTATATATAGGAATTAAATAAAATAAGATTGTATATTAATGTAAATTGTATCATACAACTAGTCAAAAATTCTCAAGTGAAATTGAGTAAATTTGACTAGTTTTTTATTTTAGTTTTTTGAATAATTTTACAAAATATGCACAAAATAGTGGCAAAGAAAATTTTAAGACAAGGAGTTAACCATGAAAAAACAAAAAATAAAATCTATTATTTTTAGAACTATCTTAATGATACTTACTATGATATCTACATTCTTAGCAGTTTTTGGAATATTAGAATTAGTTGGACAAGAGCCTGTTTATGCAGCAGATAGCAACAGTGGAAATACTTCAGATGTACAACTACTCGCAAGAGCTATAAATGGAGAAGCGAGAGGAGAACCTTATGAGGGACAAGTAGCAGTAGGAGCAGTTATTTTGAATCGTGTCAAAGATTCTAAATTTCCAAATACTATTGCAGGAGTTATTTATCAGTCAGGAGCATTTACAGCAGTTGCAGATGGACAGATTAATGTACCAATAGAAGAAGGTGCCACAGTTGTAAAGGCAGCGAGAGATGCACTAAATGGTTGGGATCCAACAGATGGAGCGATTTATTATTTTAATCCAGATACTGCAACTAATAAATGGATTTGGTCAAGACCATTGATTAAAACTATTGGTAAGCATAGATTTTGCCGTTAAGGGGCAGAAATATAGCTATTATTAGGGCAATATTTTAACAAGAACAAGTTGAAATGAAATTCAACTAACTATTTCAAATAGAAAGGAAGAAAAAGAAATGGGACAAAATAAATTAGTAGATTGGAAAAATCGATTAAAAGACAGGCATATGCTTAGTGTCGTTGTCGTATTATTTGCCATTATTATTGCAATGGGAGTATGGATTTACAAAAAACAAACAGATTATAGATTAGCTTCAGAAAATCAATATAATATGGCATTTTTTGAATTAGTAGATTATGTGCAAAATGTAGAGACGTACTTAGCAAAATCATTAATTTCTAGTACACCAGAACATGGCGCAGAAACATTAACGAATGTATGGAAAGAGGCAAACTTAGCACAAGTATATTTATCAAGACTTCCAATAGAAAGTGTAGAATTAGAGAAAACAGAAAAGTTTTTAAATCAAGTAAGTGATTATAGCTATTCACTTTCACGTAAAAATATTAATAATGAAAAGTTAAGTCAAGAAGATTTAAACAATTTAAAACAATTACATGATTATAGTGTGGAATTAGAAAACACATTAAATCAATTATCAGCAGATATGAATGATGGAAGAATTAGCTGGGGAGAGCTAACGAAAAAAGGAACAGTTGCCTTTGCACAAGAAGTAAGCAACATCTCTAAAAATAGCTTTACAAACTTAGAAGAAAACTTCCACGAGTATTCAGGGCTAATTTATGATGGAGCTTTTTCTGAGCATATTACGAAAAAAGAGAAAAAAGGCTTAACAGGCGAAAATATCAGTGAGGACAAGGCAAAAGAAATAGCAAAAAAATTTATTGGAGAAGATAAAGTACAAGAAATTACACTATCAGGTAAATCAGAAAATACAAACATGATTACCTATGATTTCAACGCGAAAGTAAATAATGAAAAAGAGGCAAACTTTAATATTTCTGTTACAGAAAAAGGTGGACATATTGTATTTATGAACTATAACCGTAGTATAGAGGCAGAAAGTGTTAGCCAAGAAAGAGCAAACGAAATTGGAAAGAAATATTTAGAGGAACGTGGTTTCAAAAATATGAAAGAAACCTATTATCTAAAACAGGATGGAATTGTTACCATTAACTATGCTTATGAACAAGATGATGTAACAGTTTATCCAGACTTAATCAAGGTAAAAGTTGCTTTAGATAATGGAGAAGTTATGGGAGTTGAAACGAGTGGATACTTGAATAATCATGAAACTAGAGATATTTCGAAAGTTCTCATTTCAAAAGAGCAAGCAAAGAAAAATTTAAACAAAAATTTAGATATCAAAAGTGAAGGTTTAGCCATTATTCCAACAGAATGGAAAAGTGAAGTACTATGCTGGGAGTTCAAAGGAAAAGTAGATGATACTGATTTCTTAGTATATATCAATTGCGAAACAGGAAAGGAAGAAGACATTTTAGTGATTATTAATACACCAAATGGTACATTAACTCACTAAAATGGTTACAGATTTGTAGGCAAAAAAATAATTTTAAATAAAATGGAAAAAATTTAAGAAATATTTTAGAGATTTAGGTACAAAATAATAATGTGAAACAAAAGTAACAAAAAGCAAAAAGCTTTCACTGTTAATCAAGTAAGAAAATAAAATTTCACAAATAGGAAACTCTAGTAGGAGGTAAATTCGATGTCAAAGAACAGCAAACTTATTTCCAATAAATTAAGAGAAGAAATTGCCAAAGAACTTGGTGTATATGACCAAGTAAAACAAGATGGCGGATGGGGAAATGTTCCATCAAAAACTTGTGGTAACATTGTTACAAAAGCAATTGAAATTGCAAATAGAACAGCTGAAAACAGCTAGTTACAGAAAGGAAGTCTAAAAATGGCTTCCTTTTTTCTTAGAATTAACTAAAAAATTAAAGTTGATTATTGACATCTTATGACATATACTGATAAAATATATTGAAATAATATATATATATGTATTATACTAATATTAAAAGACAGTGTATAAGATAAACCCAAAATGTGAAAACTATACATAAGAATAAAAAAGAAGGAGCAAAGGAAGAATGAAGGGAAGAGTTAAAAAATTGAAAAAGAATGAAAAGGGTATATCCTGCCAGGATAACCCATCTGTAATCAGCAAAGCTTCAACAGCTGGGATAACCCTTGTAGCTTTAGTAGTGACCATAGTGGTTTTGCTCATCTTAGCAGGAATCACACTAACTTATGTATTTGGG
>JAAWNJ010000116.1 GCA_022798895.1 Clostridia bacterium | reverse complement strand
ATCCACTCAATACATTTACTAGAAATTACAACTTTATTAGCAACTAAAAATTTATATTCTCCTAACCCACTATCACACATTTTCTTAATTGCTTTTCTAACAGTAATATCTTGTCTATTGAAATATTCGCATAGTTGTTTAATATTCATATCTTCAGTCCACCAATTTTCATTATGATCTACTTTTAATAATTCTTCATACTGTTTAATTCTAAATTCAAAAAAGTCTATATCAGCATCTATTAAAGATTTTTCTTTTTGAAAGTAGACTTGAGTTAGCCAGTAATATCCCTCTACTAAAACAAAATATTTTCTATTTCTAATTTTTTCACTTCTCCATCTACAAGTTGGATGTTTTTCTACCATAACATCTATTGCTTTTCTTAAATCCATTTCTGATATTTCTTTACCATGTTTAGTTGTTAATCCTAAGTTGTGTAATTTTTTCAAAATTTTATTGTACGATAGAAAAATACTATCTAAAATCTGTTGTGTATCTGTATACATATTTCATTATTTCCTTTCTATGCAAATATCTTAATGCTAGTTTACGAAGCATTAAGATTTAGCAAAATTTATTTTGCTTGACTATGGGTAATATTTTTTATTACCTAATATTCACCAGCTTGGTGTTTTGACACCTTTTTCGCTGTTTAGGGCAAAATGCCCTAATACCCTTTCTAGCTCTCCGAGGGACTTTTTTTAGTAAAAATTTTCTTAATTTTTATTAAAATATTTTCAAAAAAGTTCAAATTTCTAATTTAAAAATTTGAACTTTTTTGCTTTACTTTTATAGCAAAATATACTATAATAAATTTAGATTTTAGATTAAGTTAGCATTTAGTTTTGTCGCTTGTGCTAGCTTTTCTTTTTGATTTTCATCATATCTTTTTAGTTCAATTCCATAACACATTTGATATAATTTTTGAATAATTGCATCCGATAATTCTTTGTCATTAGTTTGCTTGAATCTATGTAATAAGCCTTCTTTATCAAACTTAGTTGTTATAATAATTGGTAACTTATTTTCATTTCTATTTTCTATAATTGTATATATCTTGTCTAATGCCCAACTGCTAATTTTTTCTGTTCCTAAATCATCTATTATAGCCATGTCTACATTAGAAAATAGTTCTATTAGTTCATTTTCCGACTTTGAATTATCTTTAAAAGTTTCTTTTATCATATCCAACAATGATGTTAATCTCCCCATCAAAACTAGTTTATCTTTTTCTATCAATTCATTTGAAATTGATGCTACTAAATGTGTCTTTCCTGCTCCAGAATTTCCAGTAATAATAAGTCCATTTTCTTGTCCATTATTGATACATTTATTAGCATGATCTTTTGCAATTGCTACTTCTTTTTTATTAACATCTGTTACTTTGAAATTCTTAAAATTATAATCTTTTAGCCTTTTACTAATATAATTTTGAGAATAAAATTGACTTATCATCTCTCTATAATGTTCTTTCTTTTTCTGCTCTTGAATTTTAAAGTCTAGATCTTTCCAATATTTTTTGGATTCTTTACAAACGCATCTTTCATATTCAATTAATTCTAAAGATACATTAGTATATAAGTAGTCTAATCCTATTGGCTTTAAATCTTTTCCACAGAATTTGCATTTATTGTGGAAATTCTTTTGACAATTTTCATATTTTGTATTCTCTAAATCCATTATTGTTCTCATTCTCCTTTCTTGTATTTCGTTCTTGTGTATTATCTTCTACCTCGTTATTTTCCGTTATTGTAACGTTACTTTTTTCTTTTTCACTTTTCAATTTTTCACGATATCTTTGTTGCCTTATCCTATTTTGTTCTTGATATTTTTCAGTTGCTTCAACACTTTGGTATTTACTCCAATTTTTAATTTTGTATGCTCCTTCTTCTACAATTAGCATATTTAATTCTTGAAATTTTTTAATAATTTTCTCCACTTTTTTCTTAGACTTTCCCATAATCTTTGAAAAATTTTCTATTGTCATTGGTGTTTTTTCTCCTATTACTAACTTTCCTTCACTATTACATTCCATAGCAATAGTTATTAGTTGAATCCATACTCTAAAATATGTATCTCCATCAGTTTCTTTTAGTAATATTTGCATTTTCCTGTTTGAAAATATTTTAATTTTTAGTTTTAACCATTGTAAATTATACATATCCTCCTTTCCCCGCTTTCCTTACAATCTAACTTATAGATTGCTGTTCCATATTTTCTAAATATTCATTTAGTGCTTGTACTCTAAACAAATATTTTCCACCAACTTTTGAACATGGTATTTGTTTTCTTCTTACTAACTGATTAACTAACCAATAAGATATTCCTAAATACTCTGATGCTTCTTTCATTGTTAGTGTTGTTCTTTGAACTTTTTGTAATTCCATAGTATCACCTCCAGATTTTTAGCAAATTTGCATTGACTTTTGTTAACATTTGTATTATATTGTGTATAGTTAACTTTGTAAATACTTTATTGCTTATTTTGATAGCAAGTTAACTCTTGATGATTTTATAAGTTGTTAACGGAGGAATTATGAAAGAAGATAAAGTAAATAGTAATATACACATCTCTATTAATAATGGAGAAGAAATCAAACATTTAACTTTATTGTATGGTGATCCAGATTGTAAATTACCTGAAGGTGTTTCAGTTTTAGATATTATAAAAGATTGCTTATCTGAAGATGAATATAAAGAATATGAAGAATATGAAGAATTATTTACCGAACATCTAAAAACCAAACCTTTTACAAATGAAATAAAAAGAAAAATTGACCATTTAAATATACCCAAAAAGTTGCATTACTACGAACTAGGTGAACTTTCAAATTGTCATTTTTTTATTAAAGACCATTTCTCAATTTATGACAGAGGAACAAATTTAATTGATTTTTTAAATACAAATTTCTCTAATTTCGATGAATATTTTGTTTGGTTTACTAAATTTTTTACTTCTTATATAAAATATTTTGAAAAAAATGATATAGAGAATTTAAAAATCGATAAGTCTTATAGCTATAGTGAAATTGAAAGTTTAGGGCAAAAATACTTCAAATTAATAAAAAAAGATGCCATAAAAGTTCAAAGGATTTACTCTGAATTTGTTGACTATATTTTTAACAAACATCCTCTTGAAAATTCAAGAACAATGACTAACCAGATGAGATTTTATATTTACTACACCTCACATTTTAAAACACTAAAGCCATATGTTACTGATTTTAAAATAGATGATGCTTTTAATTATAAAATTTTTCCTGAGTATCTTGAAACCAGTGAAGATAAATTATTAGAATTTTTTACAACAGGTCAACATTTTGCTGATGTATATGCTGAAACTAATGCAACAAGTTCTAGTGTTTATACCATACTTTATATTACATTATTTAAATTTGTGGAAGAAAACAATTTTATAATAAAACAATGTAAAAATTGTGGTAAATACTTTATAACAGATAATCCTCGCATTAATTATTGTAATAATTTATTCAAAGGCAAACAAACTTGCAGGGATATTGGTAATCAAATAGCTCAAAGAATTAAACAAGAAAATGATAAAGTTTATGGTAAATATCGTAAAATGTATTCTAAAAAAGCGATGTTAGTTAAACGTAACCCTGACATAGAAGTTTATAAAAAAGATTATGAAAATTGGAAAAAAGAAGCAAAAAAATTCATGGATGCAATTAGAAATGAAAAGAAAACTTATGAGGATTTTGATAAATGGCTAGATGAAAATAAGTAGGCTATTAAGACTAACCTACTTATTTTTATCTAAATATTC
>JAAWNJ010000115.1 GCA_022798895.1 Clostridia bacterium | reverse complement strand
GTGCTGTGTTGTAATGGATTTATTACCAAATTATATAGAAAATTTAACATCAAAAGAAACTAAGGAACTTATAGACAATCACCTTAAAGATTGTAAAAAATGTAAAATGCAATTTTTTTTACTGAAGGAAAAAAATAATCAAAGGAATTTAAATGAGGAAGAAGAAGATCAAGAGGAATATGATTATTTAAAAAAATATAGTAAAAAGATGTTTAGATTAAAAACAGTAATCACAAGTATTTTCATTTTCGTTGCAATATTTATTTTTATTTTTGGCGGAAATATATTATACAAAAAAAATATACTATCTAAAATGTGTAATTATTATGATAATTTAATGGAAATAGACAACTACAGCATAACTAAACAAACATTATATATCAATTATAATACAAAAGAAATGGATAGTGATCTAAAGAAATATTATTATAAAGATGGAAAAATAAAGAGAGAAGTAAAAGAATTAGCAGATACAGAAAGTTTCAAAAAAGAGACATCAATATATTCAAAAATGCAAATAGTACCTAATGAAATTGTAGAATATATTAATACCGATACTAAAGAAGACATAACTATTTATACTACAAGAAAAGAGTATGCTAAAAATGAAATGAATCAATGGATTGAAAAAGGTAGCTTATTTAGTGGACAGTTTGATTTTACAACTTTTAAAGCTTGGTTTTTTCCATATATTATACAAGTTAAAAATGAAGAATACGATGCAAAAAAATACTACATTCTACAATATCAATTTAATCAAGAGAGTGAGTATAAACAAATATGGATTAACAGAGAAAATTTTAACATTGAAAGAGTAATAGAGGAAAGTAATACATATTATAGAGAGACGGTGTACGATATAAATAAAAATAGTGTTATTGATAATGATTTAATAATTCCTAACTTAGAAAATTATAAAGAGGTAACTTAAAATGGTAAAAACACTTATAGCAGACGATAACATTGAGTATTGTAAACACATTGTCAATTGTATAACTACGAAATCAAATAATCTTCAAGTTAAATATCTTGCAACAGATGGAGAAGAAACATTAAAATTTTTGAAAAAAGATACAGTAGACTTATTAATATTAGATTTAAAAATGCCAAAATTATCAGGAATAGAAGTTCTTAAAAAAATAAAGGAAAGTGAATCGTATGGAAAACCAAAGGTATTTTTACTTTCAGGAGATACAGAATTATTAAACCAGGCATTAATAAGTCTAGAGATAGAGGCATACTCTAATAAAATAGAGCCTATACAAATGACCTACAATAAAATTCAGCAAATTGCTAATGAAATAGAAAGAAATTTTAATGCTGATAATGTTAAAAATAGTTTTCAAAAAGAATTAGCAATATTAGGATTTAATTTTAAATACAAAGGTACAAAATATTTATTAGAAGCAATGATATATATTTTTGAAAACAATGATATAGACTTGTTAGATAATTTGGAGAAATATGTATATAAAGTAATTGCTATGCAAAATCATAAATCTGCACATAGTATAAAAACTGATATAACGAAAGCATGCAATTTAGCATATTTGTATCAGGAAAAGAACATTATAAAAGATTACTTTTCATTGGAATTAAAACCAACGCCCAAAGTTATAATTTCTACCATACTTACAAGGTATATGGAAAAATAGCCATCATGTAACACGGTTCTAAATGTGATTTAAAATCAGTATAATACATTTAGAGAGTGTGGTGGAAGAGATTGAGAGCATTTGACAAATTTGATAAGAAAGAAAAGATAATAAGAAAAACTATAAAAATAGATGATAAATTATATGAAAAGCTACAAATGCTATCAGACAGAGTTTTTGTGGCATCTGTAAATCAACTAATTAATGCTAGCATTGAAAAATTAGTAATAAGTGAAAATATAACTAATTATAAAAAAGGAAAAGATGATGTATCTATTAAACACACATTACAAATACGAGAATCGTTGATAATAGGCTTAGAAAGACTAAAAGCAAAATATAACATATCAATTTGCAAATTAGTAAATATGTCCATACATAATGCTATATACGAATTAGAAGATAAAGATAGGCGATAAAAAGCCAACTTAAAGCCTATCTTTGTTATATAAATCCTTAGAGTTCTTTAATATATGATTTTATATAAGGAACTCATTTATTTTCTACCAAGCCGACAAGAACTCCATCACGCATACCAAGAACATAGGATAGTGTTAAATCATATTCATGCATTTGATTCAAAGAATGCTGATAATCTGCAAAAAGCTTTTTTATGTTTTCGTCAGATAAGGCATCAATTTGCTCAGAAATTGCTGTGAGATTTTTGTTACATTCAGCATATTTTGGAAGTTTGAGAAAATCATCATAATATTTGTCTATTCTTTGACTTATAATTGCAATAGCTTCATTCTTAAGAGCATTGGCTAAAATATTTATGTGATCTTCAGTTTGATTTTGTTTAAACTTATTAGGAAATTTTCTTACATTATTTTTAGTTTCTTTTTTTTTCATCAATATTAGTTCTCCTTTTCGTTTGTATTAATAGATTCGGTAACAAATTTTTTGAAATTTTCTACAGCTTTTAAACTGCTTTTGATATAATTGCCTGAAAGTCGATATAGGATTAATAAGCCTTGAATATGACTTGCAGAATTGTAAATAGGAAAAATGATTTGGCAAGCATAATTTATAGAATCATTTTCTAATATTTTAATACATTCATGATTATTAAGTAAAAGATACGAATTAGGATCTGTGAAATTTGAGTGGTTAATTAAGTGTTTGACTTGAATACTTAAATTATAATTATCAATGGAATAATTGTTATTTGTTTCAAGTGACTTAGAAAATTTTACTTTTTCTAAATCAGTAATAATAATATTAGATTTTGAAACTTGTAAACATTGTATAATATATTCCTCTAATTTACTAGAGATTAGCATACAAAAACCTCCTTTCGTTTTAAAGTTGTAAAATAATAACTTATATTTTACAAAAACATTATACTAGTTTTAAGAGTAAAAGTCTATTCAAAAATACATACTTTTAATATTAATTAGATTAGTATTAAAAAATTGGGGAAGTATATATAATACTATCAAAACAACTCAAAAGAGGAGGATAGTATGTTAGCTAGAGAAAGATTATATTTACAAGGTAATCATATAAAACAAAAATCAATTAATATTGATGATAATTTATATGAAGGTGTAAAAAGATTATCATTAGAAGTTTATGATGCTAATATTAGCGACATAATTAATATAGCAATAGAAGAATATAAAGAACCTAAGTTTTATGGTAGAAAAGAATTGGACACAGTAACTTATAGAAATATAAGATTAAGAAAAGACAATATTGATAAACTAGAAATTTTCAGTAAAAATACGGGGATTTCATTTACAAGACTTGTTAATTCAGCAATAAAAGAATTTTTAGATAATTAGTGAAAAATTGAAGTTGCCTATTAGAAAATCGCAAAAATGTTGCTACTCTAAGAATAAAAAAATTATAGTCGTATATATTCCATTTTATAAAATAATGTAGTAAAATAAGTATGTATTCAAAAATAGTAACTATAAATAAAAATAAATTTATAGTTATACCTAAGAAATTAGGGTAAGCTGATTTTATTTCAGCATTGACTTTGCATTTAGGCAAAGGTAAAGTAAGTAGCACTTAAAAATGCCACTTATAGTTAAAAACAGCTATAGGGGGATTGTGCGTAAAATTAAATAAAGATAGATAAATAACAAGTAAGAAAAGAAATCTAACTTGTTATTTTTTCGGCTAAAAATTAGAAAGGAGGATAGTTTAATAGTTTTTGAATACAAACAAAATTGAGATTATAAGAAGGAGGAATGCTTATAAAAACATTT
>JAAWNJ010000013.1 GCA_022798895.1 Clostridia bacterium | reverse complement strand
GACAAGTTTTATAAATGGCGAAAAGTATTGAAAAATCAGTAAAAAACTGAAATATAAGTATATACAGAGAAAATCGAAAAAAAGCTAATCTTACAAAAATGTAAGATTAATGTCACATTAATCAATGGCAAATAAAGGTATTTTTTATTATAATACAATTATGATTATAATAATGTTTGTCCCTTACTGGTCGCTTTATAAATAAAGCGACAGGCGTTCACTTTGTTCACCTTGCGCGGGACTGCACTTATATTATAATCATAAATTCAATTAGATTAAAAAAGGAGAAGAACAATGAGCACTGTATTAGAAGTCAAAAACATTGAAAAATACTATGGAAACAAATCAAACTTAACAAAAGCCATTGATAATGTCAGTTTCAAAGTAGAACAAGGAGAATTTGTAGGAATAATGGGAGCAAGTGGTTCAGGAAAGACTACACTTTTAAATTGTATTTCTACTATAGATAGAGTAACGGCAGGACAAATTCTAATTAATGGTCAAGACATTACTAGACTAAAGGGAAATAACTTAAACAAATTTAGAAGAGAGGAATTAGGCTTTATCTTTCAAGACTTCAATTTGTTAGATACCTTAACTTGTTTTGAAAATATTGCATTAGCACTTACTATCCAAAAAGTAAAACCAAGAGAAATCCAAAATAGAGTAAAAAATGTAGCAGAAAAATTAGGAATTACAGAAATCTTAAAAAAATATCCATATCAAATATCAGGAGGTCAAAAGCAAAGAGTAGCTTCAGCAAGGGCAATTGTAACTGACCCAAAACTTATTCTAGCAGATGAACCAACAGGGGCTTTAGATAGTAAGGCAGCAAGGCAATTATTAGAAAGTTTTGAAAGCTTAAATCAAAAAATGAATGCCACTATTTTAATGGTTACACATGATGCTTTTACTGCTAGTTATGCAGATAGAATTATTTTCATCAAAGATGGAAAAATCTTTAATGAATTAATCAAAGGAAACAGCAGTAGAAAACAATTCTTTGAGAAAATCATAGAAGTCCAAACACTTCTTGGAGGTGATTTGAACGATGTTATTTAAATTATCTTTCCGAAATATGAAAAAAAGCTTCAAAGATTATGCTATCTACTTTTTGACATTGGTATTAGGTGTTGCTATATTCTATATGTTCAATTCCTTAGATAGTCAACAAGCAATGCTACAAGTATCAGAATCTCAAAAGCAAATTATTACCTTAATGATTGGAATGCTTGGAATAGTATCTATTTTTGTGGCAGTGGTATTAGGGTTACTAATTGTATATGCCAATAACTTTTTAATTAACCGAAGGAAAAAAGAATTTGGTATTTATATGACCTTAGGAATGGGCAAAAGGCAAATTTCTAAAATCATTTTATTAGAAACCATTTTAATAGGGATTTTATCATTAGTAGCAGGAATTGTCATTGGTGTATTTGCTTCACAATTTATGTCTATTTTAGTAGGGAAAATGTTTGAAGCGGATATGAGTAGTTTTAGATTTGTATTTTCACAAGATGCTTGTATTAAAACTTGTATTTGTTTTGCTGTAGTGTATGTTGCAGTTATGATATTTAATACTTTTACAATTTCAAGATACAAACTAATTAATTTATTAACTGCCATTAAGAAAAATGAAGAGGTCAAAATCAAAAATCCTGTGATTTCTATTCTCATATTCATTATTGCAGTAGCAGTCCTTAGCTATGCTTACTGGATAGTAACAGGTGGAATCAACAAGCTTAATTCTATGGATAAATTAATATGGCCAATCTTAATGGGAATAGGCAGTACTATCGCTATTTTCTGGTCATTGTCTGGATTTGTTTTGAGATTAATACAAGCCAAAAAGAGTACTTATCTAAAAGGTACTAACATGTTTGTATTAAGACAGTTAAATAACAAAATTAATACAACAGTAATAAGTATGAGTGTTATCTGCTTAATGCTATTTATGACAATTAGTGTTTTGTCAGCTAGCTTATCGCTAAATGATAAAGTTCAAAAAGAATTAGTTAGATTAACGCCAATAGATTTGAATTTATATAAAGATGCTAACTTACCAGAAAGTTACAAAACATATAGCGGAAAAACAGCAAAGTATAGTGAGACAAGAAGAGAAGACTCAAAAATTACTGTAGAAGAAACTTTAATAAACAATGGATTTGATATGAATTTATTAAAAGATGTGGTAAATATTCCAATCTATGCAATAGAAGAGATGAAATGGAAGGACTTTTTTGGAGATATCTTCCCAGAGGTAAAGCAAGAATTTCCAAGACTTAATTATGAAACAAAAGAAGAGATTATAAAAGTATCAGATTACAATAAAATAGCTCAGCTATATGGTATTAAACAATTTGAATTACAAGATAATGAATATATTGTTCTTTGTGATTTTCAAAATATGGTTACTCTTAGAGAACGAGTACTGCAAGAAGGAAATATTTTAACAATAGCAGGAACTAGATATGTTCCTAAATATGACCAATGTCAAGATGGATTTATTGATATGTCAGCTAGTAGTATCAATACAGGAATTCTATTAGTACCAGATAGTTGTAACTTGGGGCAAGAACAAATAGGAAAATACTTTATGGCTGCCAACTATAATGTAAATACTGAAAATGAGAAAAAAGAAATTGAAAAGATATTTGCAGAAGAAAGTTCATCTTTGTTACAAAACTTTAAGAAAAATGATATTGAGATAGATGGGGTAACTAAAATTACGATTATAGAATCAAGCAAAGGACTAACTGCTAGTATTGTATTTATTGCAATTTATTTAGGAATTGTATTCTTAATTGCAAGTTCTGCTATTTTAGCTTTAAAACAATTAACAGAAAGTTCTGACAACAAACAAAGATATTTGATATTGAGAAAAATTGGTTGTGATGAAAAAATGATTAACAAAGCATTATTTAGACAAATTGGGATAGTATTTATGCTACCACTTGTCTTAGCAATTATCCATTCTATATTTGGAATTCAATTTGCACTAAGTACAATGACAGCAATTACAAGTACAGACGAATTGATACCATCTATTATAGCAACAGTATGCATTATGGGAGCAGTTTATGGACTATATTTCCTTGCAACCTATTTAGGAAGTAAAAATATTATTAAAGAAGAAGTATAAAGAGGAGAAATAGATGGAAGATATTAAGGATAAATTATGTTTAGCTGCTTTAATTATCATCTTTATTACACTTTGTGGTTTAGCCTACTACTTTTTAGTATATCAAACCAAAGAATATTATGTTCAAATAGATAATACTAAAGTGGAACTTTTAACAACAACAGACAATATGAAATATCGCTATACTTTAACAGCGTTTAATGAAGCAGGAAAAGAAAAAGAGATTGAATTTAAAACAACAAGAGAGTTAAGAGAAGGTGCATATTTAAAATTAGATGTAATGGCTTTTCGTGGAGTAGTGAGTTGGAATGAAGTACAAAAAGAAGAGTTACCAGATAGGGTGAAAGAAGTGTATCAGTAAGAGAGAAAAGGAGTTGATTAGTAAGCTAATTGGCTTCTTTTTTGAAATCAAGAATAGTTTTCTAGAAATTTATTAACAGTCATAATTTTGGGATGTTTAATTGTAATATCGTCAAAGTCCTTGTCACCAGTAATAAAAATATCAACATTTTCTATAATAGCAGTATGTAAAATGATATAGTCATCTTCATCTCGAATATCAAAGAGTTTATGTTCTACATTGGGAGGAGAATAGACCAATGTAAAGGGAAATTCTTCAAGAAATTGGTCTAAACTATTTGGAGATACTTTAAATTTAGTTTTGATTAATTCATTTAGTTCTGTTATTGTATAAGTACATATTATTATTTCATGTTCTATAGAAAGTTTATAGATTAGTTCATTTAATTTTTTACTGTTGAATACAAAAGCAGAAACGAGAATATTGGTATCTAACATTACTTTCATTCTAATCCTTCTTTCTATTTTTTCTAAAATCTTTTATCATTTTTATAATATCTTCTTCAGATTCTAAATTAAGTCTGTCAGCCTCGCCTTCAAAAGCATCTTGAATTTTTTCCAATGCTAACATGGCAGAGTTTTTAATAATAATGTCTTTTCCCTTTTGAATAAAGATTACCTTACTACCTTCTTTTAAATTCAAAGTATCTCTAATGGATTTAGGGATAGTAATTTGACCTTTAGTAGTTACTTTTGCTAATTCCATAATTTTCACCTCTTTTCATAATCCTTACTTTCCTTACTAATATTATATGTTATTTATGAGAAAATAGCAATGATTTTAGAAAATAAATACCTAGAAATTTAATTGATAATTATTTTCCTTTATGATATGATAACAACAAATGTAGGAGGAGAAAGAAATATGCATGTAATTGTAGGGGGAGTTCTTGAAAAAGAGGGAAAGGTTTTATTAGTACAAGAAGCAAAAAAGAAATGCTATAAAAAATGGAATATACCAGCAGGACATTTAGATTGTAATGAAACACTTATACAAGGAGCAATTAGAGAAATTAAAGAAGAAACAGGATATGATGTGGAATTAACAGGTGTTTTAAATATTGCTAATAGAGTAATAGAAGATGATATTTTAGTAATAATTATATTTGCTACTAAGATTTTAAGAGAAACATCTGACTATATGACAGATGAAATATTAGATAGAAAATGGTATGAATATGATGATATTCTTAATCATATGGATGAGGAATTGAGAGATTTAAATTTCATTAAACAATCAGTTGCAAATTTGAAAAATAACAAAATAGCTTCAATAGATATAGTTAATGAGTTATAGGAGAATAGAAAAATATAGGCAAGGAGAACGAATATGAAAATAGGAATAGATATAGATGATGTTATTACAGATACTTCCAAATCCATACAAAATTATATAGAACAATATGATGAAAATGGAGAAATTTCAAATTATATGGAAGATGTGATGAGAGGAGATATGACCAATCCTACTATCAAGAGATTTTTTGCAGATAATTGTGTTGCGATTTTCAGTAATGCTCAAATGAAAGAAAATGCTAATACTATTATGCAAAAATTATTAGAGGAAGGAAATGAGATTTATATTATTACTTCAAGAGGTGAAATAAAATTTAAGGGAAGTGAAGAAGTAACTTTAAACTATTTTGAAAGACATCATATTCCATATACTAAAATATTATGGAACTCTTTTGAAAAAGCACAAATATGTGTAGACAATCAAATTGACCTAATGGTAGATGATTCAGCAAAGTTTTGCCAGGAAATTAGCGAGAAGAATATAGGGAGTATTCTATTTACATCAAGTGTTAATCAAAATATACCAGTAACAGTTCCAAGAGTGAATAGTTGGCTAGAACTAAAAGAAAAAATAAAGTCTTATTGTTAAAAGGGGAAAATAATGGAAGAAGATTTAGAAGAACAAATTGCAAAGAGTATGGAGGAATTTCAAAAAGTGAAAACAATAGAACAAGTTTGGGAGATAGAGGACCAAAACAATTTTGTTGCGCATATGAGCCTTTATATAGATGAAAAATGTGAATATGGCGATAAGATAGGAAAATTAAACAAGAAAGAAAAAGTAATTTTTATAACGAAAAATTTAGAAGATGAAGTATATAATGGAGGTTTTTTGCAATTTTTCTATAATTCTAGTGGTATATTTTCTAATCAACTAGTAAAAGCATTTCAAGAAATTGGAGCAACATACACAACTGACATTTGTCAAAAAGCAGTAAAAGCTTTGAAAAGAAGATTACCTAAAAATGAAGAGCGAAGAGAAAAACTATTAGACAAAATTGTAGATAAAGATATAGAAAATATATTGTCAGAATGTGATGATATGTTTTATGAAGAAAAAGAAGATTTGGTACAATTAAATTATGAATATATTATGAAAAATAAATCATATTTTATAAAATAAATTGGATGCCTATAATGCAAAAACATTATAGGTATATTTTTTTGCCCAAAATCCATACTAACTACAAAGGAAAAGGAGCATTTTGAAGATGAAAAAAATACTAAAATATATTTTCATGAGTTTACTATTTTTATTCCTAGCCATTGGAATAGGATTTGCATTTAATTGGAAAACAGAAGCATCTACTAAATTAAATGGTATTGAAAATTTTCCAAGTAGTTATCAACCTTATTTAAGAGAAATTGCAAAAAAACATTCCAATTGGAAATTTGTAGCATTATATACCAATTTTGATTGGAAATATGTCATAGACCAAGAAAATAAATATGGAAAAAATCTAGTACCTAAAAATTATTCAAATAGCTGGAAAAATACTACACCAGGACAATTTGATGTAGAAATTGATAGTGGTTGGGTAGATAGTTCTAGGCAAGCAGTAGAATACTGTATGGATCCCAGAAACTTTTTAAATGAGGCACGTTTATTTCAATTTGAAACTTTATCTTATGATACTAACAGTAGTTTAGATGGAATTGAAAAAATTTTATATGGAACAGAGTTCTATAACAGAAAGGTTTCCTATTTGACTAGTAGTGGAAGTACAGTCAATATGACAGAAAAGTATTCAGACCTTATTTTAAAAGGAGCAAAAACTTCTAAAGTTAGTCCCTATCATTTGGCGTCTCGTATTAAACAAGAAGTAGGTCCCTTTTTATCTCATAGTTCTATTAGCGGAAAGGTAGAGGGATTTAAAGGATTATATAATTTCTATAACATAGGAGCAACAAGTTCAGCAGAACCTATGGGAGCGATTAAAAATGGACTTCAGTATGCCAAAGATGGAAAAGGAGCAAGTCAAAGTACAAAAGATAAATATTTAATTCCATGGAATACTAAGGAAAGAGCTATTACAGGTGGGGCTATTTTCATAGGTTCTAGCTATATTAATGTGGGACAAAATACAATTTATCTACAAAAATTCGATGTAAATGACGATAGACCAGGAACTTTATTTACCCACCAATATATGACCAATGTATTAGCACCTTCTAGTGAAGCAAAGTCTATTTATAGTGGATATCAAAAAAGTGGATTACTAAATAATGCAATGACCTTCATTATTCCTGTGTATAACAATATGCCAGACATTCCAACACAAAGCCCGAATATTAATACAAAGGATTTTACAACAGACAACACAAAAGTGTATTGTAATACGGCAGATGTAAATGTGAGAACAGGTCCATCTACTTCTTATGAAATTATTACAACAATTGCAAAAAATACGAAAATGACTAGAATACGAAAAGGAAAGCAGTCAGGAGAAAGATGGGATCAAGTGATTTTAGAAAATGGAATTGTAGGATATATTTATCAAACTTATGTAACAGAACTTCCAAGTGTTCAAATACAGAAAATAGAGGTTAGTATAGATAACACGACTTTAAAAAAAGGAGAAAAGAGACAATTAAAAGTAACTATCAGTCCACCAGAGGCAAGTGACCATAAAGTAGTGTATAGTTCTAGCAATAACAGAGTAGCCACAGTGGACGATAAAGGAAATGTCCAAGCACTTCGCAGTGGAACAGCTACTATTACAGTAAGGGCACAAGAAAATACCGTACAGGGGCAGATAAACATTCAAGTATATAGTCCAGTAACAGGAATTCATTTAGACCAAAAACAAATTTATATGGAGATAGGAGATACCTTCCAAATAAATGCAAATATTGAACCAAGTGATAGTGATGATAAAACAGTGGTATTTACAAGTGAAAATAGTCAAGTTGCAACAATCCAACAAGATGGCATAATTACTGCTATACAAGAGGGTACAACAAGAATATTAGCAAGTAGCAAAGAAAATTCTAATATAAAGGCAGAATGTGAAGTAAATGTAGTAAGAAAAATGGCAGAAGATGAAATCCATTTTGACAGTTCATTAACAGTGAATAGTTTAGAAATTAGCGGAATAGACTATACCAGCAATACAGTAAAAGATATTAAAGATAAGATTACAACAGATTTAGAAATTGAAATAGTAAATTACAATAACCAAGTTTTGAAAGATACTGATATTGTGGGAACTGGTTGTAAAATACGAGTAAAAGAAAATGATAAGGTAATTAGACAATACCAAATTGTGGTATATGGTGACGCAAATGGAGATGGAGCAATTAATAGTGTGGATTTATTAGTATTACAACGTCATATTTTAGAGATTAAAACATTAGAACCAATTTTTAGAAAAGCAACAAATATTAATAAAAATGGAGCTAATCCAAGTTCTGTAGATTTATTATTAATTCAAAGACATATTTTGGAGTTACAAAAAATTGTTCAATAAGTCGATATATTTATTTAGTTCTTAGTAATTATAAGTATAACAACACTTATCCTTATGGTTAAAGTCTTCATATGTGCACAGAAGCTTCACTTCTGGCACAAAATCTAAGAAGACTTTAACAGGCGCTCGCAAGCTCGCCTTACGCAGATTACGTTTTTGTTATACTTATAATTACTGAGATAAATTTAATAGTATTAGGAGGAGAAATGTTGAAAAGTAAAGTAATTATATTGTTTGTTGTAATATTTTCCCTTTTGGCAATGAGTACAATAAGTCTTGCTATAGAAAATGGAACTGTGTATTTAGAGAGTAATCAAGATGTAATAGAAAAAGGAGAAGAAGTAGAAATTACAGTAAATTTAAAAGATGTAACAACAGCAGCTTGTAATTTCTTCCTCTATTTTGATGAGGATAAATGGGACTATCTTTCTAAAATGGACAATACTAATGTAGAGAAAAATCGTATTCTTTTTGTGTGGTATGACACGAATGGCGGAAGAAGTGCAAAACAAGGTGAACTTGTAAAATTTAGGTTTAAAGCAAAAGAAAATGGGTTATCTACTTTTAGTATAGAGGGAGATTTCTATAATTCAGTTGGTCAAAAGTTAAAAGTGGATTTTCAAGAAAAACAGGTTCAAATAGGAAAAGAGGAAACTATTTTTCAACAGCAAGAAGAGGAAGAAAAAGGAGATAATGAACAAAAAGGAAATGCAAATTTAGAAGTTCTAAGATTAGATAGAGAAGGGATGACACCTGCTTTTGACAAGAATATTACAGAGTATTATTTAACAGTAACCAATGAAGTAAAAGAAATAGAAGTGCTAGCTGTTACTAGTAATCCTGAGGCGAGTGTTGAAATTACAGGGAATACAAAATTAAAAGAAGGTTTAAATACCATAAAAATTCAAGTAACATCAGAGGACCAAAAGGAGAAAAAAACTTATACAATACAAGTAACAAGAACAGCTAATCTAGCATTAGCAAACACTAACCTAGAAATATTAGCAATTGAGAATGTTTTATTAAGTCCACCTTTTGAGCCAAATGAAACCAATTATGCAGCGGAAGTTGCAAAGGGAGTTAATGACTTAAATGTATTTGCTGTTCCTGAAAATGAGAAAGCGACTGTACAAATTAGTGGAGATAAAAATTTAAAAGAAGGAAATAACACAGTAACAGTTGTAGTAACTGCTGCAAACGGTTTTAGTAAAAAGAAATATCAAATACAAGTGTATCAAAGGAATGAAGAAGAGCAAAAGCAGTATGAAGAAGAACAAAAAGAGCAGATACAAAAAGTGGAGCAGGCATATCAAATACAGGAGATGAAAGAAGAACAAAACTCTAACACAGGAGGTAATGACAGTAAAACAGGAAAATATGGAGTAATTATTGGAATAGATGCAATCACGATTATAACTGTAATTGGTGTAATGATAAAGATTATTTCTAAGAAGAAAAAACAATAAATTTATTGACAGTGTAAATAAACTTTGATACAATAAAGAAAAGGGAAGGGAAGTGGATTTTATGGCACAAACAAATATTAATATAAGAATAGATGAAGAATTAAAAAAACAATTTGATGAATTTTGTAATAATGTAGGAATGACAATGACAACCGCATTTTGTATTTTTGCGAAGAAAACTGTAAGAGAGCAAAAGATACCTTTTGAAATATCAAATGATGCATTTTATTCCGAAAGCAATATCAAATACTTAGAAACAGTAATAGATGATATAGAAACAGGGAGGGCAAAATTAGAAGAACACGAACTAATTGAGGAGGAATAAGAGTGAGATTGTTATGGGAAGAAAGAGCATGGCAAGAATACTTATATTGGCAAACTCAAGATAAGAAAACGTTAAAAAGAATAAATCAATTATTAATAGATATTCAAAGAAATACTTTTGAACGGAATAGGAAAGCCAGAACCATTAAAAGAAAATCTATCAGGTTATTGGAGTAGAAGAATTGATGAGAAGAATAGACTTGTTTATAAAAAGCAAGGGGATAGTATTATAATAGCCTCTTGCAAATTACATTATTAAAATAGAACTGGAAGAAGCTTATAATATCAAAATGAACTATGAAAAGGGGAAAAAAGATGAAAGAAGAATATAATACTTTAAATTATTATGATAGTAATGCTAAATCATATTTTGAAAATACAATGCAAGGTAACTTTCAAGAAAATTATGATAGATTTTTGAATAAAATACCAAAAGGAGCTTTTATACTAGATTTTGGTTGTGGTTCAGGAAGAGATAGTAAATACTTTTTAGAGAATGGCTATGAAGTAGAAGCGATAGATGGTTCTATAGAAATGTGCAAATTAGCTAGTGAGTATATTGGGCAAGATGTGAAATGTATGAAGTTCGAGGAATTAAATGAAGAAGATACTTATGATGGTATTTGGGCTTGTTCTTCTATATTACATGTAACAAAGGAAGAGTTACCAAAAATATTAGAAAAAATGATAAATGCTTTGAAACAAGATGGAATAATTTATACTAGTTTTAAAAAAGGAAAGGGCTATGAAATTAAGGAAGGAAAATATTATAACTTTTTGACAAAAGAAGAATTAGAAAGTATATTGGAAAAGCTAGAAATGAACGTAGAACTAATAGAATATTTTGAAACAATAGGAAGCACACAGAGATCAAATGGAGTAATATGGACAAATTATATTATTCAAAAAGTATCTGAATAAATGTTAAAAGCTAGATATTACAAAAATTAATATCTAGTTTTTTAGCGTAAACTATTTACAAGTAGAAAAATTATATGTATAATAACAATCGTTACCTAACAAATGTTATTTTAAAAGAGGTGAGAATATGCCAAAAGCAATGAAATATAGCAAAGAAGAGGTGGTGCAAGTAGCTTATGAAATTGTAAAAGAAGAAGGGATAGAAGGAATCAATGCTAGAAAGATAGCCAAGAAATTAAATGCTTCTGTACATCCCATTTTTAATCATTTTGAAAACATAGAAGAACTAAAAAAAGCTGTGCTTGAAAAGATAATAGAAACTTATGATAGCTACATGACAAGTGGAAAAGGGAAAGAGAAATACTATAAAGAAATGGGATTATCCTATATCAAGTTTGCAAAAGACTTCCCACAATTCTTTAAAATAATGTTTATGAACCCAACCAAACTAGATGCCCAAAACTTTATCATGTCAAACTCAGCAGGAGATGAAGTCATTAGAGCAGGACAACAATTAACAGGATTACCATATGAGGAGCAAAAGAAGTTTCATGTTAAAGTATGGATATTTACACATGGTATAGCTTGCTTGGTTGCAACAAAAACGATACAACTTTCTAACCAAGAAATCGAAGAAATGTTGGAAAACACAGTAAGGCAAATGGCAATAGGATATAAATTTGAAAATAAAGGAGAACAAGAAAAATGAATCATGTAATTGAAGTGAAGAATTTAACAAAAGAATACAAAACTTTAAAAGCAATTGATGACTTGTCTTTTGAAGTAAGAGAAGGAGAAATATTAGGACTACTTGGACCTAATGGAAGTGGGAAATCTACTACGATTAATTGTATCTTATCCTTACTAAAATTTAGTAAAGGAAGTATTCAAATATTTGGAAAGGAAATGACACCAAATGCTTATGATATCAAAAAAGAACTAGGTGTTATTTTTCAAGAAGTTGCTGTGTTTGAAGAATTAACTGTTTACGAGAATATTGACTATTTTTGTGGGCTATATATCAAAGATAAAAAGGTAAGAAAACAATATATTGAGGAAGCTATTGAATTAGTGGGGTTAGAAGAGTTTAAAAAGTTTTATCCAAAACAATTATCAGGAGGTCTTTTAAGAAGATTAAATATTGCTTGTGGAATTGCTCATAAACCAAAGCTTATCTTTTTAGATGAACCAACTGTTGCAGTAGATCCACAAAGCAGAAATAATATATTAGATGGAATTAAAAAACTAAGAGACAATGGAGCGACAATTGTTTATACAACTCACTATATGGAAGAAGTAGAAATTCTTTGTGATAGAATTATCATTTTGGATAAAGGAAAAATCTTAGCACAAGGAACTTCAGATGAGCTAAAAGAACTTGCTAAAATTGAGGAAAAAGTAACAGTAGAAATTAATCAATTAGAAGATAGCATGTTAGAAAAAATGAAGAAGATAGAGCATATTGAAGAAGTAAATTATACAGAAAATACTTTAGTAGTTACTTACAATAAAGGAGAAAACAACTTAGGCAATTTAATTGAATTCTTAAAAAGAGAAAATCTAGGATATAGCAAAATCTATTCAGAAAGACCAACTTTAAATGATGTGTTCTTAGAATTAACAGGAAAGGAGCTTAGAGATTAATGTTTTACCATAATTTTAAATATGCTTTTAAAACTCTTTTTCGAGATAAAATGCTAATCTTTTGGACTTTCGCTTTTCCAATCATACTAGGAACATTCTTTAATATGGCATTTTCTAATATTGAGAATAGCGAGAAACTAGATATTATCTCCATTGCCATTGTAGAAAAGGAAGAAAACGAAATTATGAAACAAGCCTTTGAGACATTAAGTGATGAAGAAAATGAGGATAGACTTTTTCAAACACAATATGAATCAGAAGAAAGAGCAAAAGAGTTACTAGAAAATGATGAAATAACAGGGTATCTAGTTTTACTAAAGGAAGAGCCCAAAGTAGTTATCAAATCCAATGGAATTAATGAAACTATTTTAAAATACGTGACAGAAGAAATCATGCAAAATACAGAAATGATAAGTGACATTGTGGAAAAACGAGTACAAGAATCTATGCAAGGTTATCCAGAAGGAATTTACAATATGCCTAATGTAGAGAACATTTATGAAGATGTTATGAAAATGTTAGAAGATAATCAAGTGGAATTTAAAAATATTTCTAATAGTAATTTAAGTTACACAATGATTGAGTTTTATACTCTAATTGCTATGACCTGTCTATATGGTGGAATATTAGGAATGACTGCTATTAATCACAATTTAGCCAATATGGGGAATGTAGGAAAAAGAACTTCTATTACACCAACAAGCAAAGGAAAGATTATTTTTTCTAGTTTAATGGCAAGTTATTTAGCACAATTAATCGGATTAGCCATTTTGTTTGTCTACACTATATTTGTATTAAAAGTAGACTATGGAACGAATTTACCACTAATTGTGCTATTATCCTTAACAGGAAGCTTGGCAGGACTAAGTTTAGGAATTGCAGTTGCTACACTAATAAAAGCAAATGAAAATGCTAAAATTGGAATTTTGATAGCAGTTACTATGTTAGGTTGTTTCTTATCAGGAATGATGGGAATTACAATGAAATATATGATTGACAAAAATGTACCTATTGTTAATCTAGTAAATCCTGCTAGTATGATAACAGATGGATTTTATGCTTTGTATTATTATGATACATTAGATAGATATTTCTTGAACATAGTGAGTTTATTGATTTTTAGTGGAGTTATGATAATACTTTCTATCAATGGATTAAGAAAACAAAAATATGAAGCACTATAATATAGAAGGAAGGGGAAACAATGACAGTATTTAAAACTTTTTTAAAGGTACTTAATAAATGCAAATTTAGTGTTATTCTAAATACAGTAATATTGCTCATTTTTGCAGGAGTAAATATGCAGGCAAGTGATACACAAATGAATTTTGAAGCAACAAAACCAGATATCTTAATTGTCAATCAAGATACCAATATTGGTATTACTCAAAATTTGACGAAGTATTTGGAGGGGAATTGCGAAATCATAGCTGTAAAGGATAATGAAGATGCAATTAATGATGCTTTGTTTTATCGAGATGTTAATTATGTAATATATATTCCACAAAACTATAGACAAGATGTATTAAAAGGAGAAAATCCAGAAATACAAATCAAATCAACAGGAGATTATCAGGCAAGTTATGCTGAGATGTTGCTAGCTAGATATGTAAAAGTGCAAAATATCTATGTAAAAGAGCTAGTAAAGCAAACAGATAACAAAACTTTGGCAGATGAAAAAGTAGAAAATGAAATAATAGAAAAGATAAACCAAACTATATCTAAGCAAACAGAAATTGAAATGACTTCAAAGTTAGATACAACAGGACTAGAAAAAGCAACTTTTTACTATAATTTTGCGAATTATACATTACTAGCAGGAGCTATCTTAGTGATTTGTTTAATTTTATTTAGTTTTCATGAGGAGAAAATTAGAAAAAGAACGATTGTTAGTAGTATGAAGTATCAAAAGCATAATAGAATATTGCTATTATCTAATGGGCTATTTGCATTAGTTTTATGGCTATTTTATGTATTGATTAGTTTCTTTGTAGTAGGAAATGTGATGTTTAGTACACAAGGACTTATATATATTGTGAATTCTTTTGTATTTACTTTATGTGCCTTAACAATCGCAGTTTTAGTAGGAAATATCGTTAATAACAAAAATGCAATGAGTGGAATTGTCAATGTAATTGCTTTGGGGTCTAGTTTTTTATGTGGTGCTTTTGTACCAGTAGAGTGGTTGCCAGATACAGTACTAAAAATAGCACATTGTCTTCCAAGTTATTGGTATATTCAATCCAATGAAATAGTAAAGACGATGGAAGAACTTAATTTAGAGACATTGAAACCAATTATGATAAACATGGGAGTAGTTCTTCTATTTTCTATTGGATTTGTAATTGTGACAAATTTGATAGCTAGGAAGAAGAGAAAAATTGCCTAAAAGAAATGTCGCACTTGGGGACACATGTCGCACAAACTATACATTTCATCGCATAAGTTATCTGTAGTTCATTTCATTTCACACAGCTAACTTAACGTCCCTTATACGACATTTTTCTCACATTATATAAGATAAAGACATATTATGTAATGTGAGGTGAGAAAAGAGTGAATTGGTTTGAAAATTTAAATCCTGCTATTCAAGCATTATTAGCAACAATATTCACGTGGGGAATAACTGCATTAGGATCACTTACGGTATGTTTTTTCAAAGAAGTCAATCGAAAAGTATTAAACACTATTCTAGGATTTAGTGCAGGGGTTATGATTGCAGCATCTTTTTGGTCACTATTAGCACCTGCTATAGAATTATCAGAGGAACTTCGGATACATAGCATGGTTACTTCCAGCACTTGGATTTGCCATAGGAGGTCTATTTGTATTATTATCTGATAAATTTTTAGACAAGGTACTAAAGGGAAGAACCAACTTAAGAAGTGCAGCTTCTTTAAAAAAGAGTATTCTTCTAATATCAGCTATTACTATTCATAACATACCAGAAGGAATGGCAATAGGGGTAGCATTTGGAGGAATTGCAAGTGGAACACCAGGAATGAGTTTGGTTGCAGCGTTAATGCTTGCAGTTGGAATAGGAATTCAAAATTTCCCAGAAGGTGCAGCTGTATCATTGCCACTAAGAAGTGAAGGATTTTCAAGATTTAAAAGCTTTATGTATGGTCAGGCATCAGGATTAGTAGAACCTATTGCGGCAGTAATAGGAGTAGTATTAGTGTTGACAGTAAGAAGTGTGTTACCATTTTTACTAGCCTTTGCAGCAGGTGCTATGATAGCAGTAGCTGCAAGAGAACTGTTGCCAGAATCTATACAAGAAAACAAGAATTTAGCAACTTTAGGACTAATTGCAGGTTTTGTATTAATGATGGTATTAGATGTAGCTTTAGGGTAAAAGAAAAATAGGCTAAAAAAGTAGTTGTATTCTACTAATTTTAGCTTATTTTTATATAAAGGATATGGACAACTTATTTCTTTTATGGTATATTCAAAATATGAAATAAGATAAATAAAAAGGAGAAAAAAGCAAATGAAAAAAGTAATATTTATGATTATCATTATTTTAGCAATTGCTATAGTTGCTACATTATTAGTAGTCCAAAACCATTTTAATAAAAAGGCTGAGGAATTGAAAAAGGAAGAAGAAATATTAAATACTTTTGACCTTACTACAAAAAGCGGAAAGGCAGTAGAGTTAGGGTATATGAATTTTGAAAATGGAGAATTTTATTTAAAGCTTCCAAAAGAATTTAAGTTAATGGATGCAAAAACTCTTAAGAAAAAATATGCTAATGAAAATCCACCAACCTTTGCATATACAAATGAAGAAACTACAGTAAATGTAGCTGTGAGTATTACGAATACACAAATGAGCAATGAAGCAATTGGAACATTTTTAGAAAGTATGAAGGCACAATTAGGTGCTCAATATGAAGTGTTAGAAAGTAGAACGAAAGAAAAAGAAGGACATACCATTGGGCAGATACAATTTATTTCAAAAGCACCAGATACAGATATCTATAATCATATGATGATATTCTCATGTAATGATAAGTTTAGAACAGTTAGCTTTAATTGTACAAAAGAATTACAAGAAGAGTGGCAAGAAGTAGGGGCATTTATCATTAATTCATTAATATTTTCACAAGACTAGTAGAGGAAAAAAATATGCAAAAAAAGCAGATCGTTATGTTTGGAGGAGCATTTAATCCACCACTTAATTCGCATTTTTCATTAGCTGAGCAAATAGTGAATGAAAATAAACAAGTAGAAAAAGTAATATTTGTGCCAGTAAATAGTCTGTATGAAAAAGTAGAACTAATTTGCAATGAGCATAGGTATCAAATGTTAAAGGCAGTATGTGATAAAAATGAAAAATTTGAAGTTTCTACAATAGAAATGGATAGTCCAAGACCGTTATATACCATTGAAACATTGCAAGAATTGCAAAAACAATATCCAGAATATGAAATTGCTTTTATGATACGGAAGTGATAATCTAAAAACTCTGGATACATGGAAAGAAGTACAAACATTACTGAAAAATTATAAAATATATGTGCTAAAAAGAGACAAGGATAGCATAAAGGATATTATACAAAGCAATCCAATATTAGAAGCACACAGTAAGGCTTTCTATACTCTATCTAAAGAAGTCACGAGCAATTTAAGTTCTACCTATGTAAGGAATAAAATAAAAGAAGGAAAAAGCATTACATACTTAACTCCACCAGAAGTTGTTACCTATATTTTAGAAAATAAGCTATATCAATAAAGAGGAGAAAACATGTTAGATAAATCAACATTAGAGCAGGAAACTCAAAATGCTATTGAGTGGATTAGGAAATATGTAGAAAAAACAGGTGCAAATGGAATTATAATAGGAAATAGCGGAGGCAAAGACTCCGCTACTGTCTTGGCTATGGCTGTAGAAGCAATTGGAAAAGAAAGAGTACTTTCAGTAGCAATGCCATGTTTTTCTAAACAAACAGACTTAGAAGACGCAAAGCTTGTGGCAGAAGCTTTTAGAGTACCGCTTCTAAAAGTAGATTTAAGTAATACATATCAAGAAATGGAAAATGAAATAAATTGTCAAATTCCTCAAAGCTTAACACAAGAAGCAATTATCAACATAAAACCGAGATTAAGAATGACTACCTTATATAGTATTGCACAAACTTTAGGATATTTGGTAATTGGAACAGGAAATCTTTGTGAAGCAATGGTTGGATATACTACAAAATGGGGAGATAATAGTTCTGATTTTAATCCAATTGGAAATTTTACCGTAGAAGAAGTTTTAGCAATTGGAAAAATGCTAGGAGTTCCAGAAAAGATATTACAAAAAGCACCAAGTGATGGCTTAGGTGGACAAACAGATGAGGAAAAAATGGGAATCCAATATAGCCAAGTAGCAGAAATGATAGAAACAGGAACAACAGATGAAAAGGTAAAACAGGAGATTATAAGAAGATATCAGGCTTCTAAACATAAAAGAAGAACAGTACCAATCTATACTTTTGAAAGAAAGAATTATTTATTAGAACTGTAAATGGGAAAAACTGGATTTTCATATAGAAGTCTTGACTTTGCTATAAAAAATGAGTATAGTGAATATATAAGGGGAAATATGCAAAAGAAAGAAGAATGGAAATGAAAGATATCTATATTGTATTAACACATTCAGGGACAGTGTTATCTAGAATTATTAAATTTTATACCAAAAAAAGATACTCTCATGTATCAATTGCATTAGATATTGATAGTGATAAAATGTATTCTTTTGGTAGAAGAAATCCATATAATCCGTTTTTTGCAGGATTTGTAGAAGAAAGTTCAAAGGAAGGATTTTTCAAAAGATTTCAAGAGGCAGAAGCTATGATATATACTTTTCAAGTAACAGATGAGCAATATGAAGGTATGAAAGAATTAATTGAAAAGTTTGCAGTAAATAAAGAACAATATAAATTTAATATTTTAGGACTATTTTCAGTAGCGATTCACAAAAAGATACAACGAAGAAACTCCTTTTATTGTGCTGAATTTGTGAAATATGTGATTGAAAGCCAAGAAATAGAAACAAATTTACCAGAACTTATTAAACCAGAAGATTTTACAAAATTAAAGAATGTAAAGCCAATATATCAAGGAAAACTACAGGATTATTTTAGAAAGAAACAACCTGTATTTAATTAAAATAGAAACAATGCTAGAAAATTCATAGCATTGTTTTTTTAGATAAAAAAGGATATAATAGTGCAAAAGATAAAACAAGGAGCAAACTATGAATTACAGAATTATAAACGGAGCAATATCATATGGAGCAGATACCATACTAGAGGAAATTAATTTTGAAATAAAAGAAAAAGATAAAATTGCAATTGTAGGAAAAAACGGATGTGGAAAAACGACTTTGTTAAAATCCATTGTAGATAACGAAATGCTAGAAGAAGGCATTGGAGAAGATAAATTTGGAGTATATAAGCAAGGTGCACCAACAATTGGGTATTTAAAACAAATTGAATTTGAAGATCCTAACAGTACCTTTTTGCAAGAGGTTTTAAAATCCTATCAAGATATCATTAGCTTAGAGAAAAAAATCAATGATTTGCAAAATAGATTACAAACTCAAACAGATGATAAATTGGTTAAGGAATATACAAATGCTTTAGAAAGATATGAGATACAAGGTGGATATACTTATCGAAAAGAATATGAAACAGCTATACAAAAATTTGGTTTTACGAACCAAGACAAAGAAAAAAAGATTAGTGAATTTTCAGGTGGTCAAAGAACGAAAATTGCATTTATCAAATTGTTACTAAGTAAGCCAGATATTTTACTATTAGACGAACCTACCAACCATTTAGACATTGCAACAATAGAATGGTTAGAAGGGTATTTAAGAAACTATAATAAAGCAGTTGTGATTGTATCACATGATAGAATGTTTTTAGATAAAATTGTGAACAAAGTGTATGAAATAGAATATGCAACTATGACAGAATATTCAGGTAACTATACCTTTTTTGAGAAGAAAAAAAGAGAAGATTATGAAAAACAATTAAAGGATTATGAATATCAACAAAAAGAAATTAAACGTTTACAAACTATTGCAGACAGATTTCGATATAAGCCATCAAAGGCAAAAATGGCAATGTCAAAACTAAAGCAAATTGAGCATATGAAAATCATAAATGAGCCAAGTAAATATGATTTAAGGACATTTCATACCAATTTCCATATTCCAGTAGAAAGTGGTAGTTTAGTGTTATCTGCTAAAAAGTTACAAGTAGGGTATGAGAAAACATTAGCTGAAGTATCTTTTGAACTATATAAAGGACAGAAACTTGGTATTATTGGGGAAAATGGAAAAGGAAAGTCCACCTTATTAAAAACTCTAATGGGATATATTCCAAAAATAAGTGGAGAATATGAATATGGCTATCATGTGAAAAAGGAATATTTTGACCAGCAAATGGAATTTTTAGATCCAGAAGCTACCATTTTTGACGATTTTAGTAAAGAATTCCCAGACTTAGGAACAACTAAAACTAGACAGATTTTAGGTACTTTTCTTTTTTCAGGAGAAGATGTTTTTAAGGAAATAAAAGTGTTATCTGGAGGAGAAAAGGTACGTTTACAATTGTGCAAGATTTTCAAAAAAGAGGCTAACTTGCTATTCTTAGATGAGCCTACTAACCATATGGATATTGTGGGGAAAGAAAGTTTAGAAAATATCTTAAAAGAATATCAAGGAACTTTAGTATTTGTTTCACATGATAGATATTTTGTCAATAAAATAGCGGACTGTATATTAGCCTTTGAACCAGAGGGAGCAATCTATTTTAATGGTAACTATGAGCAATATTGTGAGTACAAAGAGAGCCAACAACAAGAGGAAAAAGTAGAAGAAGTTGTTACAAAAGTGAAGAACAGTAGTAACAATCAGTATTTGCAAAATAAAGAAATGACAAAGAGAAAAAATAGAATTAAAAAGTTAGAAAATGAAATAGAGCAAAAAGAGCAAGAAATAGAAGTGTTAAAGCAAGAAATGCAAAAGGAAGAGATTTGTACAGACTATGTAAAGCTAAAAGAGATACAAGACCAAATTATTGAAATAGAGCAAGTAATAGAAGAAAAAATGACAGAATGGGAAGAACTAAGTGCTTTATTAGAGGAGTAAGTAGACGGTTATTCTACTATTAGTAGATATATAAATATGAAAATCTACTTATAGTAACTTCCCATTATAAATTTTTTTAGTTATTATTAAATATAAATTATAATTAAGGGAGAAATAGAATTATGCAACAAGAAAAAATAGGAAATTTCATTGCACAATGCAGAAAGAAAAAGAATCTTACACAATCGCAACTAGCCGAAAAATTAAATATGTCTGATAAATCTATTTCTAAATGGGAAACAGGAAAGGGTATGCCAGATTCTTCTATTATGCTTGAATTATGTAATTGTCTTGGAATTAGTGTAAATGAATTGCTAGAAGGAGAATACTTAGGAGAAGAACAATATCAAGAAAGAGCCGATGAGGATATTATAAATATTGTAAAGGAACCTGTCAGAAACAAAAAAGTAAAAAATAAGACAATAGTAATAATGATATCTATCATTTTAGGATTATTAGTAGTGACTTTAAGTATTATATTCAATTCACTTTTTAAGTCCACTAACTACATAACAGATTCAAATTATTTGTATGATATTGCAGTGGAACATTTGAAAAGTAGATATAGTGATTCTTATAAAAATGAAGAAAATTGGCAAGTTTTTTATACATATAAAGGTTTTGGAATAAGTGATGATGGTAAATATAAATATGCTTATATGTGCATTAAAGGAGAATCATATTATATGAAAGATGGAAATCTATGCTTGGGCTCGGGAAGTGTAAATTCATATAGATTTACTTTTAAAGGGAATGAAATTTTAAAATGCGAAAGAGTTAAAGATGGAGCTGAAAGCGGAAAATCAATAAGAGAATTATTTCCAAGAGATTTAAGAAAGGAAATATTAGAATTTGATACTACAGTATTAAACCAAGAACAAGAGAAGAAAGTAAAAGAATACTATTCTTATTTAGATTCGTTTAATATTGAATATAAATATTTTATTAGAACTTATCATATATTAAACATTGCTGATAGTAATGATGGAGAACATTTATATTTAACGATAAGACAGTATCAAGCAGAAGAAATTGAAACAATCAAAGTTTCAAAAAAATTGACTAATAATATTAAAGAAAATAAGCCTTATGAATTTACATTTCAATATAAAGATAAAGATTTTGATGATAATAATATAAAATCTATTTTAAAAAATGCAACAATAATTTCAATAGTAGAAACAGATAAACTTGGTATGGAGCAAAGACAAGATCCAGTTCGATAAGTAAAAAGATAATAAAATCTTGTAATAAATTTGAATTTAATATGTCATATATATAAAAAGACTAAGATTATAAGAGGAGAACAATTATGAAAGAAAATGTAATACTAAAATGTGAAAATCTAACTAAAATATATGGAAATGAAAATGCAAAAACAATAGCACTCGATAATGTATCATTTACCGTAGAAAAAGGACAATTTGTGTCTATCATAGGGGCATCAGGTAGCGGAAAGTCTACTTTGTTACATTTACTTGGTGGAGTAGATAAGCCGACATCAGGGAGTGTACTTATTAATAATACTGACCTTCACAAATTAACAGAAGATAATTTAGCAACATTTAGAAGAAGAGAAATTGGTATCATATATCAATTTTATAATTTATTACCAATTATGAATGTGAAGGAAAACATTGTACTTCCTTGTCAATTAGATAAAAGAAAAGTAGACGAAAAGGAACTAAATGACCTTATTCACACTTTAGGTTTAGAAGACAGAATTACCCATTTGCCAAATCAATTATCAGGAGGGCAACAACAAAGGGTAGCAATAGGACGTGCTCTTATCAATCATCCAGCTTTGATTTTAGCTGACGAACCAACTGGAAACTTAGATAGTAAATCATCAGAAGAAATTATTGAACTATTAAAAGTATCTAATAGAAAATATAACCAAACAATTTTGCTAGTAACACATGACGAAAAAATAGCAAAACAAGCTGATAGAATTATCACAATACAAGATGGAAAAATATCCCAAGATATTATAAAAAATGAAGAATAAAGGGGGCAGGATTATGAATATTCTAGGAATGCTCGCTTGGAAAAATTTAAAAAGAAATAGAAAAAGAACAACTGCTACTATGATAGGGATTATAGTGTCAGTGGCATTAATCAGTTTTATTTTTACTTTAATTTGTAGCTTTCAGAGCTCCATGATAGAAGCTGCGAAAAGAAACAGAGGAAATTATCATATTCACATTAATCAAACAACAACTGAAAAAGCAATAGAATTTAATCAGATGCAAGATAGGATAGAAAAAGTAGGAATATCTCAAACAATAGGAGCAGCCGATTATAAAACACAACTTTATGCCAAACAAGGAATTAGAATAGAGGGATATGATGAAACATCTTTACTTAATAGAGATATTAGGTTAATAGAAGGAAGAATGCCACGAAACGAAAAAGAAATAGTCATTTCTAATTATTTAGTAAATAATATGAATGAGCCAATTAAAATTGGCGATACGCTAACTCTTGAAGTGCAAAAGGTAAAACTAACTGTTTCTGACGAAGGAAAGCGAGAAGATTTAGAACCAGATGGTGTAGAAACTATTACTTATACCATTACAGGGATTATGAAACAAACTGCACAAGAAGCAGGTAGTTCAAATTCTTACATAGCTATTACAAAGTTAGAAAGAATGACCAAAAGGAGACCATGTGAAGTAACTATTTTACTAAAAAATCCAAAAGACGAAGGAATTTTTTATCAAGAATTAAGTAACTCTAGCATGCAAAATCGACTTTCAGAGAATACAGAATTATTGTTGTGGCAAGGTGCCACAAACGAAATGAATGAAAAGTCCCAGATAGAATTAATTGCAGCAATGTCTACTTTAATAGTAGTATCAATCACTATTGTATTAATTAGAAATAGTTTTCAAATTTCTATATCAGAAAGAATGAAAGAATTTGGAACATTAATTAGCATTGGAGCAACTGCTAAACAAATTAGAAAAATTGTGTTAGCAGAAGGAGTAATTTATGTGATAATTAGTATTCCTATAGGCTTAATATTAGGAGTAGGAGTAGTATTCTTTAGTGCAAATGGAATTGGAAATGCATTAGAAGAAATGCTCGGAAATGATTGGATAATGCAATTTAGCATAAATGGAATATCTATTTTAGCTACAGTTGTATTAACGATTCTATCTATTTTTATTTCTTGTATCAAACCAATTAAAGAAGCCCAAAAAGCTTCACCAATTGAAACAATTAGACAAAATACTGAAATTGCAATTAAAAATAAAGATGTTAAAATTAGTAAATGGAAATCAAAATTACTAGGGATAGAAAGAGAAATTGCTTATAAAAATATTAAACGAAACAAAAGAAAATACCGTTCTACCACCATTTCTATTAGCATTATTATGATATTAGTCATATTAGTTAGTAGCATCATACAATATGTATTTACTATGGTAAATGATGTTTATATACCAACTGGTAGAAATATAGATGTAGGAATCATTCATGGATATGGACAAGAAGAAACAAGTACTATATTTAAAAGTTTTGATAGAATTAAGCAATTGGATAACATCATAGACTATTCTATTAATGTACATTTTGAAGGTAAAATCAAAGAAAACAGCCAAATACTTTGGATTTATGCATATGAAGGCAAGACATATGAAGAATATTTAAAAAGGCTAGGACTAAAGTATGAAGATACAATCAATGCAGGAATTTTGCTTTCTAAAAATCCTTCCAAAAAAGAGGGAGAAGTTTTCAATATAATAATAAAAGATAAAGAATATCAAATTCCAATTATCAAAATTACTAATTTAGATCCCTATATCGCAATGACAGATTTAGACAGTGCTAAGATAGAAAAGTTAAAGGAAAATAATAATTACTATTCGAATACTGAAAGATTAATTATTCCTAATGATATGGCAAAAAATATTGATATTGACGATGGAAAGAATAGTAATATATATGGACATTTTGATATGGACATGAGAATAAATTCAAGTAATCCAAATCAACTAGAAAGAGAAATAGGACAATTTATTAACCTTGATAAGATGGTAGTAAATAATTATACCAAACAAAAGGAAGATGCCCAAAGGCTTTCAATTATTATGTCTATTTTCTTATATGGGCTACTCTTGGTAATATCTTTAATAGGAATTACGAATATTTATAACACCATTACAGCAAGTATGAGTTTAAGAAAAAGAGAATTTGAAACATTGAGAGCAATTGGAATGTCTAACAAACAATTTAACAAAATGTTCTCGTTTGAAAGTTTATTATATAGCACAAAATCTCTCATTATCGGAACAATATTGGGAATAGTTTTAAGCTACGGCATATATATAATTATCAGTGCTAACCAAGCCATACAGTATTATTTTCCAATTGTTCAAATGATAGTTATGATGGTACTAACTGTAATGGTAATATACATATCAACAAAGGTAGCACAGCAAAAAAGATAATAGATATATTTTAGATATATTTCAATGCTAAAATAAACTTAGCATTGAAATTTTTTTATGCTATTTTATAGATTTGAGGAGGAAAAAACATGTTAAAAAAGGTAGGTTTAGTAATTATGGTAGTCGTTCTATTAGGAGGAATAGGAATTCTTTTAATTCCTAAGGAAGATAAATCTAAAATAGGAGATGAAAATTTAGAAAGTTTAAAAGGTAATTCAAAAGTATCTTCTAACACAAAAGACAAAAATGAAAAAATGGTATATATCGAACCAGGGCAAATAAGCAATTTTGATAAAGGCTATTATTATATTGATAATGGGGATGACGGAAACAATATAAAATTCTTCGATTATTCTGCTAAAAAAGAAATTTATTTATGTAACAAACCAAATTGTAAACATGACACAAAAGAATGTAGTTCCTATTTAGATATAGCAGAAGCAAATGATTTATTTGTATATAACAACTACTTATATTTAATATCAGGTTCTGGAAGTACTACAATAATGAGTGCCACAATGGGTGAAGAGGGTACCTCTATATCAGAAGGAGGAGGGAAAACACCAAGTATATATAGAATGAATTTAGATGGTACCAATAAAACTAAATTATTTGAATGTCCATCAGGAGTAGAACTCGGTTCCAGTTTTATATTTGAAGGAAACAATTTATATACCTTCTTTTCCAAAAATAAAACAGTAGAATTATCCAAAAATTCTTATACATCCATAGAAACAGACAGAGAATTAGTCAAAATAAATTTAGAAACCAAAAAATATGAAGAACTATTAGACAGTAAAAATAGAAAAATGATTCGGAGTATATAATAAAAAGATAGTGCTAGAAGAAATTGTATATAAACAAGATCCAGAGGAATTTTTAAATAATGATAATGCCTATATCAATAATTTAAGAAATTCTACTAAAAAAATAAAACTATTTGATGTATCTAGTAAAACAGAAAAAGAAATTTATCAAGATATTTACCAAAATATAGAGGATATACAATATGAAAATGGAAAGGTTTATTTTATAGCACACAAAGGTCAAAAAATAGAGTATATAGATTTAGAAACAAAACAAAAACAAACATTATGTAAGTTACCAAAAGAAGGGGTAACTCTAAATGGAATATATGATAATAAATTGCAGTACATCTACTATACAGGAAGTGAAGGAAAAGTGGATAAAGCATACTATATCGATTTAGAAACAAAAGAGAGTAAAGAAATGAAACTATTTGATAAAAATGGATATTTAGTAGAAATATTAGCGGAAAACAAAGAATTTTACTTTGTAAGAAAAGGTTATGAGTTAGGAGCTGAATACACAACTTGGGCAGGAACAAAACAGCAAGATATAGAAAGAATAAACTATGCATTAATGAAAAAAGAAGATTACTGGAGTTCAAAACCAAAATATATAGACATAAAAAATACATAAAAGAACAAGGAGAGCAAACTATGTTAGAAATAGTTAATTTAAGCAAAAGCTACAAGGAAAAAAAGGTGCTAGATAATATAAATTTAAAACTAGAAAATGGATTATATGGACTACTTCGGACCAAATGGAGCAGGAAAGAGTACCTTAATGAATATTATAACAGATAACTTGAAACTAGACAGTGGAAAAATACTATGGAATGGACAAGAAAGTAAGACACTAGGTGCAAAATATAGAGAAATATTAGGATATATGCCACAAGGGCAAGGGGTATACAATGGATTTACAGCAAAAAGATTTTTAAATTATATTGCAGTATTAAAAGAGGTCCCAAAAGAAGAAATAGAAATGCAAATTCAAAAAGTGAGTAAAAGTGTTAACTTACAAGATGAACTGGGCAAAAAAATTGGGATGTATTCAGGAGGAATGAAACAAAGATTGCTAATTGCAGCAACTATTATAGGAAACCCAAAGTTACTTATATTTGACGAGCCTACAGCAGGACTAGATCCAAAAGAAAGAATTAGAGTGAAAAAAATAATGAGTGAACTTGCAAAAGACAAAATTGTCATTATTGCAACACATATAGTTCCAGATATAGAAAACATTGCAAATGAGATTATTATTTTGAAAGACGGAATTTTAAGAGAAAAAAATACACCAGAAGAATTGATAAGGAAGTATGCTGAAAATGGCGATTTGGAAGATGTATATATGAATATTTTTGGAGAATAAAGGAGGGAGAAATCAATTGGGTAAAATAATAAAACATGAATTCTTAAAAATATTCACAAGTAAACTATTTTTATATACATTAATAGTATTTATATTAGCAAATATTGTACTACTGATTTATACACAAAACATTGCAAAAAAGGATGAAATTCCATATTCAGCCTATAAAATCTTAAACGAAGAAATAAAGGATTTATCAGAACTAGAAAAGCAAGAACTAATAAGCAAAGAATATGAAAAAAATAATGCCTTTAGTATAATAAGTAATATAGTAAACAATAAAAATAGTGATGATGCGTATATAAGAGAATTTGCAGAAACTTTAAAAAACGAGAACAAAGAACTTTATGATAAATACATAAATGAATATCCAACTGGAGGTTATAAATATACTGGAGATGAAGCAAAAGAACTTGCTTTTTTGAAGGAAATAAAAAGAGAATATGAGGAATGTAAAAACTATAAACAAATTATTAGTGAAATTTTAGAAAAAGCAGAAAACTTAGAAACAATTTCAATCTTCCAAGAAGCACAAGATGATTTTTCTAATAAGAACATTAAAGATACAGCTCAAAATTATGAAAAAATGCTTGATACGGAGTTGGAGTTTATTCCTGCAAAGGGGATAAATAGTTTTACAAAAATGGGAATAACCGATATTCTCATAGTTCTCTTGATATTTGTAATATCTACTATAATCATATATGAAGAAAGAGAAAAGAATTTATTTCCACTGATAAAAAGTACAAAAAATGGAAGAGGCAAAACTATTTTAGCTAAAATTTTTGTAATGTTTATTTTGATTTTTGCTATCTCACTAATCTTATATAGCATAAACTTTATTTATTATGCTATAACAATAGGATATGGAAACCTAAGTGCAAATTTACAATCGATCAATACATTTCTCTATTCTACTTTACCAATAAGCATTGGAGGATATATTGCCTTATTCTTCATTACCAAAATTGCTGTATTTTTTATCATATCACTTATTATATTACTCATCTCTAATCTAGCAAAAAATAATGTTTCAAATTATATGGCTTTAATTTTAATTTTTGGTATTAGCTTTTTACGGATATACAACAATAGATCCAATTTCAAAATATAATGTATTTAGAGTAGTTAACCTTATCAATCTAGTAGAAGTAAATGGTATCTATAAAACACATATGAATTTGAATATTATGGGAAATATGCAAAATGTATTACAATTAAGTCTATTTTTTGCTATAATATTACTAGTTTTATTGGGACTTGCAAATATATGGATTTTTACCAAGAGAAAAGACTTAGGAATTACAGAAAGTCGCTTATTGAAAAAGCTAAGAAATATTACAATCCTCAAACCTAGAATATTTACCAAAATATTTTGGTGTGAATTATATAAACTGATGGTGATAAATAAAGTGTGGATGATTCTTTTACTCTTTACCATATTTCAAATATACAGTTTAAGTCATGTAAATAAAAATATTTCTTTTAGTGAAAATATGTATAGAAATTATATGAAGACATTTAGCGGAGAACTAACAGCTGAAAAAGAGAAAAGAATAACCGAAGAACAAGAAAGGTTTGAAAAGGCAAGTCTTGCCATAGCAAACATTGAAGAGAAAGTACAAAAGGGAGAAATAAGCAGAGAAGAAGCGGTTCAATATAAAGAACCATATCAGGAAGTTTTGAATACAGAAGACATATTTTTGAGAATAATGAAGCAATATGAGCATATTAAGGAAAATCCAAAAGCAGAATTTGTTTATGATACAGGATATAAACAATTATTGCGAATGAATAAAAATGCTTTCTTAGAAAGTGATATTTATTTAATTGTTATGGCAGAAATAGTCTTTTCGGCAATTTTTGTAATGGAATATAAAAATGGAATGAACAAGATATTAAATACAACACCAAAAGGAAAAGACATTACTACAAAAGCAAAAATAGGAGTTTGTTTCATTACAAGTATGATTATTTTTGCAATTAGCATCATACCAGAAATCATTGAAATAGGACAAATATATGGGTTTGATAATATTACAGCAAGTATAACGAGCATACCTAATTTTAGTAATTTGTGTCCTGGAATTAGTATAGTAGGATTTATCATTCTTAACTATTTGACAAGATTTGTGATGTTCATTAGTATAGTATTATTCATATTATGGATTTCATTAAAACTAAAAAATACAACTTATACCATATTAGTTGCTAGTAGTATATTGCTAATACCTATGCTAGCAACACAAATGGGGATAAAATTTTTAAATGTGCTAAATATAAATAAAATTCTAAATTTAAGCAAAATAATACTAATGGATGGAAAATTGAAATGGCTCTATATCATAATACCAATTATGGTACGGTATTTATAGCTATAAAAAATTATTCAGAAGGGAGTAAGTTATCATTATGACTAGAATTTTGGTAGTTGAAGATGAATTTCCAATAGTAGATTTGATAAGTATTGCATTAAAAAATGTAGGATATGAAGTAGACTATGCTTTAGACGGAGAAAAAGGAGCGGATTTGATAGAAACAGGAAAATATGATTTAGCTTTACTAGATATTATGCTACCAAAATTCAATGGATATGAACTACTAGATTATGCAAAAACTATGGAACTTCCAATTATATTTATAACAGCCAAAGGTCAACTTAAAGATAGAATAAAAGGATTGGATATGGGAGCAGATGATTATATTGTAAAACCTTTTGAAGTAGAGGAACTAATTTCAAGGGTAAATGCAGTTATTAGAAGGTGTCATAAGAAGATAGAACTAGGAGATATACAAATTAATTTAGAAAGTAGAATTATAAAACGTCAAGGAAAAGAAATAAAATTAACACCAAAAGAATTTGATTTGTTCTTGTATTTATATGAAAACCAAGATAAAGCACTAAAAAGAGAAGAGATACTACAGAAAGTATGGAATGATGAAGAATTGGATTCTCAAACATTAACACTCCATATACAAAGAATAAGAAAAAAGTTAGACTTAAATGAGAGAATTAAGACAATTCATGGAGTAGGATATATATTTAGGAGAAGTAAATGAAATTTGGAGTAAAAATAGTTATATCTGTGATAGCAATTATTTCAATTATTTTTTCGCTTGCAGGTATAATCATTATAAAAAGTAATTTTGAACATTCATTAGAAAAAATGATGAATCAAAATGTAGAGTCTCATAACTTAGAAAGATATGGAATAGAGAATAATATAGATAGCAATATTGATAAAAATGGAAACATATCAAGGGAAAAATTAAGCAGTTATGCCATAAGTTTTGTTTCCTATTTAGCCAATAGTAAAAAAATATCAATTTATATTGAAAATGCAAAGGTATATTCAAATATTGATATAGATGAAGAAAGTCTAGCATTTTTAAGCAATGCAAAAGAAGTTAAATATATAATAAAAGAGATAGACAGCCTAAAATATATGCTAGTATCTTCTAGTGTGGAAATTAATAATCAAAGGGTAATCCTAATCAGTAGGTATGATATAACAGATATTTTTACAGAAAGGGATAGACAAATTGCATTTTTTTACAAGATGGATATAGCAGTTATCATAACTGTGTCTATTGTTATATGTGTATTAGCGATATTTTTAACGAAACCAATTAGAAAATTAAATGAAATGAGCAAAAAAATAACAAAAGGTTCTTATCATGAGAGAGTAAGTATCAAGTCAAATGATGAGATTGGAGAACTTGCTATCAGTTTTAACCAAATGATAGAAACAATTGAAAATAAAATAAATGAGTTAGAACTTTCGGTAAAGCAAAAAGAAGAGTTTATTACCAATTTTACACATGAATTAAAGAACCCAATGACTTCTATCATAGGATATGCTGATATTTTGAGAAGTGGAAAATATGATAAAGAAACCAATATAAAATCTGCAAATTATATATTTCGTGAAGCCAAAAGATTAGAGACTTTGGCACATAAGTTAATGGACTTGATGGAACTTTCAAATGAAAACATTGAATTAGAAAAGATAGATGTAGTGTGTTTTATGAATAACCTATATAACGACATACACGAGAGTTTGGAAAATATAGAATTGAAATTAGAGATAGAAGATGGATGTATCATAGCAGATAAAGTGTTGTTAGAAGATTGTTTGAGAAATCTAATAGATAACAGTAAGAAAGCAAATCCAAAGGATAAAAGGATAAAGGTATTAGGAAAAAAGGAAAAAGATAAATATAGGATTTCAGTAGAAGATACAGGATGTGGAATTCCAAAAGAAGATTTACCAAGAATACTAGAAAGTTTTTATATGGTAGACAAGGCAAGAGCAAGAGAAAATGGAAGAAATGGTATTGGGCTTTCAATATGTGAAAAGATTGCAAATCTTCATCATACGAAACTTATGATTGAAAGTGAGTTAAACAAAGGAACTTGTGTATCATTTTATTTGGAGGTGGATAAGGGTGAAGAGTAAAACATTTTTGATGTATGCATCATTTGTATTCATTATGATACTTTCATTTGCTATCCCCAAATTGATAACTAAAATTCAAGATAAGAAATTATTGTCTGATAAATATACGATAAATAAAAAAATACAAACTTTAAATGAAAGTGAAAAATGGGTAGGGTTAATTGAAACAATATATAGTAAATATAATACAGGCAAATATAGTGTTAGAGTTTCAGATAGTGTAAGCAAAATAGGAACAATAATAGAAGAAACAGAAGGTGACACAAGTATTGAAATTAATGATGAGAATATAGATGATACATTAAAGAAATTTCAAGAGTTAATGAAACGAAACATCATAACACAAGATTTTTATAATCAGTTTTCCTCTAAGTATATCACCTATAGAATTTGGAATTATGACAATGGAGAGATACAGTATAAAGCAATAAAAATATTTACACAAGATTCATTAGAAGAAGCTACAGCTAGTATAGAAATAGAAAATGAAACCAATAAAATTATAGCATATGCAGTAAAAAAAGAATATTCTAACATAACACAAGAAACATTAGTGGAATATGCGAAATATTTAGAATTATATAGTGTATTTAATGATTGGGAATATAGAGATAATGAATTAAAATCTAAAACATCAGGGATAAAAATAACAGGTAATATGAATGGTAAGTATATTTATGTAAAAGTAGTTCCTTTTGAAACATAGAAAAGATAATAATACAAAATAGATAATTAGTTGATTTACTAATTATCTATTTTGTATTTATCTCGAGAACTTAATAGTAAGAAATATAGATTTAATTTTTCTCACTTAGCAATTCTTGTACTGTATTCCAATCAATAACTGGTGTATTTTGAGTTCCATTAGCAGATGTTTCTTTTATTTTTTTCTTAATTTTTAGAGTGTTCCATATAAAAACTATAATAGAACATACAGCAGCTACACCTAAAATACCAAATACAATTGGTAGTGTCAAATATTCTATGTCAGTAAAGTAATAGGCTATTAAAGCAATAAAAAAGAAAATGATTCCAAGTATAAAAATAACGATAGGGGTATCAAATCTTTTCTTTTTCAATCCACTTACACCCCAAGATTGAGGTTTATGACAGTGTGGACATTCATCTTTAAATTCTGTACTATAAATTTCTTTTTCTGTGGCATCTTTATAGGCTTCTTTTACTTTTTTTGCAAGATTTTCATAAGCTTCCTTTTCTAACTTATTTGCCCTATCATCATTGATAGTTTTAAAATTACTATTATAAACTGCTTCTGATCCAATAATATGTGCTTGTAAATCACCACTATTTTTCATGCAATTTTCACATTGAAAATGGTATGGAACATTAGTATCCTTTACTCTTGTATGTTTATAATAAACTCTGGTTGGCATTGTTATTCCTCCATTCTTTTTGGATTATAAAAACATGGTTATTATATCACAATATTTTTTACTTGCATAGATATTGATGAATTTATTAGGTTTAAATAAGTTAGGCAAGTAATTAAGTTGAAAATGTTTTTTTCTTTATGTTATAATCAAAGCAATAATTAGTAATT
>JAAWNJ010000114.1 GCA_022798895.1 Clostridia bacterium | reverse complement strand
ATATTTGTTAGTTATGATGCAAATCTATTAGATATGACAACAAATGCCATACGCATATTTTCAATTTCTTACTTAATTAGTGGAATTAATATTTTTGCATCTTCTTTCTTTACTGCATTAAACAATGGAGTAGTTTCAGCAGCGATCTCATTTTTAAGAACACTACTTTTCCAAATAGCAATGATATTTGTACTTCCACTTATTTGGGGATTAAATGGTATTTGGATTGCAGTTGTTTTTGCAGAAGTATTAGCATTAATAGTTAGTATCACCTTCCTTGTAGTAAATAGGAAAAAATACCAATATATTTAAAAATAGGGCAGATAATTTCTTGAAAATTATCTGCTTTTGTAATATGATATGGAAATAAATAATGAAGAAGAGGAAAAATGAAAGAGTTTATTAAAAAGAATTTAAAGTGGTTTATCTTATTAGTCTGCTTAGTTGGATTTTTAAAGCTAGCAGAAGATGTGTTTAGTAAGGAAATATTGCGAGCAGATATTGTAGGATATGATTTAATATCTAGTTTTCTCATATCAGATTTTGCTACACCAATTGCAAAATTGATTACTAATTTTGGTGGAGCACTAGTTTTAATAGGAACTACTATTGTTTTAGTCATTAGTATCAAAAATAGAAGAATAGGACTTTCTATTATGGCCAATTTAGGTATTATAACAGGTTTGAATTTGTTATTAAAGCAGATTGTACAAAGACCAAGACCAACAGAATATAGAATTGTTAATGAAACAGGTTATAGCTTTCCATCAGGGCATTCTATGGTTAGTATGGCTTTTTATGGTTTTTTGATTTATCTTATCTATAAATATGTGAAGAATCAGTATTTGAAAATAGGGTTGATTACATTTTTAAGCATTCTAATTATTTCTATTGGAATTAGTAGAATTTATTTAGGAGTACATTATACAAGTGACGTCATGGCAGGTTTTTGCATATCAGTTTCCTATTTAGTGCTATATATAAGTAGTGTAAGCAATTGGATAAAGGCAAGTGATTAATTCATAATTACTTGCTTTTATGTTATAATTTAGAAAAAATGGAGGAAAAAATAAGATGGAAAAATGGTTGAAATGGGCTATTGAAATACAGAGTTTAGCACAAGCAGGGCTTGCATATACACAAAATGTTTATGATATAGAAAGATATGAAAGATTAAGAGAGATAGCAGCAGAAATGATAGGAGAAAAAAGTGATATTAGTTTGGAAAAAGTAAAAGATTTATTTTGCAATGAAACAGGTTACCAAACACCAAAGCTAGATACAAGAGCTGCTATATTTCAGGATAATAAAATTCTATTAACTCATGAAATGAATGGAACTTGGTCATTACCAGGTGGTTGGGTAGATGTATTAGAATCTGCAAAATCGAATACCATAAAAGAAGTAAAAGAAGAAACAGGACTAGATGTAGAAACGGTAAAATTAATTGCCGTGCAAGATAGAAATAAACATAATAGACCAGTGTATGCTTATGGAATATGGAAGGTATTTGTTTTGTGTGAACGAATTGATGGAGAATTTGTAGAAAATATTGAAACAACAGAAATAAAATATTTTGGCTTAGAGGAATTGCCAGATAATTTAGCAGAAGAAAAATGTACAAAAGATCAAATAGAAATGTGTTTTCAAGCAAGGAAAGATGAAAATTGGCAGGTGCTATTTGATTAATTATTATATAGGAAAAAGAAGCAGGTGATATGCTAAAATTAGTAGAGCATATCAAACATCAATATATTTTATTTTAAAGTTGTAAAATCAGGAAGGGAATGTTATAATTAATCTCGCTTTAAATTAGAGAAACGGAGGAGAGGAAAGAAATATGGGAAAGAAGTTAAAAATTATTATAGAAAATTGTCCACAAAATCATAAATGTCCTGCTGTGAAGGTTTGCCCAGTAGGAGCATTAACACAAAAAGACTTTGAAGCACCAGAAATTGATTATGAGAAATGTATTAGATGTGGTAAATGTTCTAATTTTTGTCCTAAAAAAGCATTAGTGCTACATGAGGAGGAAAGCAAGTGATAGTTTCAATCTTTTTTATTATTGTAGGATTTGCACTGCTTATTTTAGGTGCTGATTGGTTAGTAAATGGAGCAAGTAGTATAGCGAAGAAGTTTCATATTCCAGAAATCATTATAGGACTTACCATTGTTTCTATAGGAACATCCATGCCAGAGTTATTTGTTAGCACAACATCAGCTTTAGAAGGACTTTCTGATATGTCCATTGGAAATGTTGTTGGTAGCAATTTATGTAATTTGTTACTTATATTAGGACTTTCTACTATTATAAAACCAGTCAAATTTCAAAAAGAAACTAGACTTTTTGAAATTCCAATGTGTTTGATATTTACTGTAATTTTTATTGTTCTTTGCAATACAGGCGGAACAATTAATAAAGTAGAAGCGGTACTGTTACTTCTTTTATTCTTACTATTCATTACCTATACTATTTTTATGGCAAAGAAGCAAAGTAGTCAAGAAAAGCAAGAGGAAGTAAAAACACAAAAGAAGTTATTGCCAATTTTAAAAGATATCTTATGGATTGTATTAGGTGTTATAGGATTAAAAATTGGTGGAGATTTAGCAGTAGATAATGCAGTTAATATTGCTAACTATTTTGGAGTTAGTGAGAAGATTATTGGTTTAACCATACTTGCAGTAGGGACAAGCCTTCCAGAATTAGTAACAAGTGTAACTGCAGCGATTAAAGGTAATAGTGATATTGCAATTGGAAATATTATTGGTTCTAACATATTTAATATGTTACTAATTATTGGTGTGGCTGCTTTTATTAATCCAATTAGCTATAACTTTAGTTATAACATGGATTTAATAGTATTAGTAGTAGCAACATTAATTTTAGCGTTATTCCCAGTGATACCACCTAAGAATGAAATGAGTAGAGCAAATGGAATAATTTATTTTTTAATGTATGTGGGATATATAGGATATTTATTAGTAAATTAATTAACATAAGGGAGCAGAGATGCTCTCTTTTATTTTTAAGAAAACTTAAAAATAAATATTGACATATAGATTAATGTACAGTATAATGCAAACAATAGTTTTTTGAAAGTAAATGGAGTTTAAACATAGCAATAGATGTAGCCAACTAAATTTTTATGGAAAAGGAAGTGTTTGTATGGACGAAAAAAGGAACGAAATTATTTTATTTGAAAATCAAGGTGTGAAATTGGAGGTTAATTTAAAAGATGAAACAGTGTGGCTTAACTTAGAACAAATGGCAGAATTATTTAGCAGAGATAAGTCAGTAATATCAAGGCACATAAAGAATGCTTTGCTAGAAGAACTAAAAGATGAAAAGGTTGTTGCAAAATTTGCAACAACCACTAAACATGGTGCTATTGAGGGGAAAACTCAAACACATATGGTGGAGTATTATAATCTTGATATGATTATTTCTATTGGATATCGTGTAAAATCAGCACAAGGTATTGCTTTTAGGAAATGGTCTATGAAGATCTTAAAAGACTATATGTTAAAAGGATATGCTGTAAACCAAAAAAGATTAGAATATTTAGAAAAGACAATAAAATTAATAGATATAGCAAATCGTATGGATGAAAGGCTAGAAAATCATGATGCAAAAGAAATATTAAAAGTAATTGGAGAATATTCAAAAGCATTAGATTTATTAGATGATTATGACCACAAAACATTAAAGAAGATAAAGGGAAATATTGATGAAAGGAAAATTGAATATAATCAATGTATAGAAGTTATTAATAAGCTTAGATTTAATGAAGAAAGCACACTATTTGCTGTTGAAAGAGGAAAAGGATTAGAGTCAATTATAGGGAATATTTATCAAAGTTTTGGTGGACAAGATATATACAAAAGCATAGAAGAAAAGAGTGCTAATTTTTTATATTTAATAGTAAAGAACCATGTATTTACAGATGGGAATAAAAGAATTGCAGCAACTTTATTT
>JAAWNJ010000113.1 GCA_022798895.1 Clostridia bacterium | reverse complement strand
CAAAGACCATCTGTTGATGTTATTACAGGTATTATTAAAGCAAATATTCCATCTAGAATAGCCTTTTCTGTATCTTCACAAGTAGACTCTAGAACTATTTTAGACATGGCAGGTGCAGAAAAATTATTAGGAAAAGGGGATATGCTATTCTACCCAGCAGGTGCTTCAAAGCCTACTAGAGTACAAGGTGCGTTTGTATCAGATGGTGAGGTAGAAAAAATTGTAGACTTCATCAAAGCAGAAGGAGAAGTAACTTATAACGAAGATATTATAGAACAAATTGAAAATTCAAATAAAACAGATAAAGAAAAAGACTTAGAATCAGAGCAAGCAGATGATGATGGAACAGATCCATTCTTAATGGAAGCTATTGATACAGTAGTCGAGACGAAACAAGCCTCTACCTCTTTTATTCAAAGAAGATTTAAAGTAGGATATGCAAGGGCTGGAAGAATTATTGACCAAATGGAAGAAAGAGGTGTTATTTCAGGTTATCAAGGAAGTAAACCACGTGAAGTGTTAATGACAAAAGAAAGATGGCAAGAATTGAAAATGGCTCAAAATGCACCTGCTGAAAATGCTGAAAACGTTCAAAATTAGAATTATGAGTATTGATGATACTATATAATATAAGTGCAAACCGCGCAAGGTTAAGCGATTGTTATATAGTATTAGCAGAAACAAAATTTTAACTAATGAAAAAGGTACATATGGAAAAGAAAAAGCAAATATTAGAAAAGTTTAATTTAAAAGACTATACTAACCGCTTAGAGAAGATTTTAGAGAAGAAGCAGTTCTCATTAGATACTAAAAATCTTCTTTTAAGCATGCTTTATAAAATTGAAAATGGATATAACGATTATGCGAAGAGCAAAGTAGAAGTACCTAACAAAAATGAGTTCATTGAAAATTTATTCCAAATGATACAAGAAAATTGTGAAGAGATTATTGTAGCAGAGTTTAATTCAGAAGCAAGTAATGTATTAAGAGAAAAAAACGTAAAATACATGATAGAACAAGAAGAAAAGAAGATAGTCGCTTTTGCAAATGAACTATTAGTCATGGACTGTATTTTAAAGTTATCTGCGAAAACAGTTTGCATACCACAAGAGAAACAAACCTTGCAAACTGCTATTTCAGAGGTGTTGAATTTAGGAAATCGCATGAACCAATTAGAAGTAATTCGTGACTTTAATGGTTGGTCATGGGACATTGTTTTAAAAGAAATTTCAGACTTAGAAAGCAACGTTATTTTTCAAACTCTACTATATTTAGTAGGAAATGAATTTATACAAAGATGGATTCAAAATGATAGTAATTTAGCAGACTATATAGATTTATTAAAAGCATATATTAAAGAGAACTTTGGAGAAAAAAGGGCAGAGGAATTTGTTCTACTGTTTTGCAAATTGGCAATTGATATGGTAGTTGCTAAAAATGAAGAACAATATAAGTTTTGGAAAGATAAAGCCAGAGAGACAGAAAAAGAACTAAAAAGATTGCAAAACAAAGAAAAGTTTTTAGAAGAAAAAACAAAAGAAAAAAAGAAATATACCAAGCAAATCGAAGAAATTGATAAAATGTTAAATAATAAAGAACTACTAAGAAAAGAATACGAAAAGAGAAATAGCAAGTTGCCCAATAAAGAAAAGATATTTAGTATCAGTCATTTGGTAGATAGGTTAAATAAAGAAAGAGATGAACTGCTAGAACAAATCAAAGAATGTAATAGTTTAATTGCACCAAAAGGATATGTAACTAGAAAGCAAGAAGTAGAAGAAAAAGTAAAATTCTTAACTTCTTTAGACTTAGAACAAAGAGTAGATAGAAAACTTAAAATTACCGAACTTTGTAGCATATTTTTAGAATGTTTCCAAATTAAGGTAGCAAAGGCACAAACGAAACAAGAAATCATAGACTATATTTATGAACTACGTTATTATGGATTTTTAATATTAGATGAAGAAGAAACGAAACTAAAAGATGTCATGCAACTAAAAACTCTTTTTGAAGAAGCAAGAAAAAGTTTATTAGAAAAAGCAAAAAAATTAGATGTACTAGAAGAAGTGACAGAAGATGAAGAAATAAATAGGCAAATTTTAAATGCTATTTTTGATAGTAAAATGATAGACTTAGATCATATGATAATTGAAACAAAGGTGAAAGACGGAAAACTCTATATTGAATACTATGATGAGGAAGTGTTAGAAACAACAGTTGAATTGCAGTGCGATAGGACAGTGAGATTAAAGAAAAAGGTGAAGCTCTTTGTGTAAAAAAATTAAAACCACATCCACTTTACAATAGATGTGGTTGCCCGTGAACTTGGTGGGCAGGGGCGGAGGCTATTTCTTCTTGTGAAAAATAAAGTAAAGAAAAGAGAAAAAGGCAATTAACATGCAACCCAAGCTGAATGCTTCAAATGGGACAGAGTTTGTAAAGATTCCAACTAGGTATGCAAGGATGCCAAGAATAGTGAAAATTTTCATGAAGATAGAAGAATTCATAAAAAGACCTCCAATATAAATGATATATTTATTGTATCACAAAAAATCCAAAAACACAAGTTATGTAAACAAGAAAAGAAAAATATAGAAGAAGACAAGAAAATACTAAACAAGAAAGATAAATAAGAAGAAAGGATGAAGAGTATGAAAATAACATTCTTAGGTGCCACTAAAATGGTAACAGGCTCTAACTTTTTAGTAGAAGGAGCAGGAAAGAAATTTTTAGTAGACTGTGGTATGTATCAAGGAAGCGCGAGAGATGAAATGGAAAATAGCGAACCATTTGCCTACAATGTACACGATATCGATTTTGTACTATTAACGCATGCCCACATTGACCACTCAGGAAGAATTCCAAAACTGTATATAGAAGGATATCGCAATCCTGTTATTACTACTAAAGCTAGTAGAGATTTATGTTCTATTATGCTACCAGATAGCGGACACATTCAAGAACAAGAAATTGAATGGAGAAATAGAAAAAGAGTAAGAGAGGGCAAAAAGCCATTACCTCCTTTATACACAGCACAAGACGCAATTGACTGTATGGAAATTTTCCGACCTGTATCTTATGATGAAATTATAGAGGTCGACGAAAATATCCATGTTCGTTTTAATGATGCAGGACATATGTTAGGGTCTGCTATTATTGAAATTTGGGTAAATGAAGATGGAAAAGAAACAAAAGCAGTTTTTACAGGAGATTTAGGAAATAACGATATTCCGCTATTATCTTCTCCTACTATGATAGAAAGAGCAGACTATGTAGTTATGGAATCTACTTATGGTGGAAGATTACATATGAGAAATGACGATAAGGCAAATCTTTTCTTAGATATTGTATCAGAAACATTAAAACAGGGAGGTACAGTAGTTATTCCATCCTTTGCAGTAGGTAGAACACAAGAAATTCTGTATGAATTAAATAATATCAAAGATGGACCAAGTAGTGGAGAATTCAAAGAAAAATATGATATCTTAATGAAAGCACCAGTTTATGTAGATAGTCCACTTGCCATCTCAGCAACTGAAATATTTAGGGATAATGCAGATTTGTTTGATGAAGAAACACAAGCGATTATTCAATCAGGAGATAATCCACTAGAATTTAATGGATTACAATTTACAAGAACAGCAGATGAATCTAAAGCATTAAATGAAAAAGAAGAATCAGCAATTATCATTTCAGCCAGCGGTATGTGTGAAGTAGGAAGAATTAAACATCACTTAAAACATCATTTATGGGATCCCAAAAGCACTATTCTATTTGTAGGATACCAAGCACAAGGAACATTAGGAAGAAGAATTGTAGAAGGTGAAAAGAAAGTTAAAATCTTTGGAGAAGAAATAGCAGTTAATGCAAGAATAGAATATATTGAAGGATATTCAGGACACGCAGACCAAGAATGGCTATTGAACTTCATTTATTCTTTCATCACAAAACCAAAACATATCTTCCTAGTACATGGAGAGCCAGAAGGACAAGAAATTTTAAAAGATAAAATACTAGAAACAGTAGA
>JAAWNJ010000112.1 GCA_022798895.1 Clostridia bacterium | reverse complement strand
TTTTCCATTTACTTTTGTGGTATCTTCTTCATATACTACAGTTACTTCTAAATCAGATAATTTCTTTTTAGCACTGCTTTCTGTTTCTCCAATGACATATGGAACATTTATCTTTTTAATCCCTGTTCCAATGCTAACATAAACTTTTACTTTATCACCTGTTTTTAGTTCTTCCCCTTCTTCTGGGTCTTGTTTCGTAACATAGTCTTTTTCAACCGTTTTGCTGGTTTCTTCTATTTTTTCTACTTCTAGCTCTAATCCTTCTAGTAGTTCTTTTGCTTCATCAAATTTCATGCCTACTACTTTTTTCATTTCCACTTTTTCTACACCTAAACTAACAATAAACTTGATAGTAGAATTCTCGTCTACTGTTTTTCCTTCACTATATGGTGGCTCTTGTGAAATAATCTTTCCTTCTTCTACTTCCTTATCATGTACTTCCTCTATTTCAATAGTAACTTTATCCTTTTTATATGCTGCTTTTGCCTCATCTACCGTCATATTTTTAACATCTTTTAATGCCACTTGTGGTGTTTTTCCACCATCTAATACTAATTTTGTAACTCCATATCCAATTAGTGGAATTAAGACAATAATTGCTAGTGCAATCACTGTAATCCATACTTTTTTTGCTGTCGGATGTTCTTCAAAATAGGTTGCTAATTTTCCTTTTTTCTTTTTATCTGTTGACTTTCTCGTTTTTCCTTCCTCCATTTCTTCATTTAAACTAGGAATTCTTTGTGTATATTGCATTGTCTCACTATTTCTTTTTACAAAACTTCCTTCTGGGTCTTTTAACGACATACTTAAATCTTTTAGCATCTCTGTTGCAGATTGATATCTTAAACTAATATCTTTTTCCATTGCTTTCATAATAATTTTATTAATCGCTAAAGGAATAGATGGATTTAATTTGATTGGCTCTACTGGTTTTTCCTGCATATGCTTTAATGCAATAGATACTGGTGTATCTGCATCAAATGGAACTCTCCCTGTTAGCATTTCATACATGACAACGCCTAATGAATAGATATCTGATTTAGCATCTGTATATCCACCACGTGCATGTTCTGGTGAGAAATAATGGACTGAACCAATTGTTGTACCAAATGCTGTAATCGTTGAATTGGAAACTGCTTTTGCAATTCCAAAATCTGTTACTTTTGCAATTCCATCCTCTGTGATAATAATATTATGTGGTTTGATATCTCTATGTACAATATTATTTCTGTGTGCCATCTCTAAAGCAGATGCTACTTGTATTGCAATATTAACAGACCATTTCCAAGGAAGTACACCATCTTCATTAATAATTTCTTTTAAAGTCTTTCCTTGTACTAGTTCCATTACAATATAGTAAATGTTTTCTTCTTGCCCTACATCATAAATAGATACAATATTTGGATGAGTTAAGCTTGCTGCTGATTGTGCTTCTGAGTTAAATCTTTTTATAAATTCTTCATCTGTTGTAAATTCATCTCTTAAGACTTTCACAGCAACATAACGTTTTAAGATATTACATCTTGCTTTATATACGGTTGCCATACCGCCTTCTCCAATTTTTTCTAGAATTTCATAACGGTTTCCTATTACTTTACCAACTAAATTCATCTGTTATTCTCTCCCCTATTTTATTATTACCACTGTGATATTATCATATCCACCAGCCTCATTTGCCAAGTCTACTAATACTTGAGCAGCTGTTTCTGGATTTTCTCTTACCACTCGATAAATTTCTTTTTCTTCTACCATATTGGTTAGTCCATCTGAACACATTAACAAAATATCACCAGTTTCAATATTTCTTGCTCTTAAATCTGGCTCTACCATAGCTGTACATCCAAGTGCTTTTAATAGCATGTTCTTTTTAGGATGGTGCTCAGCTTCTTCTCTTGTAATTTTGCCGTCTTCTACTAATTGTTGTACATAACTGTGGTCTTTGGTTAACTTACGAATAATCTCTCCTCTAATACGATAAATTCTGCTATCACCAACGTGTCCCACATACACTTTATTATTATATATGAAGCAAATGTCTAAAGTAGTACCCATTCCTTCTAAATTTGGTTCTTGTTTTGATTTTTCAAAAACCACCATATTGGCATACTCTATTGCATTTTTTATTAGTTCTAAAATTGCTTCTTTGCTGTGTTCTATCTTATCAAAATTATTTTCAATATAGCTTTTAGCAGAAGTAGTTGCTAAACTACTTGCTATTTCTCCTCCGTTATATCCTCCCATTCCATCTGCTAGAATAAAGAGTTGTAAGTTATCTTCTGGTTTTGGAATAGAATAATAATCTTGATTTATTTCTCTTGCTTTGCCAATATCTGAACTAGCAAAACCTACCATATATCTTTTCCTCCCATTATTTTAAATTCTTTCTTCTTAGTTGACCACAAGCAGCATCAATGTCACTTCCTAGTTCTCTTCTAATTGTTGCTACTATTCCATGGTCATTTAAATAGTCTCTAAACTTTATAATATTTTCATTACTACTTTTTACGAATTTTCCATTTTCAATTTTGTTAATTGGAATGAGGTTAACATGACAAATCATTCCTTTTAATAATTGTACTAAAGCTTTTGCATCTTCTAAATTATCGTTATTATCTTTTGCTAATGCATACTCAAAAGAAATACGTTTATTGGTTTTAGCAATATAGTCTTTGCATGCTTGCATTAGTTCTTTTAATGGATATAGGTTGTTTACTGGCATCATTTGACTTCTCTTTTCGTCTGTTGTTGCATGTAATGAAATAGATAGTGTGCATTGTAGCTCTTCATTTGCAAAATCATAGATACGAGGAACTAAACCTGATGTTGAAACACTAATATGTCTTGCTCCAATATTTAATCCTTTTTGGTTATTGATAATACGAATTGCATGCATCACATTATCATAATTGTCAAAAGGTTCCCCTATTCCCATAAATACAATATTAGAAATATGCTCTCCAATATCTTGTTCCACTGCCAAGATTTGCTCTACTATTTCTCCTGAGGTTAAATTTCTGACAAAAGCAATTCCTGTTGATGCACAAAATTTGCATCCCATTTTACAACCAATTTGAGAAGATACACAAATGGTTTTGCCATGATGATATTCCATAAGTACTGTTTCAATTGCATTGCCATCTAATATGTCAAATAAATATTTTTTTGTACCATCTGAAGATTCTTGTTTTCTTAAGATTTCAAAATTGCACATTGTATAATTTTGTTTTAACTTTTCTCTCAACTCTAAAGAAATATTAGTCATTTCATCAAATGTTTTTACTTTTTCAATATAGAGCCAATTAAAAATTTGCTCTGCCCTATATGGCTTTTCTCCTAAAGAAATAAGTTCTTGCTTTAATTCGTCTAAGTTGTAGTCTTTAATATTTTGCATAGTAAATTTATTTTCTCCTTTTTCTCAAAATAGTTATACCACAAGTTGCTATTTTTAGCAAGTAAATTAAGAATATATCTATGAATAGATATATTCTTAATACTTTTCTATATCAGTAGATTAAACTCAATTCGCTTCTTCCATAATTTCATCTTTTGTTAGTCCTGTTGCTTTCATAATAACTTCTAGTGAAATTCCTTCTTGTAATAATTTTTTAGCTGTTTCTATTTTTCCTTCCTTTTTGCCTTCTATTTTACCTTTCTCTTTTCCATCTCTTTCTGCTTCGTACACCAATTGTTCCTGGTCTCTTTTGGCTAAATCAGCCTTTAGAGCCATTCTCCTTAATAAATCATCTTGACTAATCTTATCTAATTCTTCTTTTGCTTCTTTAATTTCTGCATTTTCTTCCATAATTTGGTCTACCTCCTTATTCTCAGGATTATCTAAAAACATCATCCATTGTAGCATTCCATCTTGTTTATTTTCTTGATACTCCTTTATTGCTCTTGGTAGTTCAATTATACTTATTTCACAAAAACTTGTCAAGATTACATCTTTGTACTTTTCTTCTCTTAATTGCCATTTTGTGTGTGCTTTATGTATTCCTCTAAATTGTTTTATTTCATCATCTACTATAATAATACTAATTGTTTTTCT
>JAAWNJ010000111.1 GCA_022798895.1 Clostridia bacterium | reverse complement strand
GTCTTTAATCTCTTCAATATAATAATTCAAATCTACAAATTCTATTTTGACGTTCTCTCTTTCATATTTTAGAATTTTCTTTTTATTTTCTTCACAAATGTTAGTGTATAATATTTTAATTGCATAATAGTACTCTTTTGAACTGTTTTCTATTAGTGAATGGATAGATACTGCTAAAAAAGGTACATACCCATCATCTACCGCATAAAAAATCGGTATTACTTCTAAATTATTTTCCATTTTATTTTTGTATAGTTTCTTAAACTATACTCTCCCCTTATATTATAAATTTAGGTTTTATAAGGAAACCTAACCCCTTATTTCGCTATAAGTTCTTTTTGTTCAAATTTCTCTTTTAGCTTTAAATACTCTTCTAAATCGCTATCAAATACATGGCACTTATATACACTATGTACTTTATCAATATGCCATTGCTTAATATTTTCTGTATGTGGGTATGGTCTATACATTAATCTCTTGCAAAAATGACAAATCACTGTATCTTCTTTATTAAATTTAGATTGTTCATTATAAATGCGTGGGAGTAATTTCTTTTTTGTTGTAGACCTAAATACTGCGTCTTGGTCCGCAAATAGCATTTTCTTGGTTTTGATTTTTTCTCTCGCTTTTTCTAAAAGTCCTGTTTCCTTTATTTTTTTCATGTTCATAAGTAACATACCAGCATTAATATAATCTGGTCTAACAAACCAACAACCGATATTTCTCTCTTACTGCTGCATACTCATAGTCTGAAACATCAATATTATATAACTTAGACAAATCGTCAGCTACCATCATATCAATATCTAAATAAAGTAACTTGTCTGGAACTTCTGCTATTTTATCTGCCAAAAGCCTCAACAAAGTATATGGCGTACAATAAGCCCCTTCATTAGGACAACCTTTGAACTCTTGCTCATATAAATCTGTTACATCCACTTTTGTTACTTGATTTCTTTCATCATTTACTTTCATTACTTGATTTAAGAACTCAATTTGCTCATCACTAATAACAGTATATTCTGGTTTTATTCTTGTAGCATCCATTGTAAAAATATAGCAATGAACAGGCTCTTTTGTTCTATTCTTGATAGAAATTAGTTGTGTTAATGCTCCATCAAATACTTTTTCATTTCCACTTAATAATAGATTAATCATTTACTACCCCTTTTCTTATCTTTATATCATAAAATAGAAAAAAATACAACATACTTTTTAGTTCAAGTATGCTGTATGTCCTTTATTTTATAGTAATGCTTCCAATTCCGCCTTCTACTTTGATATTGTTTTCTCCTTTACCATAAGTAGCACCATCTGATACTTCTTTTCCATCTATTGTAATAGATCCAATTCCTTTATTTGCTTTTATTGTATATTTGTCAATTCCATTCTTTAGAGTAACTTCTAATTTTCCAACTCCTGCATCAATCTTGCTATCACCTAATAAACTTGATACCATTTTAAACATGCCTACTCCCATATCTAAATCTAGGTTTGCAATTTCTCCTGATAGGATTTCTACTTTTCCTGCTCCACCTTCAATTTTTGCTTTTTGTGTAACATTTAAGTCTTGAATTGTTGTTCTTCCAGCACCTATATCTAAATCTAGCTTTTTACACTCTAACTTTTCTATCTTAAGTTCTCCTGCTCCTGATTGAATTTTAATTGTATCTAATACAGTGTTTCTTGGAACAGTCACTATAATCCTTCTTGGACTATTTTGTCTAAATAAATTCACATTTTTTTCTCTAATCACTAGTTCATCTTCAGACTGTCTTGCTTCTATGTTACTTGTATTGCTAGCCACTTTAAATTTATCACCTTGCTGAATGGTTAATGTCGCATATTCAATATCTATTTTTAATTTTGCAATTTGCGTATTATCAAATTCCTTTTCTACTTTTTCATCTCTTCCTACTTCTGAATGAATTATGTTATTTGAAGTTTCTTGCTTTCTCTCTTGTCTTGTAAAACCTAAAATTTCACTAAAAGTATTTAGCCCAAAAAGTATAGATGATGCAATACTAACTATAATAAAAATAGCAAAGGCAATTGCACAATATTTAATAATTCTTTGTATAGTTGTCATTTTATTTCAACACCTCCAAATATGCAAGTAGCATTAATATATAGAGTTGGTGCTTCTGGGTTTATTGTATGGCTTGCTCTGTCATTTACTCCACCAAATATTGGAGTTGATTTGATTTTAACTTGTACATTGCTTGGTACAAAAATATCAATCCCCCCAAAGGTACTACTAGCATTAATCACTTGGTCTGAGTTGATAATAGCATTTCTTAAATCACATTTTACTCCACCAAATACAGCAGTTAAGTCTGCTCCTTTAAATTCTTGTCTATCAAAGTTCAAATTTTGTCCTGAAAAAGTCGCACAATATTCCGTTTGTCCTTTTTTATTTGCATTTAAATTTTTGATTTCTTGATTGATTTTTCCACCAATTGCTTCTCTAAAAATAAAACATAGTCCAACAACTACTAAAACAGTTGGTACTAATAGTTTCCACATTAAATCAAAGTCTAAAATCCCTTGGCAACATAGTAATAATGCTACACCAACCAAGCATCCAATTAAATTCCCTATTTTCTCTCTTTCTCTAAAAATTCCTATAAAGCAAGGAACAATAATAAATAATGTCCACCAGCCTCTAAAGAAAATATTAATCTCTGTTATTCCCATAGCATTTAGCCCTAGCACAAGTCCTAGTGCAATAAATACTAACCCCCATAAAATATTTCCAAATTTTTTCATTCTTTCTTCCTTTCTTGGTGCTTTCAAGCATCAATACATTATTTTATGTCTCTGTTATATCATGAATTCGAAAAAAATACAACTTTATTAGAGTTGTACTTTACATTTTAAGATTATCTTAATAACTTGAGGGTCCAATTTGAAACCTCCAATTACTTTTCACTTGCTATATCTTCTATTATTATTTTCCTATCCTTGTTCTTCTCTCTTATTTCTTTTGCTCTATAAGAACATATCTTGTATTGGTGCTTATTATCAAATCTGATGATGACTGCTTTGGTATAATGATTCTCTTCTGAACTGGATAATTCTTTAATAATTAAACTTGCTTTTGTTTCACCCAATGTTTCAAAAGTAGTTAAAAATCCTATTCCACTACCACCAGTTTCTTTGTGAGTAGTAACTTGCTCTAGTCCGAGTTTCAGTAAAGTGTCTATTTCAAATTCTATTCCTGTGTCATAGATGCACAACTCATATTTTTTATCTTTCATTCCCAATATCACAAATATTTCTCTATCAGTTGCTTTACTAAAATTAATAGCAATAATGGCATCTCTAATATGGTCACCTATCATTGTTGCAAGTTTGTTCTTAGAAATAATATGATTTACTAAATAAAACATATCTCCAACTATCTTTAACCTAAATTCAATCTTATTTTTATCACATTCTGTTTGCATATATTTGAACATATCATCTATTTCAGGAATTTCTGTTAGGGGTAATGTTGGCAAACTTTTCATTTCTTCTAACTTTTGTGAATACTCTTTTGTTAAATCTTGTATTCTATCTAACGCTCCTAGTTCTTCTGCTGTTTCCATATTGCCTAAACTATCTTTCACAGACATCTCCAAGGCTTTTTGTCTGTTATAAAATTCGTGTGTGATTTTACTAATATTAAATTTCTCTGCTTTTAGTCTTTCTATTTCTTGATCCTTTTCTACTAATTCTCTTTCGTAATCGTTCATAGTTTCTTTTAGTAGTTTTTGTTTGTAGTACATGGTGAGAGTGCGTTGGATGGTTATGACCATGGTGATGGAAAGGATTAGAAATGACATAAGCAGACTTCTTATTATTTCTTTGTAATAGATTTCCATACAACTTCCAATCAGGCAATATATTAATATTATAATTGCACTAATGTTAATAACAACAATATCAGTAAAATCATTATTTAATTTGCTTTTTAAAAAATCAAATCCATTTTTAAATCTTTTTATCTTGAAGAATCTATATATTAATATAAACTGTATTGCCAATATTAATATTAAATTTATATAAAAATTTT
>JAAWNJ010000110.1 GCA_022798895.1 Clostridia bacterium | reverse complement strand
AATAAAAAACAAAAAACTATGAATATTTAGTACGCCAAATATTCGTATGCAAATACCCAAACTACAAACCAATTGAAGGAAGGGTAACAATGACAATTATAGCATACTTTGAAATACCAAAAAGCACAAGTAAGAAGAAAGAAGCGGAAATGTTATGTGGAGGAATAAGCCCAACGAAAAAGCCAGACTGGGACAATATAGGAAAAATAATTAGCGATGCACTAAACAAATTTGCTTTCAAAGATGACTCACAAATCACAGATGTAAGAATTTTCAAAAAGTATGCAAAGACACCAAAGGTTATAGTTCAAATAGGAGAATATTAGGAGGCAAAATATGAGATGTATACAATGTGGAAGGTATCCATTTTGCAATAAAATACAAAACTCGCAGCAAGAGGCTTGCGAAGAATTTATAAAAAGAAAATTAATGATAACAACTGATAGCCCACTAACACGAAATGAAACAAATACACAAAGGTGGGCTTGTGCTGAAATGAATAGAAGCTGTTATGGATTTGAAATAAAAAAGGATTTTTATAAAGCAGCACAAGAAAATATGCTAAGTAACATACAGCTATCAATATAAGGAAGGGAGGATAAGATGCGTTCAATATTGAAATATCCAGGCAGCAAATGGAGAATAGCAAATTGGATTATAGAAAAAATGCCAGAGCATCATAGTTACTTAGAACCTTATTTCGGAAGCGGAGCAGTATTCTTCAACAAAGAACCAAGTAACATAGAAACAATAAACGATATAGACAGCGATATAACAAACCTATTCAATGTAATTAGAGAAAACACAGATGAGCTATTAAGAAAAGTGGTAATGACACCATATTCAAGAGAGGAATATGACAACGCTTTTATATCATCAACAGAAGATGACAATATAGAGTCGGCCAGAAAGTTCCTAATAAGATGCTGGCAAGGAATAGGATCCAATAATAAGTATAAAAGTGGATGGAAAAATGATGTTCAAGGAAGAGAAAGAGCATATGCAGTAAAGAATTGGTATGAACTTCCAGAAAAAATAACAGAAATAATAGATAGACTAAAAACAGTACAAATAGAAAATAGACCTGCTGTAGAACTAATAAAAAGGTTCAATAGTGAAAAAGTATTGATATATGCAGATCCACCTTATCTAACATCAACAAGAAAAAGAAATATTTACAAATATGAAATGACAGACCAAGAGCATGAGGAACTACTAAAAGTATTATTGGCACATAAAGGATTAGTAATTATAAGTGGATATGACAATGAAATGTATAACGAATATTTGAAAACATGGAAAAAATACCAAATAGATAATCTGGCCGAACATGGAATAAAAAGAGTAGAAACATTATGGATTAAAGGAGCTGAAATATTATGATGAGAATAACAAATGAAATGTGGATCAATGATACATATTACCATACAGTAGGATGCCTAAGAGCAAAGGACTGTGATAATAATAAAGAGAACTTCAAAAAGGTATTACAAGAGGAGCTAATGGAAAAAGTGCAACTTATTACAGATATACAAGAAGGTTATTATAGAATACAAAAATCAGATTTTTTTGCTAGTAGTGAATATGGAGAATACTGTTATATGCCTTGTGAAAAAGGGAGAGGAGCAACACTATATTATTTTGCAGCTTATGAAATTATAAAATGAGAGGATAAAAGCTATGTCTAATGTTTACGATATGGAAGGAAAAAAGAAAGTAATAATTACAGAAGAGCCACCAATCAATATTACATACAAAGAAATTATGAAAATAGTTATAGAAAAAGCAACAGAAGAGGGATGCCATAAAATATTTTGTAATGGTGGAATAAATATGTGTCCATCGGATGTGTTTGGAACAAATAAAATAAACAGACAAAAAGAAGAGGAAAACTGCGAATATAAAAGTATAGGTTGTACTAAGTGCTGGACTGATGCAGTAGAAGAAATAAGAAAAAAGGGAGGAATTTAAATGAGTAGTTTATCAAAGAAAATAAGAGATGCTGAGGATAAAGAAAGAATCAAAAAAATGACAGGAAAAACACCAAAACATAGGTGTCCTGATTGTCATAGATTTACAGTATGGTTAAATGATGGAAAAAGTAAACATCAATGCTTAATGTGTGAAATTATAAGAAAGGAAAAGGAAAAATGCTAGTATTACCAATTAAAAAGAAATGGTTTGATATGATCGTGAATGGCGAGAAGAAGGAAGAGTACAGAGAGCTTAAGCCATACTATCATACAAGATTAAGAAAAGTATTTGGATTTGACTACATAAACAAAAGGGTTGAGATAGTATTCAGAAATGGATATTCGTACAACTCTCCAAGCGTAAGATGCTTATGTATTTTGAATATAGGAATCGGAAAACCAGAATGGGGAGCTGAGCCAAAGAAGGAATACTACATATTAAGTATATTGAAAATAGAGACCAACTATTAAAAGTCAATAGTTAGTTGAAAAGTTTTAAAAAAATTAGAAAAAAATATTTTAGACACAATAAAAAGACTTTAATGAAAATATTAAAGTTATGTAAAGTATTGTAGTACATTGAAAATTAGAAATTATATATGTTATGAAGATTTAGGTGGGCGATAATCTCTATTTTCTTTTAAGACATGAAAAATAATTCCAAGAAGTTTACGTTCAACACCAGCTAAAGCAACATAATGATGTTTTCCTTCTGCACGTTTTTTTATGTAGTAATCGTGCATAATAGGGTCATTGTTTGAAGCGACCATAGCAGCTAGATATATAGCATGTCTTAAATAAGGTGAACCTCTTTTAGAAGTTTTTCCATCAGTAGATTTTTTATTGCCAGATTGATTTTCAGATGGATCAATACCAGCAAAAGCAGTTAATTTACTTGGGGTGCTGAAATTATTAATATCACCAATTTCAGCTAAAATGACAGGTGCAGTTACTTCACCAATTCCAGGGATGCTTTGTAAATGATTATCAAGTTTAGAGTAAAGTTCTTTAATTTTAACTTCTAATTCGTGAGCTTGGTTTTCAAGGAAAATAATTTGATTAACAAGTTGTTTAATTTCAAAAGAACAAGCATCACCAGTAAATTTAATACCGAAAGAATTTTTAGCTAAAGATTTTACTTCACGAACTTTATCAGTAGAATGGCGACCACGAGAAACTTTTTTCAAAAGATTAGCTAGTTTTCTAGTATTAAAATTAATAACTTCATTAGGAGTTGGACAATTAAGTAAAATTTGTTTAGAAGCTTCGCCAAAAGTATCAGAAAAAAAATCTGAATATTCAGGAAAGACTTTATCTAAAATACCAGTAACTTGAGTTTTTGCCTTAGAAATATTACTAACAAGATTACTCCTATATCTAGTTAAGTTTTTTAAAGCAAGTAAATCATCATTAGGTAAAGGAGTTTGCTTAGTGCCATTAAAGCTTAAGAAATTGGCAATTAAAATTGAGTCGATAACATCATTTTTTTGTTTACGATTAGTGTATGCACCTCTAAAAGATTTTATTTGATAAGGGTTAAAAACAGAAACGTTAAAACCTTTATCAGTAAGTGCAGAAAATAGGGAAAGCCAATAAGTACCAGTGGCTTCCATAGCACAATATATTTGAGATTGGTCATATTCACTAATTGAATCAATTAATTTTTGTAACCCTTCATTAGAATTAGTAAATTTAATAGCTTTAACTAAAATAGAACCATCTTGGTTAATTAAAGAAGCTACATGATTAACCTTAGCAATATCAATACCTAAATAAAACATAATATAAACACCCTTTCTAATTTATGTTAGAGGAAACCCTCAATGTCTTTACAAGAATATAACCTAGCGACAAATAAAAGTCATTATTATAAAAATAATACTTATCCAACTTATTAATATCCAAATGTAAAGTAGAGGCTTTAGTCTCAACAAAGAGCCTAACACTCATGGAGGTAGCTAAAACCACTCTAACAATTACAATAATTATACCATAAATTGGTCTAATATTATGTTATGAGTTTTTGAATAACTCATAGAAAAAAATAAAATAATGTCGAGTCATTTCTGACTTAACATTATTATACTA
>JAAWNJ010000109.1 GCA_022798895.1 Clostridia bacterium | reverse complement strand
TATATGTTATTAGAAGTATTAGCACTAGATAGTAAATCTTTTGCTCAATATGCTAGGAAAATTGGAAGTTCTTATGAAAAAGTAAAAGGAACAGGAATTTTATGCGATACGTATTCATATTATCAAGATGAAGTGGGAAATACAGTAGAACAAAGAGTATATAACTACAAAAAAGGAGAGAACATTGTAGGAGAATATAACAAAAAGGAAATTAGTATTCCTATTAGCGAAGTTAGTAAAATAAAACCTTATGGATATGAAAACTATTTTTATCATGGTGGATATCTTGTTGTAGAATATGGATTACATCCAGAATTTAATTTTGAGCCTAAGTTTATTACCATAGATTCTGATAATCCAGAACAGGTAACTAAAGAAATTGAAAAACTAAAGCTAGATATTCATGTTAGAAATATGGAAGAAGAAGTTGCAGGAGAAAGGTCAATGGTAATTATTATTAATATTTTCTTATATGGATTTATTACAGTTATCAGCTTGATTGGAGTAACGAATATCTTTAATACCATTACATCTAATATGGAACTAAGGCAAAAAGAGTTTGCTATGCTGAAAAGTATAGGGATGACCAAAAAGGAATTTAATCGTATGATTAATTTAGAAACTGTATTTTATGGTACAAAATCTTTAATTTATGGAATTATTTTAGGACTTTTGGCAACATTTGCATTATATAAATCTTTTGCAGTGAAAATAGATAGTGGAATGTATATTCCAGCGAATGCCATTATTATTTCAGTAGTTTTAGTATTTATTTTAGTTTTCTTAATTATGAGATATAGTTTAGGAAAGATTAATAAACAAAATACAATAGAAACAATTAGAAATGAGAATGTGTAAAATTAGAGCTGTAGTTTATAAAAAGAATTCAAAAATTGTGAGAGAAAAAATGATGAAGGGCAAAGAAGCGGAACCCCAAGTAGGGGTTCCGTTCTGCTAGATTTTAAGAAGAACTTTTTAGCAGGACTCATCTTCCTTAAGCGATTCAACGACAGGAAATGTGAGAGAAGCGCTTTTTTCGGAATTCAATTTGAGGAGAAATCTCTGATAGAAATCTGAAAGTGTAATGCTCCTCTGAGCTAACGAAGGACAGTAGCGAGCAAAAAGTGGGGAGTCAATTGCCTTGGAGATTTCAGGAAGTGCCAGAGTTTCGGAGATACGTTCATGCAAACCGTTGAGATACAAAAGTAAATCATATTCACTTTGAATCTCGCCGATTTGGAGGCAGGGACTTCCGCCTTTGGGTTGCCCTTTAAATTGGAAGTAGATCTTTCCGTCGATAAGGATGGGTCTATTTTCCTCAAAGACACTTTTCAAAATTGTCAAGGAAGCTAGCAATTGGAACATCTCTTTTTCTTCAGAGTTTTCTACTTCTTTCCGAAAGAGCTTAAAGAAGTTATGGAAAAGGGATTTGCGTGGAGCAGGGGACATAAAAGAGCGATAGTTCAATGCTGAGGCTAAATCGGTAGTAGCCTTCTGAAGCGTGCAGTAGAGCCTCTCGATTCCCATAACAGTGAGTTCTTCAGTTTTTACCATAGCCATTTTCTTTTCCTCCTAAATGATGTAATGAATTTTAAGCGAATACAGGGAAGGATTAATAAAAAAGATACTTACCTATATTATACCATTCTGAACATATTATGTCAAATAGTTGCTATAATATACTAAATTTGATAAAATGGCAAAAATGAAAGGGGGAAAATATGAAAGTTTTATTAGTTGAAGATAATGAAATGGTGGCAAAGGGATTAATCTATTCCTTAGAGCAAAAGGGATATCAAGTAATTCATAAAATGGATATAAAAAGCACAATAGAAGTTTTAGAAAAGCAGAAAATAGGATTGGCCATACTGGATGTTTCTCTTCCAGATGGCAATGGATTTAAGCTATATCAAGAAGTAATAAAGTTAAAGGAAATACCAACGATCTTTTTAACAGCAAGAGACGATGAAGATGATATAGTAAAGGGATTAGAATTAGGAGCAGAGGACTATATTACAAAGCCATTTTCAACGAAAGAATTAATGGCTAGAATTCAAAATATTCTATTACGTCAAAAAGAGAATACAATTATAGCTGTCAAAGATATTGAATTTGATTTAGAAAAAATGGTAGTGTATAAAGACAGAGAAGAACTTATTTTTACAAGTTTAGAATTGAAGATATTGCATCTATTATTTTTAAATGCGAATAAAGTAGTAACAAGAAGCGATATTATTGATAAAATATGGGAATGGACAGGAAATGATGTAAATGACAATACAGTTACAGTGTATTTAAAGAGAATCAGAGAAAAGTTAGAAACGGATATTATTAAAACTATTAAGGGAATTGGATATCGTATTGATACAATATTTTAGTAGAAAGAACAAATAAGAGGATTCCCTCTTATTTGTATAATATAAAGTTAACAATAAATCATGTAATCAATTTCAGGAAAAATACAATCTTTTTCCTCAATATCTTCTAAGAAAGCAATAAAGTCTTTATCAAACTCATTATTCATCAAAGCATGATATAGTCTAGTAAATCTACCAACATGATCTTTAATTCTTTTTTTGGCATAATCTACCATAGTTCCGTTTGTAATAATAAATAGCCAATCGCTACTTTGCAATAATAATAATTCTCTAGCACATTGATTTAAAGCACGAATTTTAATTTCTTTTTCTTTTTTTAATGTTACATTTTTTGGCTCTTCATTTTTTAAATAACAGAATTTTTGTGCTAATTGAACCATTCTGTCACCAGTTTCATGAAGATGCTTATGTGCATAATCATTAGTATGATTTAGCCACACTTCGCTATAACCATTTGCGCCCCAACTAGAGCGACAAGGAGTAGAAATTTGCATCATAGGATATTTATCAATATACTCACTAGGAGTAATTAAACTAAAATTACTTTCATCATAATATATTTTTTTAAACAAGGTATATAACCAATCAGGACCTTCATACCACCAATGTCCAAAAAGTTCTGCATCATAAGGGCAAAGAATAATAGGAGGATTCGTAGTAAGGGAAGCTAAAGTATTAATTTGATTTACTCTACTATCAAAAAAATGTCCTGTTTGTTTATTAATGGTATCTTGTGCCCATTGTACATTATAGTAATCTTTAGGGACATCTTTTCCTGTAATACGATAATATTTAATACCAGTATTGACACGAACACCATTACAAGCAATATATGGTTTAATGTAATCATAAGGAGCGTCATAGCCAATATCACGATAAAACTCACGATAGTTGACATCACCAGGATAGCCATTAATAGAACTCCATACTTGCCTTGAAGATTCAATGTCACGCCCAAAAGCAATAATACCTTCAGGGGAAACAATAGGAGCAAATGTACCATAAATAGGAGTAGGGTCAGCATATAGAATGCCATGACTTTCAGTAATAATATATTCAATACCAAATTCCTTTAAATATTTATCTGCTTCAGGAACATATCCACATTCTGGTAGCCAAATACCACGAGGCTTTCTTCTAAAATATTTTTCATATGTTTGCACACCAATTGCAATTTGAGCTCTTATGGTTTTTTCATTAACATATAAAATAGGGAAATAGCCATGGGTAGCACCACAAGTAATAATTTCTAAAACACCTATATCCTGAAAATGTTTAAAGCCTTGAATTAAGTTACAAGCATAAACATCTTTGAAGAGATGCAAATCATTAGAATAACGGTTAAAATAGTAATGAGCAAGTTCATTTTCTTTCGCATTTTCTTTTGTTCTAGTGATTTCTTTTTTTGCGAGTTCGATGTGTGTTTCTAGGTATTTTATATATTTTTCTTGTAATAATTGATTATCAAGCATATTTAAAAGAGGGGGAGTCATTGACATAGTAACACGAAAGTCAACTTTTTCCTCCTCTAATTTTTGGAAGTTTATGAGTAGAGGAATATAGGTTTCTGAAATTGCTTCAAATAACCATTCTTCCTCTAAATAATCATCGCTTTCTGGATGATGAATAAAAGGTAAATGTGCATGTAAGACAAAACTTACATAACCTTTTTTAGATGCCATTGCTGCTTCTCCTCATATAATATGTTTATAAAATATACCTTATAT
>JAAWNJ010000108.1 GCA_022798895.1 Clostridia bacterium | reverse complement strand
ATAAATGTAATATTTAAACTCTTTTTCAAAATTCTCACCTTCTTCCATTTCAATAATATTATTAAAAGTTTAAAAATATTACTTTAATTTTAGCTCCACTTTGTTTCGCATAACTTATCTACACAGCATATCTTATCCGTAGTTCATTCCCCATTCACACTGCTAAGAAATCTACGTTGCTTCGCTTCCTAGAACTAAGAAAAAGTTACAAATGGTAAGTTCTATACCCATATGAGATTTGCCCTCATTACTCTTTTTAGAGAATCCCCCCTTTACATCACGTTAGCCAGACGAAAGTTTCATTATCTGTGCTTGTAACTTGCTATTCAATTTTCAATGTACTATACCACGAATAGAAAATAGATATCTTAAAATACTATTTTCTAACAAGTAAAAGATTTCAAACTAGAATTGAAAAAATTAAGTGATTTATACTGGAAATAACATTTATCCTTTCTTTTAGCCAAACTGATATGTGAATAATTGTACATATAGATTTAAAGTATACATAAAATTTGACAACATTGAGTTCTTATAGTATAATACTAATATCAGGGAAATTTCCCCTTTTATATATATTAATTCTGGAGCATAATTAAGCTCTAAATTTAAGGAGAAAAGACATCATGAGCAAAAACAACTACTTAACAGGAGGGAATTTTAATGAATACTAAAATAGAGCGTTTTTTTACATTTATAATGAAAGAAAAAACACGGAAAGTTTTCGCATTTATATTCTATGTTTATTCTATAGTTATGTTTATGGAAATTCATTTACCGTTAGCATTGGAAATTATCTGTTTTATCGTTTTAATGTTTATCACACTATTTGGTTATACTGTGTATATATCAGAATGGATGGATAAAATGTACGAAAAAAACAGAGGAAAACTAGGGAAAAACATAATCCATGAAATAACGAAAATTGCTAAAGAAATTTTAATGTTTATTCCTATTTTAATAATAACCATAGGCATTACTTCTTTCATAATGGTTGGACAACCAGCAAATCAGTCAAGTATAGAGCAATCATTTTATGAAGCACCAATTTTCAATTTGGTATCTATAATCATCTTTGGACCAATAATAGAAGAGTTTTTATTCCGGTTTTTGCCATATGAATTTATAAAGAACAAAAACCTATATATTATTGTTTCTACAGTCATATTTGCAGCAATGCATGTTATTAATGATCCGAATCCATTTTACTATATATGTTTTTATATGATGAGATCTTTGTGCTATGGATATCGTTATCAAAAGACAAAAGATATATTGGTGCCAATTTCTATGCATAGTTTTAATAATCTGGTTGCAACGTTGCTATTTGTACTTTCATAATCCGAATGAACAAACCAGTTCCTTGCTAGGAACTGGTTTGTATCTTTTAATATTCTAAATCCCATTCTTTTTCTCTTTCTTCATACTTAATTTGTTTTTCTGCCTCTAAATTCATATTTTTTAAGATTTCTTTTGTCTGGTTAAAATTTGTTATTTTTTTATACTCTTCAACAGAATAATGTTGTCTATTAGTTTCTTCTTCGCCTATTCTTTCAAAAAAATCATAATCTGATGTCATTATATATTCACAAGCTATATTACTTACCATTTTTATTTGTCCTTTCAAATTATATTTTTTTCTTATTCTATCAAATTCTTTTTCATAACTATATTGTGGTGATTTTATCGAATAATTGTGTTGTAACACAACTACAATACTTTTTTAACGCTATTCGCTAAAAGTATTTGTTGTGGCAGGGAAAAATAAATTTTTTTCCCACACCCCTTTGCCTAAAAAATGTCTATATATTTTTTAGTTTTATACAAATGCATCTACATTTGCATATAGTTTAGTAAAGTCAAAGTTTGTATAATCTCTTCCCTTATAGTTCGATAAGAATTTGTAACATTCGCATATTTATTCTCTACGAAAAAATTCTCCTTTCAGTCGATTTTTTTCTCGACAATAAAAAAAGCCTTAAAATTTTACTTTTAAAGCTTTTTTAAAATATATTATTTAATTACCAATTCTAATTTCACAACTGGCCTTTTTGTACTCAAGAAAACTCCTTTGATTTCAATACTTTTGGGAATAACTTGTCCAATCATTCTACCGTTCTTTAGTGTTACATCTTTATGTACGGTGCTCTTACTTACTCCAAATTTTCTAGCTGCTCCTCTAACAGTATCTTTACTATCTATAATATAGTGTGCTAAATTAACTGCTCTTTCTTCAATTGAACCATTCTTTTCCAAATGAAAAACCCCCTTAAAATACGCTGTTTTGTACATTGTATTCTGTCGAGGGTTGTATTAGAACTATGCTAAATATTTATTTTACTTCTATCTTCTAGTAATAATTCTTCTATAGAAATATCTAAAATTTCACATATTTGTATCACTCTTTGCAAATTCATATAAGAAGCTCCTCTTTCTATTCTACAAATAAAAGTTACACTCGTATTTAGCTTTTCTGCCATTTCTTCTAGTGTTATTTCTTTTTTTCTTCTTTCCTCTTTTATCTTTTCTCCTATTGAAATAGCATCTATATTATAGAATCTTTTTTGATTGCTTTGCGTATTGTGTTTTTCCTTTTCTATGATTGGTTCTTCTCCAATATCCTGGTAGCCCAGTACTTCCAATACATCTTTTATATTTTCTTCTAATCTTTCTTGTTCTAATTTTAATCTTTTTACATCTTTTATTAGTTCTTCCCTATTTACTACTTCTACTTTTCTTTCTTTTTTTATATATTTTTTTATCGTTAAGTCAAACTCATTATTAATAACGTCTTCTTTTGATGCTAAATGAGAATAATTTTCTATATCTTCTTTCTTTTTATATACTCTCACTATTTTATCTTGATGCTCTTTTGACATGATGTTATTCTTTCTGTCACTTTCATATTCTTGACTCGCATCAATAAATAATATATCTTCTTCTTTTTTCTTTTTAGAAAGAACCATAATAATTACAGGAATTCTAGTATCATAAAATAAATTTTCCGGTAGCCCAATAATTGCTTTTATATAACTATTTTCTACTAATTTTCTTCTTACTGGTTTTTCACTTTCTCTAAACAATACTCCATGAGGTAAAATAACTGCCATATTTCCGTCTTCATCCAGCTTTTCTAACATGCTTAATACATATATATAATCTCCTACTTGTGTTTGTGGCACTTTAAACTTATACATTATTTCACTAAGCATTTTATTTTCTTTCCATGTTTTATCAGCAAATGGTGGATTTGATATGATAACATCAAATTTCATAGAATTATTTGTATATTGCTCACCATATATAATATTATCGCTATTTATTTCATTTACTAATAATCTTGTTTTCAAAATATTATAATAATCTAAGTTATCTTCTTTTCCATAGATTTGACTTATATTAGATTCTAGCGCAGTCTTTAAAAAATTACCACTGCCACATATTGGGTCATATACATTAGTACTTTCTTCATTAATAATCAAATTTGACATTATTTGAGTTATCTCTTTAGGCGTATAAAATTCTCCTACATCTTTTATAATATCATTTCTATAAACAGCTTGTTCTAATATATATTCATAAGCCTCCGCTATACCTTTTTTATTTGAATTTTTATAGGATAAAAAATATATTGCTTCTATTGTTTTTCCTATAACATTTTCTTCTCCAGTATCTCTGTAAATTTTTATCCCCTTAAACTTTATATTTGAAAATATATTTTTATCATGCTCGTCCTTTTCAATTCTTTCTATGCAACCATCTATGGCATCTCCAATATAGTAATTATTTCTATTTTGATAAAGTCTTTTAAAATCCTCTTCACTTTTTTCATCATAATATCTTATAAATAACAAAGCAGATATATACACAATATAATTCTTTTTTATCTCAGTTTTCTTCTTAAAATTATCGCATATTTGCCAAAGTTGCTTATTTATTTCACTCTGACTTTCCATCTTCTTTTCCTTTCATTGTAATTTCCTCTATGATATTATTATATAGTGTTTCTTTTCTTTCAATTAGCACTTCTAATGTTTTTCTTTCTTCTTTCCATAACTCAATTAAATCTTTAATATTTCTTTGTTTTTCTATTTCTATTTCAGGAATTTCAATATTTCTTAATGCTGCTACTGATATTTTTTGAATACTGGATCCCTTCATTTCTAGCATAATTTTCTCTCTCCCTATCTTACTTTCTAAATACCATTTTAAAAAAGTTGGGTTCAATATT
>JAAWNJ010000107.1 GCA_022798895.1 Clostridia bacterium | reverse complement strand
CAGCTTTCTTCATTCCTCGCCACTTCCTTTGATGTTTCTGCGGAAAGTGCGGAAATTAAGTCATATTTTCTCATGGTAAACCTCCATTTCCTGTTTATTGTTTTTGGGCAAAAAAAAAGGCGGCTATGGTTCGTTCATAAGCCATTGCCACCAGTGACGGTAAACTTTATTCAATTTTTGTTTGCTCCCTTCCTAGAATTTTGTATAAGAAAAGCACCTAAGATTTCTCCTAAGCGCCTTTACTCTCTCTTACAAAAAAATCATGTTTATAAGTGTTAAAAATCAATTAATTTCTTCTACATTATCTACTCTTTTATATGTTCTAATTTCAAATTCGCCATCCTCATTAAAACCATACCTAAAGAAAAAACCATTATAATGAAATACATATCTTGCAAATATTCTCCATATTTCACTATCATAAGTTTCACTTTCTGAAAATTTACTTCTCATTATATCCGTAGAAATTTGTGTAAAAATACTTTTGTATTCCTTTCCTACTGTTTCAACACTTGACAAAAAATCATTCCATTCTGTCAATATTTCTTCTTGTTCATTTTCTTCAATGGTTAAAAAATACTCTGATATATAATCAACAGCTCTTTTGCTAATTATTACCATTAATCTCAGCTCCAGCATTTGCTTCATATACCGAATAATATTTTTTACAGGTTCTTTAATATTCAAAAGAAAATCCAAAATATCTATAGTATGTATTCCAAACTCTTTTGCATGAGAAACGATAATCAATGTAGCTTCACAAGCGATTATTTCTTTTTTGTATTTTTTTGATATAGCCATCGCATCATAATCACATATTCCAAATAAGTCTTTAAGAGTATTATTGCTAAACGCTTCACAATTAATATCTTCATAGTTATCTACAGAAATTAGTTTCTCGGCATAATCCTTTATTTTTACAGATTCTTCCATCCAATATTGCTTTTCTTCCTCTGGTGTTTCATTGACAAACAATTTTCCTTGATAAACTCCCATAGATGCAACCACATCTCTGGCATTAGTATCAACAATTGTTTTTGTCTCATCCTTTGATGACTGTAATATCGAAACAGGAATAACAACTCCATGCTCGTTCAATGTATTAGTAGGAACCCCTAATTTATATAACAGAATCATAGCCGAAAAAGACAAAACATATCCGTTATTTTTCTTTTCGGTATCCTCTTCCAACATATTTCTGATGACTACACTTTTTTCTTTTAACATAGCTAACACGAATTGCTCATATGTTAGTTTTGTACATTTGTATAAAGAATAAAGTGTTGTTGGCATCTGGCTAAAATCTTTATAATATTCCAGCCAATCAAACTCTTTTTGTGGCATAGTATTTTCTTGAATCCATTGTATAAACTGATTCTGATTCTGCGTTTTATCCAAATTTTGATCCATGCAAAAACTTTTTGCCAAACCACAATCCATCATCTTCGTCATACATTTCCTCACTAAAAAACAGTCGATTGGCATAATTTCTGCAATAACATATTTACTTTGACCAATTTCTATGCTATCCCCTACCTTTTTTCTAAATAAGCCAAGTTTAATAGCATACTCCTTATATATATGTATTGCAGATTCCCATTCATATGGTTCTTCTGGTAAAACTTTATCATTATATATACAATAAATTATTGAATCCTCTGTATCTACTCCTTTAAGAAATACGGCTGTATCTTTGTCTACATTCTTTATTTTTACAATTGAATTATCACCTTGCCCTACATTTAACCCCCAATATTTACCAAATACATCTATATTGTTTTTATCACTTCTGAGTAATGCCATTGTTAAAAATTTACTGCTCGATTCAAAATCCGACTCTCTCTCGTATACCATCGCAACCAAAGTTAAAGTATTAACATTATTACTCTTTTTCGCATAAAACATTACATTTTCTGGAATTACTCTTTTATTTTGAAGTGAAATATATAAAATATTATTTACTACATAAGGATCTTCTTTATAAATATCAAATATACTCAAAAAAGTATTGAGCGCTTCTAACACATTTTCTTTTGCAAGCAAAATAGCTGCCTTCATTCTCAATTTTCTTGGAGACATCTTTTTTAATATTTCATACTTTTTAATTATTTCCATAGCATCATCATACAAACTATTTTGCATGAAAACTTCTATTAGAAATTCTTCGGTTTGATTGTTTAAATATAAAAGCGAACCATCTCTTCTTTTCGTAACTATTGTATCTAATATTGACTTATCTTTACTATCTTGATATATTTCTAACAAAAATTCCAGATAATTTCCGTACTTGTCCTGATAACTCTTATAAATTTCTCGTGAGTAATCCATTCCTTTAGAAATTTTCATCATATTAACATACATCAAAAATAATACCAAATGTTCAGATAATATATATTTATAATCTTCAAAAAATAATATTATTTTTTCCGGCGTATTTACCCACTGTAACAAGAAATCATACAATAACATATATCTTCTTGTTTCTTGACAAAACTTCACAATGTCTTGTTGATTCGCTATTCCTCTTTTTATTTGTAATAAATAAATCACTTCCCGAATATCAATGTCTGTCCTAAGAGAATCTGGTAATTTTTCTATTAACTTATCCACATCAGTATCATCTGCTAACACTGCACTTCTAAGCAAAACAAAATAAAATATCTTTTTATATTCTACCTTTAATCTTAAATATAGGTTAATCTTGTCTTTTAATTCAATGCAGAGAGTTTTCAAATTATCAGTATTTCCATCTTGTGAATATCCATCAATATATTCCAATTCCTGTTTTTGCCAAATCAACATTTCTTCCAACACATTTTTACTTTCCTTTATCAACTCCCTCATCGAAATATATATGCCATAATTATTTTGTTTATATAAATACATAAACATAATTCTATCCACTAACCATTGTTCCGTAGCATAATATTCTTTTTTGCTAATACTTATTACTTGTGCACCATATTGTATTTCTGCTTCCTGTGTATAAAAATTAGAAAAATCTCCCTCTTTAATTTCTTCTATTATTTGCCTCAAAATAGAATCTTTTGTCATAAGCAACAATCTTCCTAACAAATCAGCATCTTCTAAATTGAGTAATATAATTTTTCTTATAATATCTTTTTTGATAGACTCACATTCTATATCATCAAGAGCATCTAGTGAATATTTCTTTTCCAGTTGGCAATCCGAAATCATTGACAAATTCATCTTTATAGCAGTATCCAATTCTTGATTTCTGGATTCTATTAACGGTAAAATATTACAAACTTCTTCTATATTTCCATGCCACAAAAAATCACATAATATGGAATAAATTTTGATCTTTTTATCTTCACCTATATCTTCTTTTTGATTGATAATATCATAAATCTTTTTAATATCATCTCCTACTGTTCGAACTTCTTTAATAACCCCTTCTGATTCGCCCTTTATAATCTGTCCTGTAACATACATACCATACTTATCAGCCATATTCAGATTATTAGATAAAAAATCTTTATATTTATCCAATATTTTCGCAAAAAATTCACGAACAATTAAATTATCATTAACTGAAAATGTCCTTCCAGATGATAATACACTTTCTTTACATTCACTAACCAAATCATTTAAAAATTTACTTTCAAGAGGTTTTTGTACATCAGGTTCAGTTATATAATTATATATTTTCAATATGGGATTTTGATAATTAACATAATTTTGAAATGCTGATGATAAAAGTATACTTCCATCATTTTTCAGACAATAATCTTCTATCCACTCATCAATTTCCTTTTTTAATGCACTTAACTTAACAGTATCAACTACTTTTTGTTTTTCTTCATAAACACAATTTGATAACACATTTATAACAATTGTTGAAAGCGTATCTAAAATTGCTGTACCTATCATATACAAGACCTCCTATTCTCTCTTCCCAAATGTAGTTAGTTCCTCTATATAATTACTTAAATATCTGTCAAAAATTTCTTGTTATATTATATAACAAACTCAATAGATACACAATTCCGAAAATACGCTCCTTTATGCTGCAAGACACAAAATTGCATCTTGCAGCCTGTTTTTTGTTACTTTCCGGCATTACTCATAGAAACCATGTTCCTCAATGCCTTTTTCCAGAATGGTATGTATCAGTTCCTCCAGTTCCACACCGTTAATCTCGCTGACTACAATCAGCTTTGCAAGGGTATCTTTCTGTACGGATATTGCATACTGTTCCTCATCGGCACGAAGCTCATGGACACAGATGCCAAGTCCGTCCGCAATCCTGCATACCACACCAAGCTCCGGCTC
>JAAWNJ010000134.1 GCA_022798895.1 Clostridia bacterium | reverse complement strand
TTCTACTTTATCTGTTAGTTCTTGAACCGCTTTCCATAATAGAGATGTTAAAGAGTATTGCTCTACACCTTGTCCATCTTGGTCTACAACCTGTTCTGGACAATTATATCCTTCTCCAATTACAAGTCCTATATGTTTCTTATTATTGTCTTCTTCATCTTTGAAGTTATATTCGCAAATATCTGCTTCTTTCACTAATTTAAGTGCATCTATATTCAATTTTTCAATATTTTTCTTCTTAGATTGTAACGATGTTTGAGTTAATTTTGGAGTTGTGATGCCTCCTCCTTTTATTGAAGTGTGATTTCCACCTTGTTTACTAACCATTAAGTTAGGCTCTCCGATTTCTGTTAAATCTATAGATACATGATTTTCTGAACCTTTTTCTGATATACTAAGCATCGAAGAACCTATCATTGTGTGATAATTATCCGAATAAATTGAAAATTCATCTCCTGCACGGCTTACATCTTCTAGCTCTATTTTTCCTCCACTAATATTAGCTCCATACATATTTGCATAATTACATCTGACATTCCCATTAGTATCTACAGCGAAATTATTACTCTCTATTGTAATATTATCACCTGTTAGGTTTACCTCTTTTCCGCTCAAGTGAGATTTTTTCTGCATTGATTTGAATTTGTTCAGCAGATTGATTAATTTTTGAAATAATTTCATTATTACCTACTTTCCTACTCACTTCAGTACTTATTTCTGTAGCTGTTTGAGTAATTTTAGAATTTAATTCTGTTACATCTTCATTGCTTGCATATCCTTGTAACTTCTGATTTACAGTTAATTCAATCTGACTAGCAGTTTGATTAATAGCACTATTCATTTGATTTATAGTTACATACATATCTGTAAAATCATTTTTTACTAGATATTCTGCATAAAACTTGTTGCCAATTAGGTCTACCAAATATATGTAGTTCTCTCCCTCGAATAGTTCTATGTTCAAGTCTGGTAGTGGCTCTTTGACTGGTTCTGGCAACACTGTTAAAACTTGATATTCTGAAAGTGCTAACCTTCTCATTACATAGTCTTCATCTTTTGTTATAACTAAACTGTCGTAAACATTGCCTTTGCACCTTAGTTCTTCTATATCTACTATATATTCTCGTTTTTCCTCTGACGGATTAACTCTTGACTGTTTATCTACTATTATTTTATATTTCAAAATAGTTCACTTCCTTCCATATTGGGGTATATATCATTAGATGGGTATAAATCTTCGCTTGGAAATAAATAATTATTGTATGTTTTATTTCCTCGAACCTCTAGTTGTAATACCTCTGTTGCACTTGCATCTTCTATGTGTATTTCTGTGATACCTTGAGCTTCTCTCTTATAATCTATTGTGTTTGATACGCTTTGCTTTAAACCGTTAATATCTATTTCTTGTTGTGCTAGTTTCTCTTCATGCTCTGTAGACTGATTGACTAACTGAGTAATTTTTTGATTTTGCTTGTCTACCAAGATATATGTTTGATTTATTCTTCTATCCGTAGTATCTGCATATTTATAATCTGTTTCAGTTTCGACTGGCTCTTCTGTATAAATACTTTCTGTTAGTCCATCGTCGAACTCTACTTCACTATTTAACAAGAGTGTTGAGTACGTTTTTCCATTTAAGAAAAAACTAAATTGGTCATACGTTTCTAAGAACAGAATACCTTTTGTTTGAACGTCAAAGGGATAAAATTCAAAGTTCTTCAAATATTCCCACATCTCATCTATATATAAATCTCTGTCATTTGTGCTAAGTAACTGATTGTCAGCTATTCGATATTCGTGCAGCCCGTTTACTTCAACACTTATACTATCTTGACGATAGATATTGTCGCTTTCTTCAGCACGACTAAATACTAATGAATTGATAAAGTATTTTTCTCCAATTGTGACATTGTCTTCATCTAAGTAAGTTTCGTCAATTGTTTCATTCGTCACAACTGGATATGCTAAATAAAATTCATCATTAATAAATAACAATGCACTACAAGATAACGTAGCAATCTCATCTAGTGCATCTCTAAAAGTATATCCAATTTCTCTATGCAAGTTTGGGTCTACTAACTTTTCAGAATTAATAAAAGTGACTGGAATATTATTAGTATCCCAACCTAATCTTTGACATATTTTAATTAGATATTGTCTTAATGGTATTTTCTCTGTTAATTCTAAATCATAATCAATCATTGCTTCTAGCATTTTATCGTAAGCCATGCTTATGTATGAATTAGTATCCTCTTGTCTTTCGCAAGTTTTAACAGTATACGTATTATAAGTAATATATTCGTAATTTGGCTCATTTAATTTTACGCCTGCTTCTATATTAATTTTTGTTTTTTCTTTTAATTCATTCTTACTATCTATTTCAAGTTCGTGCATTACTGTTTTAAATAAATCAGCATGAAAGCTTGGCTTCAAGTAATTAAAGTTGTCAATATGATCTTCCACATTATTGATTTTTATTTTAAAATCCAATTGTCTACCATAGGTTCGTATATCAATTTTAAAATCATTTGATACATCTTTCATACATAATGCTCCCTTTTCTTGTTAGAAATAACTGCACAACTGTAGTTTTCTACTCTTCCCAGATATTTTTGATCCATTTCTTGATCATTAGAATAACAAGACATATTTTTTATTGTCTTTTTTAAATCTGGGTTATAGAACGTTACTTTATTCTCTGCCTTATTAAAAAGAGATAGGATAATTCCTACCTCTTCTTCATTCAATTTTCTAAATGTCATTGTGATTTTTGGATAAATACCTTTTAACGTTCCTGAATTATCTCCAGACAATGCTCTTCCCGTATCTTTGCCCCATATTTTATGATAACCAAATTTAGCACTTATAAGATATTGTGCCATTTTTACTCCATCTATAATTAGACTATCTTTATCTATTAGCATAAGTTACCTCCCGTTTCTAGCAAAGGCAAGCTGTCGACTTCTTTTAGTCATTTGTCTTTGAATTAATTTTCCATCTAAATACACATTGACAATTCCATTTCCACCCATTTTTGATGCAATCTTATCTGCTATAAGTTCTAATCCTTCAGTGTTATTTTCAAGTGGAACTATCGCTTCTCTTCCTGCTTCTCCTATAACCGCTGTTGTTGGCTGTGCTATAATACCACCTTTTGCCAATCGCGGTAAGCTAAATGTGTTAATTCTTCCTAAATTTATGCCTGGTACTTGATTTACTTTATCTATTAATCCATTTACTGCCCTAATTGGTGCATTAAGAGTATTTTCAATTGCCCACATAACACCATTTACTATTGCTTTGAATGCTCCTGATATTGTTGAACCTACTGTTTTACCAATATTAATAGCAATTTTACTAATTATATTTGCCATTGTTTTTACAGTATTTACTATACTATTCCAAATATTTCCAAATATATTTTTAACATTTTGCCAAGCCGCTTTCCAATCTCCTGCAAATATGTTTTTGAAAAATGCAATAAATTCGTCGAAATTTGCTTTTATTCCTTTAAATACCATGTCAAACCAATCTAAAATATCTTGTAATCCTGCAACAAAATTATCGTAGATGTCTCCTATAGTATCTCCAAACATTTCTCGAACCCAATCGCTTTTGCCTGTTAACCAGTCTATTCCACTTTGGAAGAATGCTTTTATCTGTTCCCAATATTTAACTATTGTTCCCCATATTAGAACTATTGCTCCAATAACTGCAAGTGGTAAGTTTCCAATAATTAATGCCAAGCCTATTATTGCTATGCCAATATTCTGAATAAACTTTCCTAAATTAGTAAATGTTGGGTTCTCTAAATAATCTTTTAGAGACTGTATTGCACCAATAATTCCTCCTATCAACATTCCTATACCAAGAGATTTTATTCCGCCCTAGCCCTAACTTTATTCCTAGAATCGCACCAGCAATTCCTCCTAGTATCTGCATTATTAAGTCTTTGTTATCTATAATCCATTTTAGCCAAGCTGGAACTTCTGCCTTCCATGTGCTTAAATCCATACTTGGGACTGCTATTCCTGTTCCTGTATTTCCAGATGTACTTCCATCATCTTGTAAAACGTTCATTTCGTCAAATCCTTGTAGCGACTTTTGAATTTCTTTTGCAGCCTTTGCTGTTCCACCAGCACTATTCTTCATCTTTTGAAAATTCTTTGCACTTGAATTGCTAAACAAGTTTATTCCAAACCATGCACTAACAATTGCATTAACATACGACAAAACAGTATATAATAAATTAACCAACCATTGTACTGCTGGTAATAGTAAATTTGCTATACAATATCGCATATACTCAAAATCTGCTGCGACTTGTGGATTATACTGTGATACTGTACTTATCACACTTTTAACCGCTCCCCAAGCTGTTCTTATTCCTGCTATTGCTAGTGTCATTCTGCTTAGTTTGCCTATTGAGTTTTGTAGTTTTCTTCCTACACGGTCTATTCCATTTTGAACTTTGTTCAGATTAATCTGTTCTATTTTTTGTTTAAATTCTGATATTTTTGTGTTGTTTTCTGCTTGCCTAGCTTTTACTTTATCCAATTTTGCATATATTTTTTCAATTTTTGGTGCTTGCTTATCTATTTCGTTTGTTGCCTGAGAATATTTTTGTTGCATATCTGCAATTTGAGCTTTCACATTAGCATACTCTGGTGTATCTACTGTTACCGCTAAGCTTGGATTTGCTCTAAACATTGCTTCTTTTTCTGCCTTTAATTCTTTTATTTTATTTTTATATTCATCTGCTTTTTGCTGTAATTGTTCATAATTGCTTATCTCTTTTTGCAAATTTCTTTGTTCTTGACTTGCATTTGAATTGTCCGTTTGTAGTTTCTTGATTTTATTTTCCAATTCAGCTTTGTCTTTGTCTATTCCACTGTTATCTAGTTTAGTCTTAATTTTTAAGTATCCATTTACTGACATTGTCTCTTTCACCTGCCTTTTAATTGCTGTTCAAATAATCTGTCTAGTCTCTTTTGTTCTTCTGTTTTTTCTCTTGATTTATGCTTCAATGCTACTTGCTCCTTTTGTTTTATCCACTTTGCCTTTTCTTTGCTATCTTTTATTGTGTTTATGTCATAATCTCTTACAAATCTCACTCTGCTTAAAATGCTGTTCTCGCTTAGTCCGACAGAGTAAATTGTAAAATTCCCACCAATGCATGTATTTATTTTTTGTCAGTCTAATATTGTAATCATAAAAAAAAGAAGTTCTTATGTATTCCCAATCTTGGGCAAAATCCATATTAGCTTCTTCTTGATTATCTTTCTCTTGCGTTTCTTTTCCACAATTTAAGTATTTGAGGGCTATTTGTAACAAATCATTCCAATTTTTAGAGTCTTGCAACCCTCCATTTCCAAACAGCAAATATATTATAGCCAATGCTCTTTCTTCTTCTGATACATCTGCTTTAGCTATTTCTTCACATCTAAGTGCTACCCTATAGTCAGTATTAATTTTATATTTTTTATCTTTAACTTGAGCATATCGTGGATAATTAATCATTTGTCAACACATCGCTTTCGTCCACTTTGTATTTCTCTTTTATTCTATCTGTCATGCTTGTAATTGTTAGCTTCATATCTTTGTGATATGGTTTTAATATTTCATCGATATCGTCCCATATCTCCCAGTAAAAGTTCTTACCATTTAAGAATTTTCTGGTTCCGCCTTGACCTAAGAATAAGTCCATTGCTGCTTCCATTTCGCCATAAAACTTTTTCATAGCTTTAGCCTTTGCTTCTTCATTAGAACTTAGAAGTTGTTTTCCTTTGTGATCTTGCTTTTTATCTATAATGATAAATTGTGCTTTTAGATTTCTTCTAGCTTGTTCTATTTCGTTAATACATCTGTTGTATTTTAGTGGCAAATCAATGTCGCCTAAATCAAACTCGATAAATATTTCATTTCCAGATTTATCTTTTATAATATTTCCGTCTTTATCTTGAAATCCTAATTTTAATATGTCTTTTCTTTGTTTTAGCTTAATATATTCCATGTTTCCTCCTAATATAAAGAAAGACATCAGATTTTATTCTGATGTCTCTTGGTTTTCTTCAGTAAATGTTGGTTCGCCATCTGCAAACGTAACTGTACCAAATTTTGGATCTCCAGTATAATGTATGTTGTAGTTTATTTTAGCTGTATCTCCACCGTTAGAGCTTATCTCGATTGCTACATTCCACAGTCTTGCACGGTATTTCGGTGTAGTATTTTCATCTGTTACGCTATACTTATCTACTTCTAGTAAGGTTGTTTTTGCTTTTGCTCCAGTTGCAAGTCTGTATCTAATATTATCAACAAACTCGAAAACAGGGTCATTTTTGTATGCTGTCTGCTCGATGCCAGAAGTAACGCCATAACTATCTACTTCTTTTCTTTTATTCTTTTCTATAATCCATTTTTCTTCAGAGACTTCTGCATTATATTCGTTTGATTTATCAGCAGTACCAACACCAATTATTGCCCAGCTAGGAGTTGTTGCAGATGGCTTTGTATTTAAAAATTCCACCCAATCAGTTCTATCTATTTTTTGTATATTTTCTGGTATTACAATATCTTTATTTGACATTTGTTTTTCCCTCCTTTATTTAATTAAATTTTTGAATAATATAAGTAACATTGAATACGATAAATAGCTTCATTCGCATTTGTTGCAAATATATAGCCATTTGTCGTTGCTCCAATTTCATATATTCCTTTTATGTTTGGAAATATTTTATTTTTATTGTTTTTTTCTAACCAATTTTTAAAGTTTGTAAAGAATTTAGAATTATCTATGTTGTTTTGAATATCCTCATTCCAATGTAGCTTACTGTCAAAAGTAAATAAGAATTGATTTTCAGAACCATATAGAAACTTATTCATAACTGGATTGTAGCCTGCATTTTCATTAATAGAATACGTAACTACTTTATCTATTAAATATTCAACATTTAATTCAGCATATTCCTTTAAGAATGGACATTTTGCTATATATTCTCTTACTTTATCAATTATTACTTCTGCTTCTTCCATTACTTATCTATCTCCTTTTGTCCTGCATTTAAAATATCAGGAAAATGGTCCGCTAACATTCTTTCAGTGAAGTGGTCGCCCCTTAATGCACCACCATGATAGTTTAGCTTTTTACCACTTGGAACTTTCTTTATTCCTGGTCTACTCCAATATCTACCACTTACTGGGTCGTGAAATGCTCCTTTTCCTGTTTTTGGATCTACGTACACTTCACCTTCGTTTTGATAATGTGCATGTGGAGCATTAATATTAATTTCTCCAGAACCTACTCTTGTAGAATTATACATACTTGTTATCATTTGCATTTCTTCGTCCATTGGCATATATTTATCTAAATACCCCATAAAAGCACTATCAATAACCTTTTGTGTTCTTCCACCCTCTAAGCCATATTTGTCTACAATTTGCTGCTTTTGAATATTACTGAAAGCTACTTCATAACTAATCTTCATACTATGCTCCTGTTACAACAAAATGCTGCATATTTTCGCTACCGTAATCTTTTGTTGCAATATTGGTTATCTTAATAACATTGGAAGAACCATATTTTTCTAGTGCTTGTACAGTTGTTAGAACATCGCATACAAACCCTTTTATAAGACAGTCGTCTGGCTTTAACGTCCACGTATTTTGTTCTTTTTCAAATTCTTCTGGACTTTGATATTGTTCGTTTCTACTGTCATTTATGAGTATTCTAGCACTTAGACCATCGCTTTTAGTTATTTGTGTCCCATTTATTGATATTCCATCGTTAGAACTCCAAAAACCTTTTATATGGCTTACTTTATATAGAGGTTTCCTTGTTTCTTTGTCAATATATTTGTTAATTACTGTTATGTCTTTATCAAATACATCTTCCATAAATTTCACACCTCCTATTTAATAAGCCTGTAAATAATAGCTGTCGTTCTATTTCTTCTCTTATTTTGCTTTGTTGGTTAGAAATTTCTAAATCTAAGTCTGACAATTTTGTAGCATCAGCATAAGTTCTCGACAAATCTGCTACCTGTTCACTTGCAAGTATCCTATCTGCTTTTTCACTACTTACTAGCTTAGATTTTTTGCTTTCAATTTGTTCAATCTTTAATAATATATCAGTAACAGAGCAAGTAGCCAGTTGTACTTCATCTTCATAATTAGAAATATCCCTATTCATGATAGCATTTCGTACCTCTGTACTTGCTCTTATTACTAATATATCAAAGTCGTCTTTGGGCATGTTGCCCTTATATGTATCCTTATAAAATTCATAATTGGTATATTCTTTCATGCCCTTTTAACTCCTTTTTTTGCCTTTAAGTTCCACTTGGTGTTGCTTGCCTTGCCACAGTATGCTTCTTAATAATTAATTGCTTTGGACTATTAACTTTAAAAGCTGTATTGTACTCTACTTGTGCTTTCGTTCCTGCAAAATTTTCGCTATCTTTTAAACGATATAACTCGAAATTATCTAAAATTGATGTTGCTTCACTATAGCCTACAATGAAATCAATTCCAGTAAGATCAACAGTTTTTAATTCGTTTGCACTGTTATAGTATTTAGCCTCTTCCTTGTCGAATGAATTACACTCTAAGATATGTAGTCCAAATCTCTTCATTAATTCTCCACTTTGCACAGCTGGGTCCATCACTTGTGCTAGTCCTAATAATTTTAGAAACATTGCATAAATCTCAGTAGAAACCATTGCAAAGTTGGCTTTTCCTTTATTGTCTTTGATTTTCTTTCTTAATGTTGTAAGAATACTGATAGCATTGCTTTCGGTTACCAACGTTGTGTCTGTCAATAATGTACCTTCATTTGCCATGCAAGCTAAGCCAGAATATTGACGACCTTGTTTTGTCATATTTAATGCATCTGCTAAATACTCTTCACCCATTTCAAAGCTAACAGCACTTGCTTGTACTCCATAAATTTTTCTTGATTTTTGGAAATTATTGTTGAATACGATAGGAATTAAACTGTCTTTTGCTTCTTCATCTTTAAAATCCCTTCCTGGTGTTCCTGGTTCTACTTCTGCTCCACTGTCTAATTTGTGAACCATAATTTGACCTGCTGGTCCTCTTTGATATTTTTCTGTATATGTAATACCTGGTATTAATACAGTATCACAATATAGGTTTGGCTCAATAGCTGATTGATATTGAGTATCTACGTTTTGACTTCCATATAATGGCATAATTTTCTACCTCCTAAAATTTATTTTTTATAATATGGATTATTGGCATATTTCTTGTCTAAATAATCCTTATTTGTGTTTGTACTAGTATTTGTCTTACTTTGAGAAAAACCTGTTGTAACAGGCTTTTTAGTTTCTTCTTTTGTAAATTTGTCTTTATTCTCTGCTAAGTATGTTTCTAAGTTAGTTTCAAAATCTCCATCCATTTTGCTAAGTTTAAATTGAATAAACTCAGCAGTTTCGTAGTCAATTCCATTTCTCATAATAGAGATAATTTGCGATTGACTATTATTATTGTTTTCAAGATTTTGTACTCTAACTAGTTCTTCTTGTCTTTTTTGTTCCTCTGTCTTTTGAGATTCTTGCCACTCTTTGAAGGCTTTCAATTCTTCCTTGCTTGGCAAGTTCTTTTTTTCTTTTGCTAATAGTGCATTAACTTCCTCTTGCGTGAAAGTTTTTGCTCCTTCGCTACCCTCAGTTTTATTAACAGTCTGAGTAACTGTCCCCTCAGTTTTTGTTTGTGCTTGTGTTCCAACAGGCTGAGTAACTGCTCCTGTGTTAGTTGTTGTATTAGTATTTACAACTGTGTTTGTTCCTTGATTTTCTTGTCCTTCCATAATTTAAAAACCTCCATTTTTTTATTCGAGTAACGAGTAAATCTCGCACCTTTGTTGTTCTTTAGTGTCTACAATAAAGTAAAAAGACATATAAAAATAGACACTCGTTTGAATGTCTATTTATCTTTTTTATTTAATTAATGTAGGTTGGGATTTGCACCCAACATGAGCCAGTTCCCTAGACTGGATTACATACTCTTAGCAAGTATGCACGTGTGACCTAGTTCCATTCCGAAACTCAACCGACATTTCTGCCATAAAGCGTCTACTATTGCAAATCTTTTCAACTTTAGTTTTTATCTCGAGAACATCAACTCTTAGTTTATTAATTTGTTTTACCAATCCAAAGCTAGAATTGTCTATTCCGCCACTACATTTAATTATTTTATTCCTCTATCTTTTAGAATTTTATCAAATTCTTTTTTTGATTTTTCTTTTTCTTCTTTTGAACTTTTTTTATATCCTACAGCTTTAGCACCTACGTCTTCGTTCCATCTATGGCTTTGAAATGGCTTATTGCCTTCTCTATCCTTCTTCATTCATGTCCTCCAATAAAATATGATATGTGTTCTTTATCTTCTCTATTTCCTTTACTTTAAATAATGAACCTCTTTTGAACAAAATTTCTTGCTCGCTTTCATTGTATTTCCTTATGTCTTTTCCACTTTTAGAATTTATGTATAACTCTACACTACTTAATTCGTTATATCTTTCTCCTGTTGTTGTAGAAGTATAAGCTTTATATTCAACAATTCTGTCTATCTGACTTTCTTTCAAGAAATTACTTAACTGCTCTTGATCTAATTGTATAGAACGTGTTACTAAACCATTATAATTAGGCATCTTGTTTAATGCATTATCCAAGTCATTTGCTAAATTCTTTTCTGTAGCAGTTAGTTCTATATTATTTCTTAACTTTTCGTTTATAGTGTAAAAATCAGAACTAATATATTTATTCATTGCATATTGTTCATTCTCAGTTAGCATTATATCATTCTTATCTACTTTTGTCACTCTTTCCACATTTTCTCTTGTAAAGTCACGTTTTAAGTTATTATTCTCTGTAAACTCTTTATTTCTTAGTTGCCACTCTTTGACTTTCTCTTTGCACTTTTTATAATACTCCTTGTCATCTGCTGTCTTAAATAATCTTTCTCTACGTTTCCATTTTCTAATGCCTCTTTCTAAGTATCTTTGTTTTTGTGCTAATTCGTATTGCTCTAATGCTTCTTCTTGTGATATTTGTTTTAGTTCATTTCCTCTTGCTGTTCCGAAAATATGGTGTGGGATAATGTTTGCAGTTTGGTCCTCCCATTCCGTCTACTTCTCCAAGTCTTGTTACTTTGACCAAATCTTCTCTTTTGACTATTGTACCTTGCCAAGAAAAATGCGTTTCTCTACACTTGATATGTTCTGATAAATATAGATATTCAACATCTAATTCTTCAGCTACTTGTATATTGATATTATTTGTTAAGTTGTGTGTTGCTGTAATTAATTCGCGTCTTACTGCTCCCTCTATGTCATAGTTTCTTATACCTACTACTTTTCCGTCCTTATCTACAGTTTTGTACTTTAAAGTAGTAATGCCTTTTTCTCCTAGTTCTAGTAAACAACTTCTAATCGCTTCTTGGTATGAGATCCCCTCAGAAGTTTGAAGATATGCTTTTTCTACAATGTTCAAATATGTATCTCTTGTTGCATTTTCTATCTTGTTGCTTAATTCTATTAGTCTGTTAGTAACTTCATTATACGAAAGATTAATTAAATTATTGACAAGTTGCTTTTCTAAAATTACAGAAGGATTAATTGTTAATAGCCCTTTGTCATATGCATTATTTAGATTTTGAATGTTAAGTGTATCAAATCCTATTTGTTCTAATGCCTCCGATACTTGCTCTGGTGTTTTTTCTACTGCTTGTGAAACATATTTGACAATATTTTGATTTAATATTCCTAACTCTTCTAGCTTTTCTATTCTCCAGTAGTCTGAATTGATAAATTTTTCGTTGATTTTAAAATGTTGCACTAACTCATCTAGCAACTTCATTTCTAGTTCTGAATAAGTATTTAATAGCTTTTTTAATGCTTCCTCATTCATTATTCATCACCTTCAACTGGCTCTATTCCGTCTGTAATTGTTTCTTCGATGATTTCTTGTTTCATTTGTTCTGCAAATTTTCTGGCTTCATTATCTTTTAATTTATAAACATCTCGATAATATTGTGCATTACTGATAAGTTTTCTATCAAATTCTGTCTGTGCTTGTTTTTGTGTCTTCTCTGTATCTTCTATTATGCTGTCATCATAAAATACACTTACACTGAATTGCTGCTTAATTCCAATTAATTCTGCTATTGCGTATATTACATCAATAATTGCTTTCGTAGTAATATTTTGTTGCTTTCTAATTTTTCTATATACATCGCTGTTTGTACTAATTACATTGTCTGTATTAACATATACCTCTCCATCTTTGAACTTATAATAGTTATGTCCTAGTCCAACCTTTGATGTTAGCAAATTCAAATTGTATTGTACTGCACTTGAAATTGGCTCTATTCTTAAATCTCCTGTGCTTTCTTTTACTATTTCTTTATTATTTTCACCTGGTAATGCATAAAATGCAACATCGTTAGCATCAAATATTGGAATAGTATTTCCGTTTTCATCTATTCTAAAAGTCGTTGCTCCAGTACCAACATAAACTCTTTTTTTACCTAAGTAGATTTCGTTGTCCATACTATCGTACGCTCTATCTGTTATAAATATCTGGTCTAATGCGTTTGCATAACAGCTAATGCCGTATGGGCTATTGATGTCGAAATTATTAATTTCTGGTGTGAATAGCATTCCAAACTTTGGTAGAAATGAATATGTGTGTATTTCTTCTGCTTCTCCTAAATCTTCATTAGTAGTTGATTTTCCTTCTTCTTTAATCTTTTTGTTATAAATTATATATCCTTCCTGTTCGTCTAATATGTGCATATTCAATATGTATTCATAACCATCTTGTGTCTTGATTTTGCTCCAAAACAGTACGTCTATGACTTCATCTTCGTTTGCTCTCAAAATTACAATATTTGGTGCTTTAATATAATTTATTTTTAATATTCCATTGTTTAAGTATGGAACAATTGCACCAGTACCAAGTGCTTTTACCATTTGCATTAATTTGTTTGTATTGTGTAAAAAATTATTTTGCTCTAGGCATTCTCTAATTGGCTTCTGCACTTTTGCTTTATCTATAGTGATGTCCAACTTTTCATTGAAGAAGAAGTCTGCTAAATCGGCACATATCTGGCTTGGTAGATTTAATGATTTAATTTTATGTTTTACATATTTTGTTCCGTTATAGATGCTGATGTTATACTTTTTAGTTGGTCCTTTAAATATGTCTAACCATTCATTTACTCGTTTTTCTTGATTTTCGTCTATGCTTCCTTCATATCCATGTGCCTTTAAATAATCTTTTACTACTTTTTCCATTAATCTTTCTCTCCTATCAGGTGTGGTAATAATTGTCTTATGTATTTCCATACGCCCATAACCAAGTATCTTTCTGCATCCGAGCAATGGTCATTTAGCTTAATTGGTTCTTCTATTCCCTTATCTAGCTTGTCTTTGTCGTATTCATATTGATAACGTTCACTAATAAGATGTTTTTGTTTTGGGCTTAAATAATGTCTCATATATGACATTAGCTTTTGTACTCTACTTATTCCTAGTGCAACGTCATTTTCTGCATTTGGAATATTCACGTCTGGACATACTTGTTTGATTTCTTCAGCTAATCCTTTAGCGCTTGGGTCTAAAAATAAAACAAGCAATTTCTTGCCTGTTTCTTTTTCAACTCTGTCCTTCAATTTCTTAAATTCTTGAGCATATTCACTTGGACTTTTTTGTTTTCCCTCGTCACGTCCAGAGTAGTAATATTCGTCAAATCCTCGTAGACATTTATCTACAAAATCTATTCCAAACACTTCAAAGGTAGTTGCATTCATTTGTCCATAATCGCCACCAGCCACTAAGAATTTTATTCCTTGTAGCTGTTTTTTTGTAACTTCTTGTACCATTGTTGCTTCATTGAACATATAATAAATTAATTCATCAATACCAGTACAAAGTCCGTAACCACAACCAGTTGTACATTTTAATGTCCAATCTTTTTAATTCCTCAGCTGACTCAATTAGTTTCTTTCCTAGCCAATTTTGAGGTACATCTCTGTAATCTGTATGTATTCTAATACAATCTTTTCTTTGACACATCTTTTCAACCCAAACCATTATTTTTGATTTTGGATTTTTGGGTGGATTGAAATAATATTCCATACAGAACTCATCATCATTTCCTCTGATGAATGTAGCTTCTATATTTTGTAGTTCATCTTCGCCCTCTCCTTTATCAAAGAACTCTGTCAATTCATCTAGTATGACTAACTTGATTGGCTTATTTTCATCAATTATTCCGCTTTGTATCATCTAAGCTGTCGTTACCTGTAAAGTATATTGTATTGCCATTTTTCTTATATCGTATTTCCATTGGGCTAACTGTTATTTTAAAGTCATTCTTGTCTAATCCTAATCTAGTTATTGCTCTTAGACATTCTTTAAACACTGTCTTTCTTAATTTGTTGTGTGTTTTTCTAAGAATAATAACACTGCAATTATCATCACTTATGATTTTATATATTGCTTTAATTGCTCCTCGTGACGACTTTGTTCCAGCACGACCACTTGTAAATATTTTATGCGTATATCTAGTATCATTAAAGCTAGAATAATATTTGGGTATTAATAAGTCACTTAGCTTAACTTGTTTCATTGTCGACCTCCTCATCTTCTAGAAAGTCGTCTGTTGGCAAGTCATTAATAATCTGAACTTTCTCGTCGTCTGTAGCTGTATTCTCATCTTGAACTACTTTTCGTATTTCTTGGAATGCTGCTACTTGATTTTTTCCATTCGCTGTGCAAGCTGTTTTCCACAGAGATATTATCATTGCCATTTGGTTATCAATCTCATCTTCATCAATTCCAAGTTCAGCTAGCATTTTCTTGACTTCTCTCCCGCTACGATCTTTTAAGTTAAAAGGAAGTGATAAAAGTAAATTCATTTGTTCTTTCATAGCTTTGCGTTGTCTACGAACTTCTCCAGAACGTATCCCACCTTGTCTTGAATATTCTCTATGTTCCTCTTTTGAACGTTGCTCCCATGGTATTAAGTTTTGCTCATTTGCCATCAACTCCCACCTACTTTATTTCTTCTGTTCTAAAGCCTATTTGTCTTGTTTTACTCTTTTCAATTATAAATTTATCGTTAACTGTTTCTATTTCTATATAAGCCTTTTTATAGTCCATTTTGTCTACTAAATTATTTATTTTTTCCATAATTTTTATATCTGCCATACTACACTCCAATAATTGAATGCATAGTTCTGTGATGTTTTAAATAATCCATAGCTGACCAATATGTTAATCCTCTTAGTCCTTTTGTCTTGTCTATCTTTTCAACATAATTTGTTGCACTTTGTTTTGTCCATTTTCTTTTCATTCTTCTTTTTCTCCTTGAAACAAATTTTAAACTGATTACATCTTTTACAATCAGTTCTGATACATTTACTAAAATTAATTTTCTCTTTCATTTACTTTTCCTTTGAACACGAAAAAGCCTGTAAGGTATCCCTCACAAGCTTTTTTATATTATACAATTACTTCGTTTTTATCATTATAACATGAAAAAACCGGACAAATCGGACAAATTGAAAATTTATTTATTTTTTTCTAAGAATCTGTCATGTCGTTTTCTTGCAGTGTCTTCATGTTTAAATCCCATTAATATTTGTATTTTATACCAGTCTAGTCCATCTATATATCTGTACTCAAATATTTGTCTTAGTTTAGTATCAGATATGGAAGTGATAAAATTTGCAATTTCTACTTCTTGTTTTAAAGCTTTTTCTTTTCTCTGTTTGTATATCTCAATTAACGTATCTATTTTGTCTAATCTAACATAATCAACACCTTTCACAACAGCATGACGTTTATATCCATTCTGGACTACATCTGCTACAATAATACCTTGCTTTTCTAATTTTTTAATTTTCTTTTCTAAATCAGCAATTTCCTTTTGTAGATCGATATACTGCTCTAAAACTTCTTTTGTCAATTTCATCACTCCTTATTTTTGATTAATGTTTTTATTTTCTCGTAAGGATTTCTTTTGAATTGTTTACTGTTCCATATCTAATAGTTCTTGTAGAGCATCAACTGTGTAAGCATGTCTTTTTGCAGTTTCTTCATCTTTATCACTAAAATAACATACTTCTACTTTTTCTTCTTTAAGTTTATCTTTTATTTTTTTTACTAAACTATCATAGTTGTTTGCTTTACATTCAATTTTTCTATATTCTGCTATCACTCTTTCTGTGTCTTCTTTGCTTAGCATTGCTTGTCCTCGCTTTCTACTTGTTTTTCAAAATATTGCTTGATACATTTTAAACAATGTGGGTCATCTATCTGTTCACATTTATCAAATCCTTTAATACAATCACAATTTATATCTATATATTCTGTCATTAAATCTATTATTTTATTTTTCTTTTCTAGTTTCGCTTGTTGTTTTTGAATTATATTTAAAAGTATTTGAAGATTATCATGAGTTGTTTCTCCTGCTTTAAGCATTATTGCTTCATCAAACAACATTTGATTTTCTTCAATTGTTTTTATTAAATTCTTTACAAATTCAATCGCTTTCTTTTCTTCCGCTGCCATAATCTATTCCTTTCCTGCTTGAAAGAAGCACATAATACCTGCACCTACAAGCACTCCTAGTTCAAACACTATAAATAAACCTAACATTGTGTTACCCCCTTCTGCATATCAAGATATGTAATACCAACAGCATAAGCTGCCCAGATGTCTTTTTTGAAGCCATAAAACCAACCGTGGGTTCTTTTTAGTTCCCACTGGTCCAAAGCGGTCTATTAATGCTTGTCTAATATTGCTATCCTTGGCTTTCATACTATGACATAAGTTCATTTTTTCGTCTTTGCGATAGATGAACTCTACTGGAATATTTTTTCTCATTGCAATTTCCTTAAACTGTCCAATTGCTACACAAGTCTCAAATACTGTGGCACCAACTGCCATACCATACGATGCCACCATTTCAATAATTGCTTTATCGTATTGCACGTTATACATTCCTACTCTTAAATTTTCATTTGCCGTTTTTCCAAACTCTAGTGGTATATAGTCCTCGCTATCTATCAAACAAAATGCGCTTTCCACATTTCCTGGGTCTATACTCAAAATTCTCATTTGTTCCTCCTATTCTGCTGGCATTTCATAAACTAAATTTCTTAAACACCAACAATTTTCATATTCATAATTTGTATCTTTATAATATTTTATTATTTCTTGTAATACCTCTTTTGCTCTTTGTTCCGTTTTGTATTTACCTATTTCTAGTCCTCTTTCTTGTTGTATTCCATCTGTTATAGTTATTACAGTATCACACACTACTATTTCTGCTAATTTATCAAAATTAATTATTTCAGTTTTATCTTGACTTACTATTATCATTGTTTCAACCTCCTATTTTGTTTTGTTCGTGTTTGTTTCAAATTTTCATCTGTTTACCTTGTGTTAAGTTGTTTATTATCTCTGATATCCAGTCGTTGCCGTCTTTCTTGCCGTTTTGCATGGTTGTCACACTCGTTTACACCGTTCAAAATCGGCAAGTTCTAATCTGTTACAGCCCAGACAAGTACAACACTTGCCTGTTAGCTGTTTTTGATTTTCAAGTTTTACTCTACTCATTTTTATTCTCCGTTTGTTCTCGGTTTGCTATTCTTTTCATGTCCATATTGTTTGCAACTTCTTGAATGAAATTTTGCATCTGTTGTGGCAACAGTTTTTGTTTTTCCTCTCTACTTACTAATATTTCATATTGCTTTAAAAATTGCCCCTTAACTACTGTATTTACTGTATCAGTATCACATTGTGACAATTCTTTTACTTGTCTTACATTACCAAAAAAACTTCGCACTTCTGGACTATATTCTTCAAACTGTTCTTGTGTCATATATCCGCCACCACAAATCATTCTATATGCTTCTTCCCATGCCTCTATTGCTGTTCTTGCTATTGTTGGTTTTATCATGTTTATAGCATTTTTACGTACATCGTGAATAGTTGGTGGATATGGACTTTCAATTATCGTTTTTTTAACTGCTTGAAGCACTAATTTATAGTCTAAATCGTTAAGACATTCATACCATGTGTTTATCATCAACTGCTTTTGAATTTTGTCTTTTTTAGCTATGCTGTCATAATTACCAGCTAGAAGAGTTATTATCTGTGTTGTTTCCTGTTTGTTCATCTGCCTGCCTTGCCTCCTCCATTAATTCTTTAAAATCATTCATTCCACCACTAGAATTGCTATATTTACCTTCTAGTACATTAGTAGCCTTATCAATTCTCATAAGAAAATCAAAATCTGCTTTCCATTTTCGTTCATTATTTCCTGTTAAGAAGTCACTGTTATTAGCTATTTCACATATTCGCTTAAACTGTTCTTCCGTAAATTCCTTCAAAAAGTTATCAATAGCTTTATTTCTTTTATCAGTCAATTTTTGAACTTGTGGCAAATTTGTGCAAGTTGAATTGTATATCTCCTTTACTTCTATTCTATTCTTTTCTATTTCTATTCTTATTCTATTCTTATTCTTTTCTATTCTATTAGGCGATACTCTTCGACTAGCTTTCGAAGAGCCCTCGACGAATAGTTGGCGAATTTCTTCATTGTTCTCTTCAAACGCAGGTATTTTGCTATTTGTAGGTTTATCTATCTTTTGCCATGTATCCCAATTATAAAGACTATAATAATCACTTCCGTCACAAGAGTAGAAAATTACGGACATATTAGAGCTTATTTCAAATAAGCTCTTTGTAATGTCGGCACTTCTCATACTTTCCTCATAAGGGAACAAAGTAGACTTTAAATATACTGGGTTGGCTCTTCCTCTTCCTTCATCATCTGCAAGAGAGAATAGTCCTATGAATACAATTTTTGCAAGAAGAGATAGTTTGCCAAAATCTTCGCTTTGCCAAATATTTGGGTCAATCATTCTTTTTCTCGCCATTTTTTCTCCTCTCATGTTTTTATGAATTTAGGGCAAGTTTTTGTGTCTTGCCCTGATGTTTTATCTTAAAATTTCTAATATTTCTTGTGCTTTTTCTAATGCTATTTTTAAATCATTGCTTTGAACTCTTATTTCTTCAAATAAACAACTTGGCTCTGGGTTTTCAATGTTTTCTTTGTGATTCTTATCTCCTTGTACAAAAACATCTATATGATTTATTGTTATTAATAAATCGTTTATAATCGCTGTGTTCTCGCTTATGTAATCTTTAATTGACCTTTTTTCTATTGTGCTAAACGTTTCATTTTCTCTCACTTGTTTTTCCTCCATTATTCAAATAATTTATTTAATATTTTCTTAAAATCTTCTTTTGAGATTTTACTTGGATTAATCTCAGCTTTTTGTATTTTCACATGTTCATCTTCGTAAACTGTTTTTACTTTGCTTTCTGCTTTTTCGTCTTCTTTTAAGCAATTCTTAGAAAATTCATATACATGGTCAATGTCTTCATATGAAATACCTAAACCTCTTAGTGCATATAAATAACTACCTATTTCCGCCAATATTTCATCTCTTTTGCCTTTAACTTTAACTTGTTTTTCATCTATAACAACTTTAAACATTATTACTCCTTCCTAAGCAAAAAACTCATCTTCAATACTTTTTTGTTCTTGATTCTCTGTGTTTTCTGTTTCTTGTTCAGTCTCTTTTTGTGTTTTAGTTTTTCTAGTTCTTTTTATTGTTTCTGGTAATTCTCCAGTGTTTTCTTTTTGCTCTGATTCTTTTATATCTTGTTGTTCTTCTTGCTCCACTACTGTTGATTTTTTTGCTTCTATAATAATACTTTCTGGTTTTTGTTCTTGGTCGTTTTCGATAAAATATGGGTTGCCTTGGTCATCTAGCACTGCCATGTCTTTTGAGTAAGCCTCTTGCATTTCAGTACTCATAATTCCCCACTTAGAAATTAACTGTCTTAGCATTGTTTTATATGCCATGCCGTCGAAGTCTTTATACCAAAATGATGAGTATTTCCACATATCCTCTTGTGGAATATTTCCTGTTAATATTTTCTGATATACCTCTTTGTTAAATGCTTGTGAATACCTGTCTGCATGGGCTAGCATCTTCTTTTTAGTCCAATACAATGTCTTTCTAAAACCATTTTGATATTCAAACATTGCATAATATCCAACTGTTTCAGTTTCTTCTCTTACTTCGTCATCTTCGATAAGATTTACTTCTATTTCTTCAGCTAATGGGTCATACCTTATTAATTCCCCTTCCTTTATGGAAAGAACTGTAATTTTCTTATAATATCCGCTTCTAATTGCTAATTGTATATATCCCTTGTAACCTAACTGGAATTGTGCTTCTGTGCAATTTTTCTTTTTGTTTTTGAATGGTACCATATAGTATTGTCCAAGCTGTGGTGATGGTACTAAATTAAGTGCTTGTCCTAGAAATGCACAATTCAAAACTGACATCTGGTCACATTCTTGCAATGTTGGGTTATTTGTTACCGCTGACAAGATAGATGTCATAAATTTTTGACTATCTTTCCCTACGATATCCCATATTCTTTGCCTTGTTGCTGGATTTGTTAAAAAATTGCTAAAACTAACTTGTTTCTTCTCTTGTGTTTGAGTTAAACTATTATTTACTTGCATCTTGGTTTTCCTCTCTTTCTATTTTCTTCTCTCTAATTTCTCTCATTATTTCAAAAACTTCATCTACATTTTTTTCACTTTGAGTTACAACAATATCTAAAAGTATTATCATTCCTGCTACAACCTCATAAATACTTGCATTACTTTTTACTATTCTTGCAGTTATACTTTCGTCATTATTTCTTGCAATTTCCGCAATTAATTGCTTCTCGAATTTATGTCCACATATTTTGCAGTAGTTATCTTCTTGATTAATTTCTTCATTCTCACAAATTGGACATTTAGAATTATTCATTGCTTCTCCCTCCTATATTCTTTCAAATCTGATCTTGTTACTAATAAAAAACTCTTTTAGCATTGACATTTGCTCTTTTGTTACAGCCACTTTAAATCTTAGTTCATATAGTTGCATTTTTTCTTTCGACTGTTCACTTTCTGGAATGATAGTTTGCTTTGCTTGTTCGGCAGTAGCTTTTTTCTCTTCTTGTTTCTTCATTTCAGTAATTCTACTTTTTGTAGCTTCTATTGTTTTAGCTTCGTTTAAAGCTAAACCTAAGCAATCTGACTTGTTGATATTCTTGAAATAAAAATCTGTTACTTGTTTATTTGTTTCTTCGTTAATTACATTGCTATTAATTACCATCAAGTCAGTTTTTGCTTTGGCAATGATGTGGTCAATTTCTTGTTGAATAGTTTTCATTTCATAAGTTACGTTTTCCCATCTGTCGTTATAGATAATGTCAAAGTTAATTAAACCGTCATAAATTCCTACATGGTCAAAGAAATACTGGATAACCTGCTGAATTTTCTCTTGCTTTTTTTTATCTTCAAAACTCTTGATTTGACTATCTATGTTCTCAACGGCATTTTTTACGATTTCCATTAACTCTTTACATTGTGTCTCAAATGTTGTATATGGTTTCATAATTATGTTTTTAACACGTTTCTTTTCGTCATCTACAGCTTTTACTAATTTATTCAAATTTGCTCTATCTTGTTTAGCTGTTGTAATCGTATCTTCTGTATATACTGCTGTAGCATAATATTTTGATTTTTCTGTAAGTTCTTTTTTTAGTTCTTCAAAATTGAATGTTACTGGTGCAATTTCTTGTACTTCACTTGTTTTTAGTTCCAATTTCGATTTCCTCCTCTACCTGGTATTCGTCTTTTTCGAAAAATGCTTTTTTGTTGTACTTCGTCGTAATCTCTTTTACCTTGTCCTTAAATGCTTCTATTTTTGTTTCTGAGACATTTAATTCAACAACTTGTCCTATTACACTTCTTTTATTATTTTTTCCGTACAGGGCAATCTACAATGTCTCCTACCTGTAATGTTTTTAATTGTGTATAGTAACTATATGTTCTACTCTGTTCATTAAACTTTTTAGGCTCTTTGTTATCTTCATAAATTACACTTATAATTTGTTTTTTCATTTTGTTTTCTCGCTTTCTTTTAAATTTCTGGTAAAATTCTTGCTGGCTCTACATCTTTCTCCACATAGTTCTTCCAAAACTCTATTTCCTTTTCTTTCAAATATTCAATATCTTTTTCATAATCGCTTCTATTTATGTAATAGTGCCTTGTCTCTAGCTTTATATCTCCATTGTAATCATATTTAAGTTGCGCTTTTAATATTGCAAAAGAATATCCGTGTTACATTCAAATAATGAAGTACTTGGCAGAAATAGTTGTCTGGAATCTTTTCTTTCCATTTCTCTTTTTGCATACTTTGTAAAATGTTTGTAGTTTTTATCTCCAAAATCCCCATTTCGCCAGTATCCTTATCTATCAACGTTCCATCTAAACTAGCAAATAAGAATGGATATTCTGAGTGTTTTATAATCTTGTATTCTTCGTGTTGAACCTCATACTTTGGAAAATCTAATGCAAATAGATTTCTTAGATGTTCTTCTGCTTCGTGTCCGATACTTCACGTAAGGCTTGTCTGATATATCTGGTGCTTCTTTTCTTCTAGTCTTTTCTTTCCATAAATCTATATTTGACTTGTAAGGATTTAGCCCTAATATAGTTGCTGCGTCGCTTCCTCCAATTCCGATTTTTACGTTCTTCGAGCCATGTTTTTTCTTGGTCTGTCATCTTTTTTGTATCCTCCTACTTTGATTTCTATTCTGATAAAATTATTCTTTCTGTATGCTTTCATATAGCCATCTGGTTGTTTATACTCGTCGTGCATTTTCTTTCTCTTAGCAATAGCTTGAATTGTCTTCACAATCCATCTAATTTTGTTGTTGTTCAAAATTGCCACTATTCTTCGTCCTCCTCGTCTGCTTCATCAAACATGCTTGTCTGTTCGTTAATTTTTTCAATATAAAGAATATTTGTATCTTTATCGATTTTTAGTTCGTAGTCTTCCCCTACACTGCCTTTTATAGTGTTTTTTGTCTCTTTGATTTTTTCTCCAATTTGAAATGTAATTCGTGGCTCTACCCATCTGTTTGTAACTTCTCCGTCTTCAATTTTTCTCTCTACTGATTTATCTAACTCGATTTTTAATGTAATTTCTGCTTCTTTGTTTTCTTCTGATACAATAAGCATTAATCTATTCAAAATAACTTCTAGTTGGTCTTTCATAGGCTTTAATAATTCGCTGTTCAAATCTAATTTTTCCATTTAATTAGCCTCCTCTGTTATTCTTTCTAATTCTTTTATTGTGTCTTTTAAATTCTCAATATTAATTTTTGTACTAGAATTAATAAACATTGCTTCTCCATCTTTGTTCCATCCATTTTGACAATAATACACATCATAGAAATTACAATGTGGTGAATAACTAAAAAACACGTCTGCTTTTGTTGTAGTTGATATTTCATAACATTTATCTAAAATTTGTAATAATAATTCTTTCATTTCAGTTCCTTTCTTGACACATCTACTGAAATTTGCTACAATAACAGTAGAAAGTGAATTTATATAATTTGTTTTTTGAAGCTAGTTTTTAGATTGGTAGTCGCAAACTAGTTTCTTTATTTTTGCTAAAACTAACTCTGAACTAAATTGACCTTCATAACTTAAGTTAGCTACATTTGTTAATATAAGTTTCAAATCTTCAATTTCATTTCTTAGTCCAGCATTGCTTGTTGATTGTAAATTATCCTTTTTCTTCAAATCCTCAATAAGTTCTTTTTGATTTTTAATTGTAATCTCTTGTTCTTTTATAATTTTGTCTTTTCTTGTTTCTAACATTTCTCTTTCCTCCTTTTAAATAAAAAATAATATAAATAAACTTGCATAAACTAGTCCAAAAATCATACTTTCAATAATTTCTATGATAATTTTCTTTCGTTGTTTTCTTAAGTGTTTTGCTTTCTTCATTTGTATCAACTCCTTTCATACTACTTTGTTTAGTTCTCTATTGATTCGTAATTTTTCGTAATCAATATTAACTGTTTTACATTTTGCTTTTCGCTTAACTGGATATATCTGTATCATTTCTTGTTGTGCTAGTTCTTTTAAGTGTTCTATAAATTCTTCTAAGTCTCTCTTGTCAAAACGATAATCTTTTGAGCCTATTGGAATACATTTCAAGCCTTGCTTTATGAATTTTTTAATTGTTCTGCTGTCTTTGACTTGGAAGTACTCCATAGCTTGCTTGGTTGTTAATAAGTTTTGTTCCATTAGACCTCCTCTTTTGAACATTTTCCACAATATAATGATGTGCTTGCTAAATCCCCATCTTGTAATATTTGTCTTAATACTTCTGTTTCTACTTGCATTTCTTTTCCACATTTTGAGCATTGTGTATAGATTTCATCATCATATAAGTCTACTTTCATTTCTACATCATCTGAAATATTAGTTTTTATATAAAGCATCTTCTCTACCTCCTAGTAATTCTTTAATTTTGTTTTTTCCTTTTTCGTTATATATAAAGGTTGGGCATTGTTTTGGACCATATAATGATTTGCTTAATACTGTTTTTCCATATTCATCTGTTTTTAAGTTATTTGCATTAGCAATCTTCCCTACCTTATTAGCAGTTATCCCTAATTCATCTCCTATTTCTGTAGCAGAATAATATTTTCCTTCTGGAAGCTTTGGTCTATCTAGTGTGTTCTTTCCATTTATAACTTCTAATGCATTTATTGTTAATAGTTCTACACTTTGTTCTGCTAATACGTTCTTATACTTGTCCACTGCTTCTAATAAAAACTTTGCTTCTCTTACTTTTGCATTTCTTAATCTTGCATCTGCATTTTTCTTTTTAATTTCTAATAATTGCATTTGCTCATTAGAAGGTTTTATAAGTTTTGCTTCGCCTTTTCTTAATGATTTAAGTAACTTTCTTATAAATGCTCTAAATTCTTTTGCTTTCTCTGTCTTCGCTAACATTGTTATTTCATAGATACCATCTTCAGTAAATATTCTTGTTTCTTGTTCTCCTGAAGGTGTAATCATTTTGATTACGGCTGAAAACTCTTTATCTTTCAAATATTCATTTCTGTTTACAATATTTCCAATTGATATTCTCGGATTACTGTATCCTAAGCATTCTCCTAATTGTGTATTTGTCATAAACATTTCTTTTTTATTTGAGTAGATATCGCATTCTACTTCTCCAAATTTTTCTGATTTAATTAGTTGTAAATTGTTCATTTGTTTTTCTCCTTTTATACATATTTCCACACATATCCTCCTGCCGTCTTCGTCTTGCCTCTTAAGTTTCCACTTATTGAAGGTGCAACCATATTATAATGCCTACTAGCTTCAACAATAGAGCTCCATTCTTGAATAAAGTTCCCATTTAAATCATATTGCCTAATCTTTTTCGATGTTGCTTGTCTTGCTTTTTCTTTTCTAATGTCATCGTGATTTTCAAACGGTTGTAATCCCTTTGCTACTCTTTGCGATATCGTTGTATATGGAATACTTAAAATTTTTGACCATTCTACTATGGTATGTCTTTCTCCATTATGTTTTATATAATGGTTTGTTTCTTTGAGTGGTTTTAGCAAATCTTTATTACTCCATCCTCGTTTTATTCTTTTGCTAATGTTTCCTTCGCTAATTCCAGATATTTCTGCCCATTCACACATTAATTTTGTTTCTCCGTTAATTGTTATTTTCACATTTGTTCTTTGATTTCTTCCTTGTTCTTTTCTTGTTGCCCATCTACAATTTTCTGGACTATATCCTTTGTTATTATCAATTCTGTCTAATGTCAAGCCTTCTTTATATCCTGAACTGTTAGCCCAATCACAAAACTTTTGATAGTCATTTTTCCATTCATCACATACTGTAATTCCTCTACCACCATAGTTGTAGTAATAAGTATGATTTTTGTTATAGCATCTATTTATCATAGATTTATATCTTCTATAGTGTTCATAATTTGTATATTTTTTCATCTTACCTCCTTTTGTTTCTCGTTATTTGCGAGATTGTATGGTAAAAAAATATAGTCAAAATCTATGTTGTATAATTTTTCTATTTCTTTTACTTTCTTTAATGTAGGACTTGTTCTTCCTTTTTCCCAATTCCTTAGTGTGTATGGATCTACGTGTAATAGTCTTGCTGCAACTTTTTGATTATATCCAGCATTTACTCTTGCTGCTTCTAATGTAATTTTAAACTCTTGCACCTTGTTCACCTCCTTATGTTGTCTATTATCCTATCACGCTTTTTGCGATATGTCAATACTAAAAGCGAGATTTTTTTTGAAAAACATTGATTTTTTTTCGCTATTAGCTTATAATGTAGGTGGAGAGTGATTTTTATGGATACTGAAAACAATAATCAAAAACAAAAAGAAATCTTTGCTCAAAATCTTCAATATTGGTTAAAGCAAAGAAATAAAACTCAAATGGATTTAATGAATGACTTAAACTTATCTTCTTCTACTGTTTCTGACTGGTGTAATGCAAAAAAATATCCTCGAATGGGTACTGTTCAAATGTTGGCTGATTATTTAGGTGTACTTAAGTCCGATTTAGTAGAAGAAAAAAACACTGAAAGTATTAAGAACAATGCTTATTTTAGAATAATGCAAACTGCTAAAGAAAAAGGATATACTCCTGAAGATTTAATGCTAGCTATGGATTTTTTAGACAGAGCCAGAAAGCGTGATACTACAGATGAAAACTGAATATTGGAGCAAAAAAATGCTTTATAATCATATTGATAATCTAAAATATGAACTAGGTTTAGATATGACTGATATTTCATATCCTATTGACTCTAAGAAATTAGCAAAAAAATATTGTAAAAATGTTCATATAGATGAAATTGCTTTCCCAAGTCAATATATATGTGGAATCTTATATAAAGGCTCTAATTCTACTTCAATAGCATTGAATGCTAATCGTGAAAAGTATCAACAAAATTTTGATTGTATGCATGAACTTATACATTATTTTTTTCATGATATTTCATATTGCCAATTAATGTGTTCTGATAAAAGCATACAACAAGATTCATATATTGAGTGGCAAGCTAATGAAGGTGCTGCACAATTTTTAGTACCATATCAATTATTTATTCCTAAATATTTAGAATTAGAAAAGAAGTATGCACATTCTAATTGGGAAGATGATTCTATAGAGGAATTAGCACAATACTTCAATGTCAGTTATGGCGTAATAAGCAATAGAATAAATAGTTTAGAAACTGAAATCTTTCAATATAAGAAAGGACAAAGTATAAATTCTTTAGTTGTTTTATCCAAGACTAAAGCAATTAGTTTAGGTCTTGGAGATTTGAAGGTTAAACAACTATATTGCAAAAAATGTTTAAATGTAGTGAATAAACATATTAATTATTGCCCTATCTGTGGTAATAATTTAAATAAACGTTCATTTTTTATGGCTAATAAAAGAGAAGGAGCTGGTTTTATGATATATAAAAAAGAAATCGAAACAGATAAAGATAATAAAGTGACAAAGTGTCCTAGATGTGACAATGAAGAAGTATCCTATGGTGATTATTGCAAAATATGTGGTTTAGAATTATATAATCGTTGTACTAATTATGAAACAGATGGCTATGGAAATATGATTGGTGGTTGTGGTGAAGCTTGTGACTCAAATGCTCGTTATTGTCCAATTTGTGGTTCAAAGACTTCATTTTATACTATGGGTATATTGTCAGATTATACTTCTGAGAAAGATGGTAGTCATAATATTGACTTTGGTATTACTGTTCCTATTTCTAGTCCAGATGATTTGCCATTTTAAATGCTAACATTAAAGTAATTGGAAAATACATTGGAAAAATGGAGATGAATTAAAATGTATTTAATGTATGCAGATGAAAGTGGCAATACTGGAATCGACTTTAATAATAAAACTCAACCTTTATTTTCACTTACAGGAATTGCACTAGAAGATAATGATTGGTATGACATTAACAATATTTTTGAAAAAAGAAAAATTGAAATTTGTCCTGATTTAGCATCTGTTGAAGTTCATGCAACTGATATTTTTAGTTCTTCTAAAAGTACAAAAAAAGGATATGATTTCAGAAAATATTCTTTACAAGAAGATTTAGAAATATTAGAAAAAATAGTTGATTTTATTATTAGTTATAAATTTCCTATTTTTAATTGTACCATTGTCAAAGCAAATTATAATAAGATAATTTCAAAAAAAATAGGTCCTTCTATTAAAGTTGATCCATACCTTTTAGGATTTATCTGTGTTTCGAATGGCTATAATGATTTTTTAATAAAAAAACAAAAAAATGGCATGATTTTTTTGGATGAAGTAAGGGATAAAGTTAAAGACATTGATACATTGTATAACAAATTATTCCATTGGAATTTTGAATGTAATACAAATAATATTATTGAAAAAGTAGTATATTTGGAATCTTGTAAAAATAATTTTGTTCAGTTGGTAGATGTATGTAATTTTTATATAAACAAATATTATTGTATACAATTGTTTAATGCTGTCTCCAATCCTATAAAAAAGCAACATTGTATCGACATGTATAATAAATTAGAACCGTATATTATTGATTGTAAAATAGAAGTAGATGATATGTTTATTAAAAAGTTCTTTATATAAAAAACGAGCAAGAGGCATAACAATTTAATGTTGGAGCTCCACAACGGGGAACTCTCTGCCTCCTGCTAAGTTAAATACATTATAACAAATAATATTTAACTTGTCAAATTTTGACTTTACTAGTATATGCATTTTTTTAAAAAATATTCTGAAATTTTATAAAAACATTTAAAATATATTGGGAAAATGGAGATAATCTAATGCAAGAAAAAACAGAAATGACAATAGAGAATGTACAGAACTTGTATCAAGTCATAGCGGATATATTTGCAGAAAAAGAAGGTTTAAAAGTACAAGTAACTGTAAAAAAGAAGAAAAAGGAGGATTAGATGGCAGGAACAATGAGAAAAAGAAGTAATGGAAAATACTTCTTAGAATATATGTGCAATGGAGAAAGATACAGCCAAACAGTAAAAGCTAATAACGATACAGAAGCAAGCAAGCTACTAGCTTTATTTGTTACAGAAGTAGAAAAAGGAACTTACTCAAAACAAAGTAATATTACATTTGTGGAGTTTGCTCAATTGTTTATAGATAAATATGCTACAGACAATCTTTCTCCAACTACTTTAAACGATTATAAAAACAGATTAAACAAATACATCTTAGAAGATTTTGGCAGAATGAAATTGACTAGCATTAAAAGGCTTCATATTCAAGAATTTGCCAACAAATTAGTCAAGGAATATAATTTATCGTCTAAGACCGTAAAAAACTATATAAAGCTAATCTCGTCCATTTTAAATAAAGCTGTTGAATGGGACTATCTTCAAATTAATGTAGCTGATAAAGTAAGTATACCAAAAAACTTCTCAAAACCAAAGAAAGAAGTTATTTTGTATTCTTATGATGAAATTAATGATCTTTTAATGGCTTTAGAAAACTTAGAAGATAAAGAGCTTCAAATGGCAATATATTCTTCTTTTGTAATTGGAGGAAGACGTGGGGAAATAGTAGCAATTAGTACTGGGTCAGTTCACACAGATGATTCATATGTCGAAATTTCAAGTGGAATAATCAAAGTTCGAGGTGGTACACAACTGAAAGATACTAAAAATGAAAAAAAGAGAAAGGTATATGTTCCTCGAAGTTATATGAATAAAGTACAAGATTATATTATCAATTTTTTGGGTAATCCCACAGAAGATACTTTCTTATTTACAATGCATCCAGATACTTATAGTAAAAAATTCAAACAATTTTTAAAAGATAATAATCTTAGAGAAATAAATCTAAAAGATTTAAGAGCATTAAATGAAAGCATTTTAGTAAATCGCGGTGTTGATATTGTTGCAGCAGCAAAAAGACTTGGGCATTTACCATCTACAGCAACTAATTATTACTTAGACCAAATCCCAGAAGAAGATAAAAAAGCAAGTAAAATTCTTGAAGACTTGTTTTAATTTTTACGTCACATTACGTCAAAATTACGTCAAAAGCAAAAAATTAGGTTCTAGCCAATTGCTAGAACTTTTGATTTTACTGGTTGCGGGGGTAAGACTCGAACTTACGACCTTCGGGTTATGAGCCCGACGAGCTGCCAACTGCTCCACCCCGCGATATTTAATTAAATCTGACTACTTTTACAGTATACTTCCTTTTGCCCTTATTGTCAATACATTCAGGCAAAAAACTCTTTCTTTTTGTCTTCATCTTTATATTTTATGCAATAATCTCTAAAATATTCCTCATATTAAAAGAAATATGATATAATTTAGTTGTTCTTTTATACAAAATCATAAATAAATTGAATGGAGCAATACTTATGGAGAAAAGTAAACAAATTGAGTGGATTAATATTTTAAGAGGCTTTACTATATTTTTAATTGTTTTTGGGCATGGCATTGGCTATTCTAAAGGGCTTACTGGCTTATCTAGATATCTCTCTTCTTTTTATGTGCCTTTATTTTTCTTTATTTCTGGTTATTTATTCCACGAAAATAAAGAAGAAAAACTAATTCCCTTTATAAAAAGAAAAGCAAAAAAGATCTTAATACCTTATTTTGTTTTTGCGCTTCTTTCCTTAATCCCTTATTATTTATTTGCTGGAAACATTCAAACTTCTTTAGGAACTGAAGAAACTACTTCTAATAATATTGCTTCTTCTTTATTAGCTGTACTTTATGGAAGTGGGCACGGTGATACTTTAGTGCAAAATTCACCATTATGGTTTTTACCCTGCTATTTTTTAGTAGTCGTTATTGCAAAAATATCTTATGAAAAAACCAGAAATTGTAAACTAAAAAGCTTATTATTGGCTTTATTTTTCTTATCAATTGGTGGCATTGTTTATTTCTTTTTCAACACAACTTATCCTTTTGGCTTTGAAACTGCTTTAGTTATGCTATTTTTCTATTTTTTAGGACATGCGTTAAAACAATTGCCAATGCTTTCTAATAAATTAAAATTAATAGTAACAATTACCTGTTTAAGTTTAGGCTTCATCATACACCTATTTAATGGTCGTATTAGTTGTATGAATAACGATTACAAAAACAGTTATATGATTTTTATTTTATCTGCTACTTTTTCTTTAATAGGATATAGTTATTTGTTCTCTTTCTTTAAGAAATGCAATATACTTTCTTATTTAGGAAAGCATACTATTCCTATTTTAGTAGTACATAAAATGCCATTAGTTGTGTTTCAAAGTAAATTAGGAATTATCTCTACTTATTTAAAAACTGGAAATATATTTGTTCAACTTTCCTTGGCTTTATTAATGGCTATTTCCTCTATCCTTTTATCACTTTTAGCCTACAAAATAGTTAGTAAATTCTTACCTATCTTATATGGAGAAACAAAAAACTAAAATAGGCTCAAAAAATATGATATTTTACTGACTAATAGGCTTGAATAGTATTTACTTTTGCAGTTTTAAAAGGTACCAAGTTGAAGTTCTCCTTTGTACTGGCTAACCGCCTTGGGCATTTGAAAAACAAAAAAGTAAATACTATTCAAGTATTATTCCTATTAAAATAACTATTGTATAATCACATAATCTTTCATATTATTAAATTTTGCATCTCCAATGCCTTTTACATTTTGCAAATCTTCTATCTTGTTAAACTTTCCATTTTGTTCTCGATATTCAATAATTCTACTGGCAATAGCCTCTCCAACTCCTGGCAAATTTTCTAATTCACTTTGTGTTGCAGTGTTAATATTCACTTTCCCACTTCCTTCCTTTTTATCTTCATTAGTAGCTTGTACAATGACATTATTCCCACTTCTACTCGTGATATACGCCTTGCTTTCCAATTTCACTTTATCTTCTTTGCTAGGAATATATACTTTTTGCCCATCTTGTAATACATAAGCTAGATTTACTTCGTCCAAGTCTGCATTTTCTGTATTTCCACCAGCTGCATCAATAGCATCTGCAATCCTTGCACCTTCTGGCAAAACCAAAATTCCTGTCTTTTTTACTGCTCCTGTAATATGTATTACAATCTTTCCATCTAAATTTTTTGTTCCATTTTCTTCTCTATTTGAAGTCATATTATTTTCCTTTGCTACTTCATTGCTTAGTTCTGTTATATTTTCTTGATTTGTTACTTCGTTTTCTAAATTTTCATCTGATTCTAAAGCATCTCCTTCCCACTCCCCTTCTTGCCCTATCATACTATATCCATAAATTCCAATAATTAAAACCATAACTCCAATTACTATTCCTATAATTACTTTTTGCTTCATTGTTAAATTACTCATCTTCTTCATCCTTTCTATTTTTTATTCCTCACTTGCAATTATTTTGATTTTCATATATAGTTATATTTGTTTTACACTTCTAAAATTGAACAATCTACATAAATTAAAATAGATAAAACGTGAGGTTTCTAAATATGATAAAAAAATTAAAATATATAGTATTTTTGATATTGACTTTTCTAATTTCGTCAACTTTTATAACCACCTCCTTTGCGACTGATACTTCCACACTTTCAACCTACTCTCCTGCTTGTATCTTGATGGAAACTAGTTCTGGAAAAATTTTATATGAAAAGAATAGCAATCAAGTAAGATATCCTGCTAGCACCACAAAAATTATGACTGCCATCTTGGTCTTGGAAAACTGTAAATTAACAGATATATCAACAGTTAGTCGTAATGCAATTCATTCTATTCCGCCTGATTATGTTATGTGTAATATTAAAGAAGGAGAAGAACTTACCATTGAACAATTATTAAATGTTTTACTCATTCCTTCTGCAAATGATGCTGCGGTTGTTCTTGCTGAACACGTAGCTGGTAGTGTGAGTAAATTCTCTGATTTGATGAATGAAAAAGCAAAAGAAATTGGATGTAAAAATACACATTTTGTAAATCCTAATGGCATTCACAATAAAAACCATGTTTCTACTGCTTATGATTTAGCACTAATTGGTCAATATGCTATGAAGAATAATACTTTTCGCAAAATTGTGAAAAAAACACAGTATACCTTACCTGCCACTAATAAATATTCAAAAACAGACCGTACTTTTAAAACAACAAACGATTTATTGATAAAAAATACTAGTACTGCCAAAAGTAATTACTACTATCCTAATGCTACTGGTGTAAAAACAGGCTATACTGGTGAAGCTGGAAATTGTTTGGTCGCAGCTGCTAAAAAGGATAATATGGAAGTAATTAGCGTTGTCTTAGGCGCAGATTTTACGAAAGAGGGTTTAAGTGAAAAATTTTTAGATTCTATTGCTTTATTGGATTATGCTTTTGACCATTATGCAATTGAAATTCTTCAAGAAAAAAATAGTGTTTTGCAAGAAGTTGAGGTTAGCAGTGCAACAGAAGAAACAAAAAATTTGAAAGTCTTAGTTAAAGACAATATCGAAACTTTAATAGAAAAAAATGCAAGTACCGAAACTCTGAATCCTGAAATTTCCATCGATAAGTTAAAAGCACCAATATCTTCTGGCATTAAAATAGGAACTATTACTTATACCATAGATGGAAAGTCTTATTCCTCTGATTTAATTGCTGGTAATGATGTACTTCCTTCCAACACCTTATCTCTACTATTACACATTGGCTTAATTATTGTTACTTTATATTTACTTTTCACTTTACTAAAACCAAAGAAAAACTCAAAATCTCGAGGACACTCTTCTAAAAATTCTAAAACATGTAAGCATAAAAAAAGCAGGAAAGCTAGCGGAAAACATCTTTATACTTTAATTAATAATTTCGAATAAAAACACAAAGGGAGCGCTAATTTATAGCGCCCCCTATTTAGTTATTTATTCATAATCTTTTCCGATAATAATCGTAATATTGATAGTGGCATTTCCACCATTTGAAACAGTTTGAGTTCCTAAAATTTGTTTGATATCTTCTTGTACTAAGTCTGGTACTTCTCCTCTTGTAATAATAGTCGAATTTTGCGTTTCTGTCGTGTTACCTGTTTTATTAATACTATAACCTGCACTTTCTAACTGTGCTACTACCTTTTCTAGTTTTGTATTGCTAGAAGTACCATTTAATACTTCAATTTTTAGTTTTGTCTTGTCAATTCCTGAAGTGTCTACTGTACTATTATGTTGTTTGTCTTTTTCGTCTAATTTGTTTGGATTGATAAATAAATCATCTATTACTTCTTTTAGTTTCACTTCATCAGCAGAGTAAATCCAAAGTCTACTATTAGCAGCTTGTTCTGATACTCCTGGTAATTGTTCCGTTTTTAATTTTGCCATATCAAATTCTACAATATATGGCACATAATCTTTAATAATGTCAAAGTCTAAGTTGGTTTCTACATATTTATTTGCTATATCGATAAATTGGTTAATTTGGAAAATTCTTTCTACTTTTAAAGTTTGCTTTGCAAGAGCTTTTAAAAATTCCCTTTGTGTTCTCATTCTTCCTAAATCTTCCATACCATATTCATATGAATATGTTGTCCCATCATTATTATGTCTAAATCTAACTAATTGCTCTGCTTTATCACCATCTAATTTCTGTTTTCCTGCTTTTAAGTTAATATGCAAGTCTTGTCTTTTAGAGTCATATTTCATATCAATTGGTACATCAAATTCAACACCACCAATTTTGTCTACTAAAACTTTAAATGCCTCTGTATCTACTTTTAAGTAATATTTAATGTCTAGTCCTGTTAGTTCATTTAATTCTTTTAATACATTTTGTGCACCAGTTTGGTAAACTGCATTGATCTTGTCCATCCCACCTGCATTTGCCTTATTATATCCAATAAAAGTATCTCTTGGGATAGAAAGTATAGATGCTTGTTGTTCCTTTGGGTCATATTCTGCTATCATAATTGTGTCTGTTAATGTTTCACTTTGTCCTAATAGCACACAATAAATTTTAGGTAAATTTTTCAGTGTATTTTCATCATGCCCTACTGCAGTAGCAAGAAGTCCCTTTAATCCTCCTCCATTTTTGTGAATTCGGTAACCTACAAAACCACCTACTACTAAAAGGATTAGTAAAATAAATAAAAATATTCTTTTACCTACTCCTCTTTTCTTTTTCTTCTTCGATTTTTTATCTATTGCTCTTTTTCCTTTACTCAAATTTATTCACCTTTATTTTTCAAAATTTAATTCGTTTTTTAGTATAACAAATTTCATAGAATTTATCAATATAATTCATAAAATCTTCACAAAGAAAACCACATAGTAAATTTACAAAGTAACTTCCAAAAGTAATATATAAATATGGAAATAAACTTTACACAAAGTTAAATTTGTAAGATTAACTTCAAAATGATATAAT
>JAAWNJ010000106.1 GCA_022798895.1 Clostridia bacterium | reverse complement strand
AAGGTAGAGAGAAGTACAGAAACCAATAAAGTAGGATTTAGTATTACAACAACAAAAGACTATACATTACAATTAACAAAATTACAAAAAGATACTACAAAAACAATTAGTGGAGTAAGGTATAAAATAACAGGACCAGGAATTAGAGAAGAAGGCATTAATTATACAACAGATGAACAAGGAAAGCTTACAATCCATAATCTATGTCCAGAGGAAATTTATACATTAGAAGAAACCTATGCAACAGAAAACTATATCAAAGCCGAAGAACCAATACAACTAGAAACCTATTTTGAAGATGGAAATTTAAAAGCAAGAATCATAAGAGGAACCATCAAAGGAGAGCCACTAGTAGAAAATGCGGGGGCGTCTTCAGCGAGCATCAAAATAGAGGTAGAAAATGTGCCAAATTATACATTACATCTAACAAAGTACAAAAAAGGCACGCAAGACATAATAGGAAAAGCAAGATTTAATATAAAAGGAAAAGGCTTTGTAAAAAATGGAAAAATAATAGAAACAAGCAGTCAAGGAAAAGCATCTGTGACAGGATTATATCCAAATGAGATTTACACAGTACAAGAAATATCAGTACCATCAGATTACATATTAGACAATACACTTATTCAATTTAAGGCAGTAGAAACAAATGGACAATTATCAGTAGAAATGATAAGTGGAATATTCAAAACTACACCTACGATCAATAATGAAACAAGAGCAATAGAAGTAGAGATTGAAAATGAGCCAAAATATGAACTAGAAATTGTTAAATACAAAAAGGGAACACAAGATACAATAGCCAATGTTAGTTTTAACCTAAAAGGAGAAGGATTTCCAGAAGAAGGAAAAATATTAAGTACCGATAGCAGCGGAAAAGCAAAGCTAAACGGTTTAATTCCTGAGCAAAAATATATATTACAAGAAATAAATGCAACAAATAATTATGTATTAAATACAGAACCAATTGTATTTAAACTAGTAAAAGAAGAAAATGTATTGCAATTTCAAAAAGAAAGTGGAGAAATAAAAGGAAGCAGAGTGGAGCAAGTAGCCGAAGGAAAAATGCCAAAATTAACAATTGAAGTTGAAAACGAACCAAAGTATGAGCTAGAAATAGTCAAATACAAAAAAGGAACACAAGAAACTATAGCAGATGTTATTTTTAAACTAAAAGGAGAAGCACTTCCAGAAGAAGGAGCATACTTAACAACAGATGAACGAGGAGTAGTCCAAATAAGTGGTTTGATTCCAAAAGCAGAATATACTTTGCAAGAAGTAAAAACAAATAGCGATTTTATGCAAGATGATCAAGTGATAAAGTTTATGATTATTAGAAATGAAGAAGGAAATTTAAATATACAGATTTTAGAAGGAAATGTAAGAAATGCAAGTATAGAAGATGGACAAGAATTACCACAGGCAAAGATAGAAATAGATAATGAAACTAGATATCAAATAGAAATTAACAAACAGGAATTAGGAACAAATAAGACATTAAAAGATGTAAAATTTGTAATAAAAGGGAAAGGATTTCCTGATGAAGGAGGAGTATTTACAACTGATAAAGATGGAAAGACTATCATTACAAGCCTAGAGATAGGAGAGGTGTATACTTTAAAAGAAAGTTATGCCAAAGGTTACTATGTAAATCAAGAAGAATTAACTGTGAAAGTAGAGCGTGTAGAAGGAGAATTGAAACTAATTTGCGAAGGAACAAATATGAAAGAAACACCAGTGCTAAAGCAAGAGGCAAATAAGGTGCCTTCTGTACAGATTGTTCTTGAAAATGAAAAAATACCAACTTATACTTTAGAATTAACTAAAATAGCAGAAGAAACAAGCAAATTGCTAGAAGGGGCAAAATTTGAAATAACAGGAAAAGATAGAGATAAGAAAGAAGAGAAAGAATATATATCAGCAGAAGATGGAAAATTAACCATAGAAAATTTATATGTTAATGAAGAATATATATTAAAAGAGGTCTTAGAACCCACTGGATATAAATTGGATGAGACACCAATAAAATTTAAAGCAGTACAAACAGATAGTGGCTGGAGCCTTGTGGTAATGGAAGGTGAGTTTTCAGGAACATCAATAGTAGAGGGAAATGTAATAAAGGTAAAAAAAGAAAATGCACCAAAGTTTAAACTAGAAAAGAAGGATGGGGAAACAGGAAAGCCGATTCAAGGAGTAAAATTTACTATTAAAGATTTAGATGGAAATAATGCAAAAGATGTAGCTGGTAATGAAATAGGTGTAATAGAAAATATAGATGGTGAAGATAAGAGAGTTGTGACAACAGATGAAAATGGACTTATTACAGCAGAAATTGCAGAAGGACTATATGAAGTAACAGAAGTAAAACCAGCAAATGGATATAAATTACCTAGACAAGTGATGCAATATTTTGGAATTAATCGATCACAAGAAACTATTAGAAATTTTGAAATAGAAAGGTCTACACTAGTACAAAGTGGTATGATAGTAGAAAGAGTTATACCAACTGATGATGGAGGTTTTTGGGCAGTAGGTTCTCAAGGAAAATACAAACGGAGTAATGGTAAGATGTGATAAAGATTATCAGCCGATTTGGTTAAATGAGTCTGATACAGAAACATATGTAGAATTAGTAGAAGACGAAGAAAATGGATTTGTAGTTGTAGGATTTGACTCAGAAGGAGGCATAATAAAAAAATACCAAAAAAATGATACAAATGATTATAGTTTGCAATGGGAAAATAAAGTAGGAACTAAACTTGCTGGTATAATAAGAAAGGAAAATGGAAACTTTGTAGCAGTAGGCAATACAACTCCTTCAATTAAAATTGGTGATATATTCATTTCAGAAAATGCTGGAATTATAGTAGAGTGTGATACGAGAGGCAATATTGTAAATGCTGTAGAGGTACAATGCGAAAATAAAGAATATTTTTATGAATGTACAGGAATTATACAGACATTAGACGGCGGTTTCTTAGTAGGTGGTGCTTCACGTGATGATAAATGCGGCTTTATAAAAAAATATGATAGAAACTATAAAGTTATATGGGAAAGAGAAGCTGAGGGGTCTCGAGTATGTTCTATAACAGAAACGGCAGATAATATGCATTATGTTATGGGGGGATACTTTAAAGGAACAATTCATATTGATGGAAAAGTTTATACTAGTAAAGGCGGATTAGATGCAATTATTATTCAATATGATAAAAGTGGAAATATAGAATGGGTAAAGACATATGGTGGATATGGGACAGATTTAGTAAATTATATTACATCTACTAAAGGGAATAATTTAGTAGCAGTTATTAAGATTGAAGGTGATGAATTAGAAATAGAAGGAGAAAAATTAACAACAAATGCTGCAGATGGTGCTATCATTGAATATAATATTGATGGAGAAGCTGTTTATAAAACTTTCTTTTCTGGGACTGAAAACAATTATGCGACAGTTATTAAAGAAACTGTAGATGGAAAGCTCTTGGCTGGTATTTATAATAATGGAGAACTTACTTTAGAAAATGGGACAACTTATAATAGTAATGGAATTATAATAGAAGTAGGAGAGAATGTTATCCAGCCAGAAGTTAAAGATACTAAAGAGGTTACCTTTCTTAATTTCAAAGAGGAATATTACATTTACACTAAAGTAGAAGGGGGAGGTGGTAGTGTTTCAGGATATATATCAGGGGAGGAAACATTATATGAATCTGTATTATATCAAGGAAATTCTACAAAGGACATTATAGCAATACCGCAAGAAGGATATGGTGTAAAAAGCATCACAGTAAATGGAGAAGAAATTAAATTTACTAGAAACCTAGATGGAAGTGTGAAACTAGACAAGTTTGAAAACATGTCAGAAGATAAGCATGTAGTAGTAAGGTTTACAGCAAATCCAGCAGAAGTAATCGTTCACCACTACATTGATGGAACCACAACCCCAGTGCCAATGCCAGACGGAAGCACAGCACAAGATGAGCATATTAATGGAGAAGTAGATCAAGCCTATACAACAAATCCAAAGGCGGACTTAGGAAAATACGAATTAGTAGCATCTAAAATGCCAGCAAATGCAAATGGAACCATGACAGCAGAAAATATAGAGGTTATATACTATTACCAATTAAAGAATGCAGAAGTAATAGTTCATCACTATGTAGATGGAACAACAACATCAGTGCCACTACCAGATGGAACAAGTGTAGAGGAAGAGCATATAACAGGTAAAGTAGATGATCGCTATCAAACGAATGCAAGAACAGATATTAGTGGCTACCAAGTAGTAGACGAAAAACTACCAGAAAATGCACAAGGTAGTATGAGAGAAGAACCAATAGAAGTTATTTACTACTATAAAAGAATCCCAGTCAAAATTACGACAGAAGTAGA
>JAAWNJ010000105.1 GCA_022798895.1 Clostridia bacterium | reverse complement strand
GAAACGCCTTTAAATTGACGTTTCTCTTACATTTGGAATTTACCTTTTCTTTTGGAAGTTACTTTTACAATTCACCATTCTCTAATATTGGAATAGCACCATATCTTCCAGATAAATAATCTTTATTGTAAGTTGCATCATTTCTAACTTTTACATCGTTAATTTTATAATCAGCCAAAGAATATATTGTAGAAATTCCATCTTTATCTTTTTCCGCAAACCAAATTTCATCTCTTCTAAAAGTATCTTTATTTAGATTTACAGTATCATGTGTTGAATATATTAACTGACCATTTCCTTTATTTGTATCACTATTATGAAATAGGTTAATAATATATCTTGTTAATAATGGATGTAATTTTACATCTAATTCATCAACAAATAATACCATTCCGTTTTTTAGTACATCTATAAAAAAATCAAATAAGTAAAACATTTTTCTAGTGCCATTAGATTCCAAGTAAAATGGAAATGTCTTTTCTTCCCCATTTTCTCCTTTATGAGTAACTTTGATATTCACAATTCCATTATTGTTTTTTACTGCTTCTACAGAATCTGGTATAGTATTTATATCTTCTATTCCAGCATCAAATGTTTTTATAAATTTTAATAATTCCTTTTTATAATTTTCATCAGTTAATATTTTTAATGAAACTCTTTTATCAATGATTCCTTCAAAATCTGGATTACCTAAATCTAAATAATTGCTATTCATAAACCAATAATAAACATTTGCAAAGTCTTCGTTGTCTTTATCTATTTTACTATATATATTCAAAAATAAGGTATTTTCATCTATATTTGATAAACTAGCTATTTTATTTGTTTTCATTGTTACATTATTATTTTCTCTTTCAAATATAGAATAAAATTTATTAACTCTTTTTTCATATAGCCATTCTGAAACTATATTATCTTTTACTAATTCAAAACCATATTTATATATTTTATTGTTTTTTGCTAGTATTTCTACTTCTAAAGCAATTGGATCATTATTTATCATAAAACTATAAACATTTTCTTCATCTATTGGAGAATTCTTTTTAGAATCATCACTTACTAGTATTCTTTTTTTCATATAATCAAAGGCTTGTAATACATTAGTTTTTCCACTAGCATTAGCACCATAAATTGCAGATACTTTTAAATATTCACCATTATCTATTTTAGCAACATTATACTCGTGTTCTTTTAATGATGTTGCTTCCATATCTAAACAATTTTCGTCTTTAAATGACTTGAAATTTTTAAAACTAAATCTTATTAACATGTTAAAATCCTCCTTTACTTTATATATTATATGCTAAAATCAAAAAAATATCAACATTATTGAGATATTTTCTCAAATTTATCGATATTCTTAAATAATATTATGATTGTTCGTTATTTTAAAGTGCAATTTTTGCACTTTAAAAATGTTAAAATTGCACTTTAAGTTTACAATCAACTCTCTATTCTATCTTTTTTCGGAAAATCACTAAGATTTCTATATTTATCATTTTCCCACTCTTCATATTTCCTTTTATAATTTTCTTCATCACTCGCTAATACTTCTGTGCCATCATCGAAAATAATCAAAATTTCACTAAATTCTTTTCCTCCAAAATGTAAATACTCATTACCACCATCTATGTGGCAACTTTCACATTTACAAGATACTAAATCATGGACACTTTTTGATTCGATTATATCTCCACAAATTAAACATTTAATTTTCATAAATATATACTTCCTTTTATTCTATACCTAATGCTTTAAATACTGCATCTTCTGGATTATTATAAAATGATATATTAAACTTTGAAAATAAATCACTTGGAACATTAGGTATATCTCCTGCAGATGACATTGGAAGCAGAATCTTTTTAGCTCCAGAGTCAAAGCATACTTGTAAAGTATTTGCTAATTCTTCTACTTTGCTAATTGTTCCACCAATACTCATACTTCCTAATATTACTAAACTACCTTGCATAGGCTTTTTTAATGCACTACTACACATGGCTACAAATGAAGCAAGGGAAATATCTTTTGAAGCACCTATTCCTTGTAAATCTTCTATATGTAATAAATAATCTACATTATCAACTTGAATACTGCTACTTATACTTTTCTTATTCGCTTTAAAATAGTTAAATGCTGTATTCAATGCTTCTTTTGTTTCTCTGTCTGTTCCTATACCTGATACTGTGAACTTCCCGTGTCCATTAGGAGATTCAGCTTCTATCTTATATGTTCCTATCATTCCAGAACTTCCTCTACCAATAAAATAAGTATGTCCAGCTTTAAGCATTCCCTCTGGAATAAGTTTTCCTCCTCCACTTTCTGGAACTGAAATGAACTTTTCTTCCATTGTATCTAAATCAATATATGAGAAGTGAACATCATAGAACTCCATACCACCTATTTTCTTTAATTGTTCTTTTACACGTCTTCTTCCAATTAAAGCATAAGAAAGTATTTCTTCTAATTCTTCTTTGCTATATTCTCCATTTGGGTATAATAATTTAACTAATCCAGATACTGTCTTTCTAACTGCAATAACATCCCTTTGATTTAAGTTATTACCTAATTTGAAATATTTATCTAAAGAGTCGGAGAAAGTTCTTTTTCTCATTTCTCTAAAGTATTCAGATAAATAATCAGTGATAAATCCGTATTCATCAGTTATCAGTTCAGGTCTCATTTTTGGTATTTCCCACCCCGGCAAATAGAAATGCATTCTATCAAAGAAAGCTGAATCATTTGCCATTTCTTTTGGAAATGGTTCAAATAAATGAGATGTTTTTAATAATACTTCTACACTTTGATTAACATTTCCTACAAATACCATAGATGCATTAGCATTCTTTTCTTCTTTTCCTCTAGCAAAAGAACCTGATGCCATATAATCTTTCATTATTTGAATACCATCTTTATCTTTAAATGTTATTCCTGCGACTTCATCAAATGCAACACAATCCCACATTCCAACTAATCCTATTTTCTTTTGTCCCATATTATAGAAAAGGTTAGCAACTGTTGTTTGTCCTCCAGATACTAATATACTATTTGGAGATATTTCTTTGTAAATATGTGATTTTCCAGTTCCTCTTGGACCAAGTTCACATAGATTATAATTGTTTTCTACAAGTGGTACTGCTCTTTCCATAAAATGCCATTTCTGTATATCAGTTAGTTTTGATGGCTCAATTCCCATTGAACGAATTAAAACATCTATCCATTCTTCCTTTGTGAAATATCTTCTGCTATCAAATAGTTGTGTTAAATCCATATTAGGAAGTTGTATTGGATCAAGTCCTGCAACTTTAAAAGGCATTCTATACTTATCTTGGTCATCAAAGCCATAACTTACTTTAATAATACACCAGATACCACCAACTAATAGTTTTTCATACTTATTAACAAACTCATCACTTATTAAGGCGTCCTTTATTCCAAGATTAGAAAACTCTGCTTGATATAAGTCTAATTTTTCATTAAGTCTTACAGTTACTTTATCAATAATTGTGTAGATACCTTTTTCTTTTATTTTAGACTTAATTTTTTCTGCTTCATCCGATCTAACAAAATTATCTGCTAAAATCTTTTTTACTGTTGATATACCATCTGCAATAGCGTTTTCATCATTGGTAGCACAGTACATACCCAATAGATATTCCAAGACATATACAGGTACATTAGCACCCTCTTTAATTTTTTTTGTTAAGTCTTTTCTTACCACTTTTCCTGCAAAGTGTTGATTCAACTTTTCGTTTAGTTCTTCCATTACTGCACCTCCTAAAAATCAAAATTATTTACTATTGCTATCTCAATGTAGAATTTAATTTTATCTTTTACTATTCCTGTGTCTTCATCAATTATAGTTAGATAATAAGGTTTGTTCTTATCATATTGCATATTCTTAAATACAAACTTTTCTCTAAAAAATCTATCTTTAACTTCTGTATTCTCATAATTTGCTATAATAGTACACTCGTCAGATATTCTATTTCCATCTTCATCTTCAAAGTGTAGTAAGTATCTGCAAGGTTTATTGTTCTCATCAATATTATTATTTTGTAAGAACTCTAAATAAGTAATTGCGTTAGTAATCTTGGCTGAAAGTCCACTATATGTAATTCCAACCTTTTTAGATTCTTCACTTGTCCTTGTTGATTTGAAATCAATAACTGGAACAATTATTTCTTGTGGAAGTATTCCTCCGTGAACATAGTTTATTCCTGTACCTTGTCTAGCGAATATTATATTTCCTTTTGGAATATTTACATATCCACTATTTTCTCCGAATACATAATCAAGATTTATAGATAAGATACCTTCTTCATTTGAAATACTTTCTGAATAAGAATATCTAGTTTTTTGTTTTGTTGCATTTTCAGTTTTCTTGCCATATTCCACGTCCTACAGTGGACATTTCTAAATTTTCCACCTTTTTCAGTTTTCCTCGCC
>JAAWNJ010000012.1 GCA_022798895.1 Clostridia bacterium | reverse complement strand
GCCACAAGTGTTATACCTGCTGTATTCCTCTTGCTTTGGTGGCTTAAACTATATCTCTCTCTCTCTCTCTCTCTCTCTCTCTCTCTCTCTCTACAGCCTCAACGTTTTTACGTACTGTTCCTTTTTTTTGCATTTTTTCTACTACCTCCCTTTTCTTTAGTATTCATGCTTCTACTATTTCTATACACATTCTTTTATCATAATGCACTATAGCACTGTTCTAATTTTCACTTTAGTTATAACATAACATTTTAGAGTGTGTCAATATATGCCATTTTTTTGTCTGCTTGAATTCGAGGCTAAATTCCATCCATGGCTCGACACAAATTTAATTTTTAATAAACTTCGACATTTTTCTTCATACCAATTTGCTTTAGGTTTAGAGTTTCTAGTAGTCCATGTCATTAAATGTCAATATGTTTTAGCGTAATTTTATGTCATAATTTGTCAAAGGGTGGTCATATGATTAGAGAAAAAAGAAATCAATTTGGTTATACACAAGAGGAAGTGGCTGGCATGTTAGACATTAGCTTAAGACAGTATGTTAGAATTGATAAGGAAATGTGTTTTCCTCGAAGAGATATTTTGGATAAATTAATTTCTATCTTTCATTTGAGTAATGAAGAAATTGGAATCTATGTAAAAACAGTGTTATATAAGAAAATCTCTTAGATAACAAAAAGTCTAGCAAGAAATGTTACTTGGTTTCTTGCTAGGCTTTTTGTGTTTTTTCTTAATTATTTCTCTAACTTTTTGCTTTTACTAATTTTAGTAACTGTTACTGTCATATCATCTTTTTGTCTTCCAAAATCATTATCAATAGCTTCTTCTAGTATTAAGCTCGCTATTTTTTGTGCGTCATCTGTTTGAATATCCTCTAATAAATATTTTACCCATAGTTCTTTATTTAAATATTCTGAATTTGCATCAATAATACCATCACTACACATAACGATAATATCACCTTCTTGCAAATCATAGTCATATACTACTAAGTCACTTTTGTCTAAAATGCCTGCTGGCAAAGTAATTGCTTTTAATATCTGTACTTCTTTATTTCTTTTGACAAAAGTCGGACATGCTCCACTTTTGATAAATTCCATATTGCCACCATATAGGTCTAATATTTGAATATCTAAGGTTGCATACATATCTTCTTGACTAGTCGCTGCTAATGTAGAATTGATTAAGCTTAAGGAAGTTTCTTTATCAAACCCTGCTTTGAATAATCTTTCTAACATTTTGATTGCTATTTTGCTACTTTTCATAGCTTCTGGTCCTGAACCCATACCATCACTAATAGCTACTAAGTACTTTCCATCTTCTAATTTTGTTTCTGTGTGGCTGTCTCCTGAAACTGGTGAGTCTGCTTTTGTACTAGTGGCTACACCAATTTGTACAGAATACTTATCATCTGATAAATAAGTAAATTTGCATCCTGTTTTGTTTTCTCTTAAGCCACATTCTTGTGCCTGTATGAAGAATTTATCTTCTAACACTTTATTTAAAATTTTGCCTATTTTCTTGATATTACATTTTGTTCCTTCAATTTCATCACAAAGCTTATGATAGATTTCTATTTGATATCTTCCTGAAGGAAATTGTTTGATTTTCATTGCTTCTATTTCAATCTCTTTTTCTTTTAATACGGCATTTATTTCTTGCTTTTTGTCTTCAAAGGGTTCCTCTTCTTTTTGCTCTTCTTGCATTTCATCAGCTAATTGGGAAATAGCTTGTGATACACCTTCTAAACCTGTTGCTACTATTTTCTTGTCTTCTTGCATTTTCTTTTTCCAAATGAAGTTTAGTTTACTCATACGATAGGCAGAGTTAATAGCTTTTATCATTTTAGATACATCTTCTATTACTTGTTCATTTTTTTCATAAAAGCCTACTAAGTAGTTATTATGTTGTTCTAAAATAGCTACAAGTCTTTTTTCCGTAATGACTTCTTCTTTTAACAGATACTGAAAAATATCATCTACAACTCCATCTTGGTTTTCTTCTATTTCTTCGCAAAGCATATTGTCTTCTAATTCTTGCAAGTTCATTCTTAGCTCTTCTATAAAGATTTGTTCATTAGACTGTTCTTGCTTTTTTAAATCTTCTTCACTCACTAACGTGCTTGTTGCTTCTTGATAGCTTTTGGCCATATCTTGAATGGCTTCTGACATGTTATTTAGTTTGAAAATGGTATCTTCGTTTTCTGTTAATGTTCTACTAGCTATTGTCGTTTCAGGTAATAGCTTTTCTCTTCCCATAAAGTCTGCTATATCGATTTTTACTCTTTTAGGTACTGCTAATAGTCCTAAAAAGGCAATTAAAATTTCTTGAATTAATATGACTGGTACTGTATTTCCATTGGCTACATAAGTTAGCCCAATATTGCCTAAAATAAAGCCAATAACTACTCCAATTTTGCCTAGTTTGTTAAATAATCCTGCTATCATTCCTGAAATAGCATAAGAAGCAACTAAAATTGGTTCTGAGCCACTAATAATACCTAAGGTTACGCCTATCATTACTCCTGAAGTTGCACCAATTAGCATGCCATTTTTCCAACCTAGCACAAGTACAATTAGAATACTTAGAATATTTTTGATACTAAATCCGAAAATGGTTAGTCCTTCAAACACACAAACTGCGATAGCTAATAATAGGCTTGTCCCCATTACTTCTTCTACAGAGAATACTGTTTTTCTGCCTAGCTCTTTGATAATTGGAATACTATTGGCAAATATTTTGTAAAATACAAAACAACTAATGGCTAGCATAATGCTAGTTAATAAATCATATACATAAAAGTTTACAAAAAACATTGGCACGACTTGTACAATGAATACAGATAAGAATAAGCGGAAGCCTAATCTTTTTTGTTCATTTACTAATTCCTCTATTTTTGGTCTTTTTAATAATGTAAATACAAAGAATACTAAGGTTGTTAAGAAATATGTAAGTACACTACTTGTCCCAAATTTCATCCATGTACCAATTAAGGTTAGCAAATACACAATTCCAATTGGTGAATAATTACTTAGCATTGCTGCTAAGAAGCTTATGGCAAAGGGACTTAAACTTAACATTAAATTTTCACTACTAAATCCTACCATTGAGATTAGGAAACTGATTGTATATAAAATTACGTTTTGTATGCTAAAGAGATTTTTGAAAATCTCTTTGATTGATTTTTGATTGATTTTTTGTTCTTGACCTATTGACTGATTTTCATCAGATAAGTCTTTTGCTATATTTTGAAACACGTTTTGACCACCCCTACTTTTTAATTTGGCTTTTGTTAAATAATCCTTGCATTCTATAAATTGCCCATTTATCATAATACAAGCTATTTAAAATGTTTGTCGCTTTTCGTACCAAATTAAAAAAAGTTTTCTCTCTTTTTTGCTATCTTTTGTGTTCTTTTTTCTTTTCTATTATTTTTATGTCATCTATTTTATCGTAAACACACGAAAATTACAAGGTTTTAGCAAAAAATACATTACTTTCGTTTTCACTACTTGTAATGTATCTTTTATATTATGAATTTAATTTCATAATTTCCTCTTTATTCATTTCAGTAATTTCTATAATTATATCTATATCTATTCCTTTTTTTAACATCTTCTTTGCGGTTTCTATTTTAGCCTTTTTCTCTCCTTCTTTTATTCCCTCTTTCATCCCTTCTCTTATTCCTTCTTGCATTCCTTCTTGCATTCCTTCTTTTATTCCTTGTTCTAATCCTTCTTGCATTCCCAGTTTTAAACCTAATTCTCTCCCATCTCTTTCTGCTTCATACATACACTGTTCATGATCTCTTTGTGCTAAATCTGCCTTTAATGCCATTCTCCTTAGTAAATCATCCTGACTGATTTTATCTAGTTCCTTTTTTGCTTCTTTAATATCTTCATTTTCTTCCATAATTTCAGCTACCTCCTTATTTTCTGGGTTATCCAAAAACATCATCCATTGTAGCATTTCATTTTGTTTATTCTTTTGATATTCTTTTATTGCCTTTGGTAGTTCAATTATACTTATTTCGCAAAAATTTGTCAAGATTATATTTTTGTATTCTTCATCTCGAAGTTGCCATCTTGTATGTGCTTTGTGTATTCCTTTAAATTGTTTTATTTCATCATCTATTATAATAATACTAATTGTTTTCCTCAGTTTATTATACTTGCTTCCAATTAGTAAATTAGCAGTATACATTTTTGCCCAGTAGTATAAAAAACGTTCTACCATTTTTTCGTGAGTAGATAATTGTATTTCTATATCACATTCTATATTGTCATTAATAATAGCTCTTAAATCTACTCTTCCATTTTTGTCATTTTTGTTGTCATTTACTAAATCCTTACCTTTATCTAAATCCAATTTGTGTATCTTAATTTTTAAAATGTCCTCTAACATTGCCTTTGTAATATTTTCTTTTCCTCTTCCAAACAGTGTTTGAAATACCACATCATTTTTTGGCTGTAATATTGCCTTTTCTTCATAATTCTCTTTTCCCATAATTCCTCCAAATAATATAAAATTTTATATTGATAGGCAAAAGTCATTACAAAAAATCATTTTCTGTTTATTTTTATGGGGAAATTTTTAAGTGTTTTTTCACCATATTGCAAGAAAATTCGTGCGACATTATTCGACATTTATGTTCTTTACTACATAATTAGTAAAGAAAAACTCGAGCTTGGCTTAATGCCTTACTCGAGTTTTTTATTTATATTTTCGGAATGAGAATTTTGTCAATCTTCTATTGACTATTTATTTAGTACCTTTCTCTTGATGAGAATAATTCCTCCTGCTAAGATAACTAAAACACTTACTGCTATTGCGATATATACTACTGTATTTCCAATACCAAATGGTGGTAAAATGGTTACTCTTTCTGATTTCACTGCGTCTACTTCAAATTTTCCTTCTTCACTTGCATCTGCAGTTGGGTCTTGGTTACCTTGAATTGAGTATGCCATTCTTCTACCTACTGTATTTGAAATAGTAGTGATTTCTGCAACATTGTCATATGTTTTATCATCTGTGCTGTTCTCTGGATTGATTAATTGTGTTAATACTAATCCTACGGTTGAGCTATTTGCATGCTGCTTGCTCTTTGAGTCTACTGGTATTAGTTCATCATGTAGATTTTCGGTGTTAATAACATTATTATATTGTGATACTTTAGTTGCTAAATTGTTGTTAAGCCCTAATGTAGTTAATACATTATTTGTTATCTTCCAACCATTTTCTTTATTTGTAGTACTATCTTCATTATTGTTTTTAGTATTTTCATTAAAGTTTAGGTTGTTTGCTACATAATCGGTTACTACATCAGCTCTCGTTGTAACCACTGTGTTTGCTCCTTCTCCTAAGTAGTAGAACTCTTCTCCTTCATAATCTGTTTCACCTACGTTAGTAACTGTTAATAGGTAACTAATTGTGATATTCGCACCTTGCATTAACTCTTCGTCCATCGTTGCTACAATTGATCCATTGTTTCCATTGTTTTTATATTTACTTGCAACTAGTCCATTAACACTGTATGCTTTAGTACCTTGTTGTGTTCTGTAAGTATAACGATGGTTATTTAAGCTATAGAATTGTTGGTATTTATTGTCCTTATTACTATCTATAATACCTACGTCGTTTAGTTCATATGGTGTTCCTGGTGTCCACATTAAGTCTGTCATTCCTTTATTCGCATCAAATAGAATGTTTCCATTAGCTAATTTGATTTGGACATTGGTTATCTTTTTGCCCAATTCTAATTGTGCTTTTGGTCTTTCAGCTAATCCAAAGTCTACATTATTTAATGTGTAATTTCCATTTACGTCATTACCATGTAAATATCCTGAGCTTCCGTTACTAACTGTATTACCATTTCCATTTTCTTTATAATATCCATCTGTACCAGTTCTGTTATACTCACCTTCTAATACAATGACACCTGTTTCTGCTACCATTTGCGTCCTGTCGATTAATTCTTGTATCATATCTGCTTTTTTCGCATTCTCTGTATATGGTGCTGCTAGTACTTCTGCTATATGGTTTGTTACTTTGTTGTTACTATATTCAATAGTTTTTTGTCTATATGACCAAATATCTTTTGCATCTGATACATTTTTACCGAGGCTGTCTGCTGCATGAATGTCGTATCCATAAGCTCCAATGGTTCCATAAGGTCCTGTTCCAGTTTCGTTTTGTTTTTCTGTATCAGTATAACCAAAGTAATTTCCTAATCTGTCTGTCTTTCCATCTTGTTTGATATCTGTTTGATATAGAGTTGATTTAAAGTCTTGACCGTTATAGGATGTAGCGTTACTTCCTCCATTGCTGTCAGTTTGTACTGTTAATGTTTTGTCTCCATAATGGAATCTAATGATATAGTTACCTGTAATGGATTCTGAAAATTCATAATAGCCTCTATTTTTAACTTTATAAGTATAGTCTTCTGGCTGTCCTGTTTTCAAGTTTACTCTTCTGCCTTTACCTGAACCAGATTGAGTAGTTTGCCACAAGAATTCTTTACCATTTTCTAGTTTTTCTACTAGTTCTACTGTTACTCCATTAACTCCTAACTCTCCATCTTTTCTGATACCGTCTCCTATCATAGAGTTAGATACATTTTCTGTTCTTTCGTCTTCCCATACGGTACCATTAATGCTTCTGATGAAATCTTCCTCTACAATTACTTTAACACTTTTTGCACGATCTGTATCATTTTCAAAGTTCTTCTCGTATTTATCTCCTTCTAAGTCCTTCTTACATAAGTTACCTGGTGTTGAGTTGATATCGATTAATCCTGCTACATCTCCGCTTCCTTTGGTTACACCATTTGGTAAGCTTGTTCCATCTTTGTAGTAAGTTTTGTAACCATTGATTTCTACATAGTTTTCTTTTAGGCTCTTATCATCATCTACAATAACTGGTCCCTTATCATCTGATTTTACTTGGAATGTTAAGTAAATGTATGCTTCTTCTCCACTAGCTAGCTTTTTATTTTCTAGTCCTTTAATATAAATAGCATCGTAGTCTGATGTCATATCACTTCTACATTTTGAACTTCTATCCTTTTCATATCTTCCGTTTGTAGCACTATCTGTTCCTTTGTTATTATTGCTAATGCTTCCTCGTAATGCTCCTTCATGAATAGTGTCATAATATTCTGCTTCTGTAAAGTTGATTTCATTTAAATCATTACTATCACTACGATTTTTATACATTACCCAAGATAAATCGTCTCTGTAAATATAGTCTCTATCATAGTAATCTACAATTTCTGTTATTTCACCTAGTATACTTTGTGAAACATTTCTTACTGTAATTTTATAAGTTACATATAGCTCTAAATCTTTTCCTGATTTATTAGTACTATTTTGCCTATAATTATAATCTGCTTCATAAAGTTCTCTTGTATGAATACCTGTATAGTAATTATTGTAGTCTCTCATTCTTAGTTGAATTTGCCAATATCCACCATGTTGCCCCTCTAAGTTTGCCTTTTCAAATTCTGCTTTTTTGTCTAAGTATTTCTGATAATCGTCTGGTCTTCTTCCATTTTGCTCATATTTTAATCTTAGCTGTCTTAATTCTTCTTTTTGTTCAGGTGTAAGTAAATCTCTCTTATTGTATTCATATACTTCTGTTTTTCCGTTAATTCTAGTTGCTGCATAAAGCACATCTTTTCTTAAAGCTAAATCTACTTCTTGTCTTCTCCATAAACCTTGGTTAATATAGAATTGTCCTGGGTAAATTGGTTTATAAGTAACACCATCTATTACTTTTACTTTCAGATCATAACTTAAACTTCTAGCTTCTTCAGCATTTGTATATTTCATATTCCTTGTTTTGTTGATAATAAATGTACCAGGATCATAGATTGGATATAAATCATATTTTGTAGTATTCATTGCCTTTGTATAAGACTTTATTTTGATGTCCTCAATAAACTGCATCTTTCTTAGTAGTTCCTCATCACCACCAGCGATTTTTTTATAAATATTTAACATATCGCCTTCTTTTGGTGATCTTTTATACTGCTTTATGAAGTCTTTAATTGCTTTTGAGATTTCTCCTTCTTGATTTTCATTTGTCTCTACAATGTTGCCTCCTTCAATTTTGTAGAAGCTATCTATTAATCTGGTTTCTTGAGCATAGTCTCCGTCTTCTGTCATCTTGAAGCCCATTAAATCATATTGTGAGAAGGATTCGTTATAACCATTGGTTAATGGTGCAATCTTCATCGATCCGCTTGGCACTAGATAGTTTGCTGGACTTGATCCTATTTCTGAGTAAGTTTTGTCATAATTATCTCTATCACTGTCTTTTTCTGTTCCCTTTGAAGTCCAGAACCAATCAACTCGATTATATGCTCCATCATTTTTCTCGTAGTCTGTTGGCAAGTATACTTGTCCATTATATTCAAATTGTACATAGTACTTCTTTAATGGGTCTAATCCTTTGAATAAATAATCTCCTTTTTCATCTGTATAAGTTGGATTTACTCTACTCATTACGTCTTGGTCTGAAATGCCTGGTTTTTTTGAATTAGATAATAGTGTTGCTATTTTTCCATCTTCTGCATATAATGTAACTTTTACATTTGGCATTACTCTGTCATTTTGTGTATATTTTCCATCTGTTAAACTTTCTTTTCCATCTGGCATGTCTTCCCAAACTTTTCCACCTAAGTCCATTGTAAGTGGTATTAGTATATCTTCTATGTCTTCTATTGGAATATCATCATCTGGTATTGTTAGTGTTGCTTTGAATAATTTTCTTTGACCTTCTAACACCTCTATGTGATCTTGAACCTCGTCTTCAAAGACTGTAGAAGACTCTTTACAGTGACTACATGTCCAGCAAACTTCTTCTCCATCTGAAGTTTCATAACAGTGTTCATGTGTATCAACTGGCTCTACTTTCCACTCAACTCTATATACGATTGCTTCTTTTTCGCAAAGAGCTGCTGAAGTTACTGTCATCCATTGAAATTCAATTTTCAACTTACAATATGCTACATATGAACTTTCATCTGCATCTGATGGTAAACCAGCATTTGGGTTATCTATTTTTACTTCGAAAAAGTCCTCACCTGCTGATCTTCCTTTTGGATAAACTTGTTTTGTTCTATCTACATAAGATCCATCCTCTTCATTTGGCTCAAAATATTCTAATTCATATCCTTTTCCTTTTGGATCAATATATTTTTTTATTTCTATCTTTGGTTTTACAATGCCACCTTGTGAGTTATATCCAACAAGGTACATATCTGAAATTCCTCCAAAGGCAATGTTTTTATCTTCATAATAGCCATAAATATAATCAATTGAAAATGGTCCTACTATTAAGCTCTTCTCATTGTTATCTGCCTTAATTACTATTTCATTTAACTCTGTTTTATCTTCTATTTTAATATCTGACTCATCTACATTTGTTCCATAATCTGTTGTTTGATCATGAAATTCTCTATAGGCTACAGCCTCATAATATATTGCATTTGGGGCTTCCTCTTTGCCTGTATTTATATCTGTATTATATAAGGCATATTGCTTTTCTTGTGTAACATCACTTGTACTAGGATAAGTGATAATATATCCTGCATCTGGTATATAATTGTCACTTGTTACTACATTATAATGATGGTTAACACACCATAACACTGGATATGTCCTTTTACCATTATAAGTCAAAGGACCATGAGGACCTCTTGTACATATATGTATTCTTTGTTGTATCCAGCTACCTGGATTATATATATCTCCATAGGGAGCTACTTGTTCAAGCGTTATCTTTTTATCTCTACCTTTAAATTCAACACCGTGTTGAATACAATATAATACCTTTCCTGGATAATGTGCTATACCATATTCCCCATGTTCAAAAGCAAACTGCTTAATTTCTAGATAAGGAGTCCCATCTGCTTCTGTATAAGTATTATTTGCAATCTCTTCTATTTCATATTTTCTATCTGCTGCTAACTTTTTTGCTGAAACCTTCGTCATTTCATTAGTGAGAGAAAGAATCATATTCGGTACTATGGCTATTACTGCTAATATAGCCAAAATGATAATTCCTAATAAATAACTTTTTCGTTTTTCCTTTATCATATCCTTTCCTCCCTTCCTTTAATCTTTTCTATTTAGAACATGCTTTTTTATTTCGAAAACTCCGAAACCTAGTAATGCTATTACTGCTAATGCAAAAGTTGTATAAATAATAATTCTACCAGTTGCTACTGAAACTATAATATCTGCACTTGACATATCATCTTCTGATTCTAGTCTATTGGCTGCAATTGAATCAATGTCTTCTAAACCTAACTCATTATAGCTTTCATAGATCTCTGCATTGTTATTAATCATTTTTCCAATACTTTTGTTATTAATTGTAAAGCTTAATACTAGTCTTACTTCTTTACTTTCTCCTGGGGCAAGTTTTTCATTCTCTAAAGCGGTATTATACACTGCTCCATTATTATCTGCTATATACCAATCTTTATTTAATTCACTGCTAAATTTTGCACCATCTGGTAAGTAATCAATAATTTTCTTAACATATCCTTCTACTTGTCCTTCATTTGTTGCAACAATTTTGTATTCTACTACTAAACTACTATTTCCTACATCTTTACCTGCAATTTCACGTTTTGTTATTTTTGAATTATTATAATTATATGTTTTAGTTCCATTGCTTGGTGTTGTTGTAGTTACTTTACTAATATATTTGTCTAATCTTAAATCAAATTTTTCTGCTACAAATAGTCCAATATCAATATCTCTAACATTATTATTTGTAATTTTAATGGTATTACTTACACCAGCTTGTCTTTGTTCTCCATTTAATACAATTTTCATACTAGTTGCATCTGAATTAACGCTTTCTGCTACTCCCTCTTTTTTGTAATCTGTAATACTATATTTTCCTGCATCATATAAGAATAATACTAAATATTCATCTGGTTTTAAGTTAGAAAATTCATATTTTCCACTACTATTTGTTGTTGTAATCTTTTCTGCTCCTGTTATTTCGTCTTTTACAATTTGGCTGTTAGATTTATATAATAGAACGACTTGTACATTCGATAATACTTCTTCTGTATCATCTCTTTTACCATCTCTATTTGCATCTATCCATGCAGTTCCTGTAATTTTGTATCTTCCTGTTGGATTTGATGGTTCATTTGTTCCACCTTGTTCTTCTTTATGTGCTTCTTCATCATATTCAATAATAGCTTTTACTTTGTTCGATTCTATTGGGTTAATTCCTTCTGCTGTCAGTGTCGCCATTGTGATAATTTCTTTATCATTTTTATCTGGAAGTAAATTAGCCTTTACTGTGATAAATATTTCTACCTTTTCTTCTGGATTTAATTCCAATATATCAATGATTACCTTTCCATCTTTAGTAACACTTTTCGTTTTTGTTTTTCCTTTTTCAATGTATTCTGCTTTTTGTAAGCTTAATCCTTCTGGAATTGGCATTTCCATTTTATTTGAACGTGATACTATTTCTCCTATATTTTCAAGTACAAATTGATAAGTATAATTACTACCTTCTTTTATGTATTGATTATTTAATTCTTTTTGTTCGAATTTTAGATTAATAGCTCCTGTTGTTATTGTTCTAATATTAGAATAGTGCGTTTCAATTCCATCTGCTACTCCATTTACAATTATGTCATGTTCTTCTGAAAGTTCTTCCATTTTTGCTTCCACTAATATATACATTCTTTCCTGTATGTCATTATGTTCCTCTTCTAAATTATTTGCATTGTGTAAGTACGCTAAGGAAACAGTTGCATTATTAGCATTTTTCGTAATGTTATCCCTCTTCTTTTCTAAAAATAGAGCCGTTTTATCATAATAACAGTCTGTAATTGTAAATCCTTTAGGAAATTTAATATTTACTTTAACATTATCTAAATTCTTATTATTAGAATTATTCTCTACCGCTATCTTGTATTTAACGGTATCTCCCATTTTAATTACTCTAGTATCAACAGATCTTGGAGTAGTAATAATGGATAAATCACCTTCTAATACTCTTACTGTGCAATTATTAGATGTTATTCCATTAGATAAATTATCTGCTACTATTTTTGCTGTTATTGAAATATCTTTATCTCCTGGATATTCTGAAAGTTCAAATCTATGTACATTACCATCTGCATCAGTTGACTCTACGATTTTCTTTCCTTTTTTAATTTTTAGTTCATAATTTACTGTAGTTGTTTCCCCTTGAGAAATATCCCCCAATACAATTATTTTCTCAGCATCTTCACTTTCTTCATAATTAATGCTTCCTTCTTTTATCTCTGTGTGTATAGTTCCTTCTGGTGCTGTAACTACTAATCTAGCATTTTTCGCTGTTAAACCACCAATATTTTTTACAGTTGCTGTCATTCTAATAATTTGTCCTTCTCTTACTGTATTGCTATTAGAAGTTACATTAACTTGTAATTCTGGTCCTTGTCCTGTTGTTAATCCAATGATACCTGCAACCTTTGTTTCTCCTAAGGTTGCATCTGCCATTTTATTGTCATAATATACTTTATAGTTTGAGTATGCTTCTTGATTATATTTTAAATTTGCTGGTAATTGTACTTTGTAATCAAAGCTAAATTGTGTTCCTCTTGCTAATTCTCCACTAATCATAATCAAATAACTTTTAATTTCTGCTAAATTAGTTGGTTCTTCTACCCAATTGTTATTGGTATCCATTAAGTTTTTATTTGCTTCTCCATTTGTGCTATAATATACTCTTACTTTGCTATTATCAATTCCACTAGTTGTTAATTTATCTTTTATTGCCATTGTAAAGTTACTTCCAAGTTCTTGAGTAGCATCTATTGCTTTATTTCCACTGAATGGAATTCTTCCTAATATTACTACATTTTCAATACTATTCTCGTAGTTATTTACAATTGTTCCACCGATTGTTACTTCTTTTGCTTCTCCATGTGCATCAATATTTTGAGTTTGTCTTTCTCCTGATGAATTACTAATATTTCCATTTGCTTTAAATCCTGACATATGATTTTCTGCAATTACTCCATTTGGAGATACAATTTCAACTTCTGTTGTTGCCATTCCTGTTGGCATTACATCTGTTGTCATACTTCTAGTTTTTGATTTTTGATAATACTTCTCAAATAGTGTTGTATTTTCATTTGTATAATATAAATAAATATTAGAGTTTGCACTTGGTGTTAACTTTTTAAATGTAATATCTGCTTTGATGACAATGTTAGCCCCTTTACTAATCACATTGCTTTGTTCTTCTTTGTTTGAAGTATCATTATCCATATATTTAGTTTGTGTTCCTGTTAAAGTAATTAAAATTACTTTTCTTCCATTTTGTTCTACTACCTTTGTTTCTTTTATTTTTAGTTCATCATCTAGTAAAATGTCGCTGCTTTTAATGTTTAATGTTTCAATGTTTTCTGGTAATATTATTTGGAAAGTTGGATTTTTATATAAAGCATTTTCATTACTAGAAGTGTCTAATACCACTCTAAATTCAACATCTTTATTCTCTACAATCGTAGATAGTCTTTGTGTTCCAATACTAATTTCTGCTTTGCTAACTGGTTCAATTAAATTCATTTGAGTTTGTTTTTCTATTACTGTATTATCTGATTTAGTTGTTAGCCCTAGTATCATTTTTTGGAATGCTTGCATTTCTTCTTTACTATATTCTTGATTTGCTACAATTGCCTTTTCTACTGCTATCTCAATGTTTCCCTCTGTGACTGGTTTGCTTGTTTTAATGATAATTTCATTTGTTTTAGCTTCTGTTATGTCAATTACATAATTTCCATTGCTATCTTTTTCTATTGCTTTTGTTACTTCTGCTAATTGTTCTCCTGCTTTGTTAAGGATTTCTATTTTTCCTTCTTCACCTAACATTTTTGTAAACATTGCTTCTGAAATAATTATGGTTTTACTATAAACTCCATCTTTCTGGTTTAATCTACTACTATATTCATTTTCGTTTTGGTCGATATACTTTTCAGTGGCAATTTGAAATTCTATTCCATTTGTTAAAGTTTTATCTTGAACTTGCGCTGTGTAATTTACAGTATAGCTTGTATCTTTCTTTTCTTCTTTTTCTGTCTTTGCATAATTTGCATAAATATAGCCTTTGCTCATTTTGCTTATTGTGCTAATTGTACTATCTATCAATTCACCTTTTGCCTTTTCAATATTGTAAACAATTTTTCCACTTTGTGTTAAAACTGTCTTTTCATTATGGTATGGTTCTATTTCTGCTTTTACCTCTATTTGTCCTGTAATTGCTTGTGCATTTTCTAATTGATTGTAAACATAATTATATACTTCTTCACCTGTAAATATGAAATTCACTATGTATTCATCTACTGCCTTTTTATTCCATGCTATTTTTCCATCTTCTTCTTTGTTTTCTACTGTAATTTCTATTTTGCCTGTTTCTTCATTATATTGATAGTTTCCTTCATTAAATTCATAACTACCTTTTCCATTAGTTCCTGCTGTTGAATTAGCAATAACAGTAATTCTTTCTGGTTTAATATTTTTGTCTTCTGCTATTGTTATTTCTGGTAAGCTTACCTCTAATTTTGTTTGATTTACTGGTAAGTTATTTTCTTTTAATCCACTTCTTACTTTTGCTTGTACCATAACACCTTTTTCATTCTCTACTTGGTATGGTAAATACTTGGTTACTTCCCCTGCTAACTCTACTTCAGCGTTTCCTGTCCAACTTAATTCATTAGAAATTTCTTTTTCGATATTCTTTTCTTTTCCATTTTCATCCATATAAGTTGCTGTAAAGCGGGTTGTCACCATTTTGTTAAAAAAGTCGTTGTCTACTTTTTCTTCCTTTAGCATAGTAATTGGTACTTCAACTATTACTTCCTCACCATTATTAATTTGTTTAAAGTAAATAGTATCTTTGCTACTACTTTGTACTTTATCATGTTTTAAGCTGTTACTATTTACTTCAAAATTGGCATTTAAAAATTGGACTACTCCATTTTTTAGATAGCCTGTATTACTTACTTTGAATTTTAAATATAGTTTTGCCTCTTCCATTTCAAAAGTTTTGCTATGTGCTTCTTCTTCGAAGTAGCTATTGAATTCAACATTTGTGTGATTTGTTTTACTATTCTGTTGTGCTAAATTAATTCCTGCTGCAATAACTGCATCTGTTAATATTGCTACATAGCTCGTTAGCATCATAACTGTTAAAATTGCTGCCATCAATTTTTGTTTTAGTTTCATAGTAACCTCCTAAAATTTGCCTTTTTAAAGCATTTTTTTATTTTTCTCGCATTATTTTATAATTATAATGCACTCTATAATATATTATACGACTTTTTCGCCCATTTTTCAATGGTTTTATGGATTTTTTTCAAATTTCAACCTTTTATGTATATTATTTTTTCTCTCATTTGGTACATCCATTTTTTCATCTTATAATACTGATTATACTATATTATTTTAGCACATTCTTTCTTTTTTTCAATGGAAGGAATCTACCAAAAATGTCGAAAATTGGAAATTCCTTTACGGATTTTCCTTTTTGGAACTAAATATTAAGTTTTTATTACAAAAAACTGTCACATCTTTTTTGAAATTGAATATACTGTAATGAAGTAAAAAACAAGGAGGTCTTTATATGGGGCAAATGAATAATATGGATATGGGTAAATTAATGGAAATGCTTTCTAAAATGGACAAAAAGCAGTTAGAGCAAGGGTTAGCTAAAGTTAGTCAAGTACTTAGTAATGAAGATAAAGCAAAAATCATGAATGAGTTAAATAAAAACAAGTAATTTATTTTAGTTTGAGAAGAAAGGAGAGTTGTTATGGGTGATGATATGTCAGAAATGATTCAAAAAGTGAGTGAAATGTTAAAGAATAATGAGATACCTGATAATATAAAAACTATGATGAACAACTTTGCATCTGAACAAAATAACTCTTCTGCTTCACAAGAAAACTCATCTAACACTACGGATAGCCAGGAGCAAAGAAATTCTGATAATTCTTTTGAAATGCCTAATATTGATTTAAATACAATGTTAAAAATGAAATCAATTGTTGATTCTATGAATAGACAACAAAATGATCCAAGAGCCAATTTACTTAGGTCTTTGAAGCCATATTTGAAACCTAGTAGAAAGGAAAAGGTAGATCAATATATCAAATTATTTAGCATGGGAAAAGTGTTTGAAGTGTTAAATCCTTTAGGTGGTGAAAAGAAAAATGATGTATAGTTATCCTTTTTTTAGTTTTCCCAATTTTGGAAAATATCCACACTATTATTCTAGACGAGCATCTATTGTAAAACAACCTATTAGAAGTGAAATGTATCGTCCTTCTACTTCTTATGCTAAACCTACAAATACAAATTCATCTGATTTACGTAGAGAATTAAATTGCAACTCTTCTAAAGATAGACCAAAAGAAAAGAGCTCTACTAAGAAAGCTCCTACTGGTTTTAGTTTTTTAAATAACTTTTTACATCAAGAGGATAGAGAAGGTGAAGAAGAACTTTTTAACCTTTTTGGAATAAAGCTTTATCATGATGATATTTTATTAATCGGTCTTATCTTCTTTTTATATCAAGAGGATGTGAAAGACCAGTATCTCTTTTTTGCTTTAATTTTATTGTTATTGAGTTAAGTGTCAGTTTAGGGACGTATGTTTAACTGACACTTATTCTAATACAACTTCCCCGTTTTCATCTACATAAGCACAAATTTTAATTTGCTCTTCAAATTCACTTTTTTCAATTTCTTTTACAATATTAGCAATACGAATTTGAGGTGATTCAATAGAAGCTGCTGCAATAATTGCTTCTTTATTTCCTTGTGCTCCTGCATGTGCCATACCTCTTAAAATACCAAGTACTACAATATTTTCTCCTGCTAATACTTCTGCCCCTGCATTGACATCTCCTAAAATTACCAGACTTCCTTCAAATTCTATCTTTTGGCCAGAGCGTAAAGAACCTCTATGAAACCTAGTTTCTGATGTTGCAATATCTCTACTAAATGATTTTTTTATTTCATGTAATCCTAATTTTGGACTGTCAAATTGTACTTCTACTTCTAAGATATCTTGAATAACATTTTTTATTTCTTCTATTTCTCTATTTTTAAACATTCTACCTATTACTAAAATCGGTGTTGAGTCCTCTTTGTATAAGCTTTTTAGTTCTGGCATTTTCTTTTCTAATTCTGTTATAATTTCTCTTTGAGTAGCTTCTTCTTCTATTTTCAAAATTACTTTTCCTCTTTTTGTTTGAATACTAATTACATTGCTCATTCTATTTTTCCTCTCTTTACTTTATTATTCTTTACCTTGTAATATATCATTTTGAAATGGAACGAGGTATTGGGAATGCTCGAAGAGCAAGGGTTCCCAATAGCATAGCGTCCGACGTGTAATGTAAAAATCATATATTACAAGGTAATCATATAAATTAATTATAGATTGACACACTAGGAATAGCTGTTACATCCTCTATTACCTTTTTTGCATTCATTCCGAAATATTCTCTCATAATTTCTTTTGCTGTTTCTGCTACATTTCCTCCTGAACCTGCATTTTCAATAAATACTACTACTGCTATTTCTGGATTATTATATGGTGCAAATCCTGTATACCATCCATTTACTTTATCTTTGTCTGCAGTTTCTGCTGACCCTGTTTTGCCTGCAATGACCATATCTAAATCTGAAAATACATAATAGGCAGTTCCTCCTACTTCACTAGTAACACCTTTCATTCCCTTTTTGATAGCTTCTAGTGTTTCTGATTTTAGTTTTAAATCCTTTACTTTTGATTCTTCTTCTTTGATTCCTAATTTTTCGTTTACCTTTTTATTGATTTCGTCTTTGGATATTGTATTTCCCTCTGGGTCCGTGACGGCTTTAATAACAGATACATCAACTGCTTTTCCTCCATTTGCTATCATACAGATATATCTTGCCATTTGAATTGGTGTGAAGCTATTATAGCTTTGCCCAATTGCCGCTGATAAGGTTTCCCCTAGTTGCCATTCTTCATGATAAGTTTCTTTTTTATATTTGGTAGATGCTACTATTCCTGCTGATTCTCCTGCTAATTCTATTCCTGTTTTTTTACCTAGTCCATATTGAGAAGCATATTCTGCCATTTTATCGATTCCTATTTTGTATCCTATCTCATAAAAGAAAATATTGCAAGAATGTTTAATGGCATTACTAATATTTAATGCTCCATGTCCATAATGACGGTCTGTATAAATCCAACATACTGGGTTATGTCCTCTTGGATATGGTCCATTGTCTGTTACTAAGGTATTTGTCGTAAATTCTCCTGTTTCTAGTGCTGCTGTGGCAACTGCCATTTTAAAGGTAGAACCTGGTGCATAGGCACTTGAAATAGCTCTATTGTAAGTATTACTGTTTTTTTCATATTCCTTTAATTTGGCACTACTAATTCCTTTTGCAAATAATTCTGGTTCATAGCTTGGGTAACTTGCAATTGCTAAAACATCTCCTGTCTTTATATTCATAACTACTGCTGCGCCTTCTTTAGCCTCATGCTTTTTGCCATCTATTTCTCCGTTTGCAATCTTTTTGATATTTTTTTCTAAAGCATCTTCAACTTTTTTTTGCAAATTGGCATCAATTGTTAGTGCTACATTATTTCCTGCGGTTGCTTCTTTAGAAATGTATTCTTCTGTGATAGTTCCATCTACTGCCATATCAATTTGCCTAATACCATCTTTTCCTTTTAGATATTCTTCTAATGTATATTGAATTCCTTCTCTACCAATTAAATCATTCATTTGATAGGTATCTTTTTTTGCTTTGTACTCTTCTTGATTGATTTTTCCAACATATCCTAATAAGTGAGATGCCAAATTTTTATATGGATATTCTATCACTGGCTCTGTTACTACTGAAGTACCTGGAAATTTGCTACTTTGTTCTTTGACTTGGTTAGCACTTTTTCTACTAATATCTCTGGATATGGTAATTGGCTTAATGTTGCTAAATCCTTCTATGGTTGTTTCATAACGTATAGCCATAATCTTACGTGCATTTTCTACATTTTTTTCTTGTATATCGTACTTTTCTTTTAGCTTTTTAAATACTTCTTCTGCTGTAGCATTTTCGTCTATTGCCATTTCTTTTTTCCACTTTTTTTGTTCTTCTTGCGTTTTTTGTTTAAATTTATATGGTTTTACTGTAATTGGCAAGTTATCCACATATGTGTCTTTGTTTTTTTCTAGTAATTTTACTAAGTTTAAGATTGTATTGTTGAGGATTTGTGTATCTATTTTTGTTTTGTATAGTTCTAAACTAAACCCCATTTTAGTAGTAACTAGTTTATTTCCTGTACAGTCTGTGATGTTCCCTCTTGCTGCTTTTACTGTAGATTCTCTTGTTAATCTTGTATTAGAAGTTTCTCTGTATTCTTTTCCATGAATAATTTGAAGATTAAATAATTGAGCAAGTAGTATAATACCTACTAACAGAATAAAAACTGTTAGCACATTGTATCGAATTCTTTCATTGCGATTTTCTTTTGGCTTCAAATTATCACCTACCTTCTTATCTTTGTTTTTAACTTATTTACTTTCAGTATACGGATAACAATTGAAACTTATCTAGTTAAAATTTAAAAATATCTTGTTAATACTGACTTGTTTTTAAATAACCTTTCTAAGCTATTTCCTGCTTTCTGCATAAGTGGATATAATATAATAACTAATACCACATTGAAAATAACTTCTATGAATACTGTTCTAATGAAAGGTAATATTTCTATTGCAGTATTCCATCTTAAAGTTTGGAAAAGATATACTCCTAACTCACAAACTGCTGTACTTCCCATTACCATTAAAATAAGTGTTACTCTACTGTCTTTTGAAAAGTTGTTATCTAAATATTCTCCTATTAAACCTACTATTCCTAACATTAATCCCGATATTCCTATGCTTTTTCCAATAAATAAATCTAATAAGATTCCTAAAATAAGCCCAAAGGCAAAGCCTAATTTATTCCCTATGAATAACCCTATAAATAAGATAAATACAATAAATAAATTAGGCTTTACTCCTGCTATATTGAACCAAGTAAAGAAGTTAGCTTGTAAAAAGTAAATCATTAAAAAAGTTAAAATTAATCCTAAAATGGAAAGAAATTTTTTCAAGTCTTACTCCTTCTTTCTTTTATTTTGCTTTATTGTTTGTAATCACTAAAACTGTTTCTAGCTTTTTAAAGTCTACTGCTGTTTCTACATAAGCATAACGATCTGTAATATTTTTGGTATTAACAATTTCTTTAATTGTTCCAATGGAAATTCCTTTTGGATAGATTCCACCTATTCCTGAAGTTTCTATTTTATCATTTTCTAATATGACTGCATCTGTTGGAATATAGCTAGCTTTTAGAGTAGATACCTTTTCTAGTGTACCTGTTACAATAATAGGCTCTCTAGAAGTACTAATATTACAACTAACCGAGCTTGCTGTATCAATAATAGTTTGCACTTTTGCTGTTGTTTGTGTGGTAGAAACAACATATCCTACTAATCCTTGGTCAGCAATGACTGTCATGTTTGGCTTTATACCATCTTTTTCTCCTACATTGATGACAATCATTTGGTTGTAGTTCGTAATATCCTTATTAATAATATAAGCTGGTATTGTTTGATAGTCTTGATATTGGTCCTTTAAACCTACATATTCTTTTAGAGTTTCGTTTTCTGCTTTGACTATTTCAAATTCTCTTAATGACTGCTCTAATTCACTGTTTTTTCTTTTTAATTCTTCATTCTCATCTTGCAATTTGCTAATGTCTGTAAAAAAGCTGCTATTTCCTTCCATTTTGTTTTTTAAATATGTGAGTCCATTTTGGATTGGCATAACAAAACTATTGAATGCATTTTCTAAATAAGACATTTTTTGTACATCTATGTTAGATAAAATAACAGTTAAAATGAGAATGAGAGTAGTGATAATAATTCCTATCATTCCTGTTTTTCTATTTCGATACATGGATACACTCCTTTTGTATTATCTTTTTCTTCTGGAGTTCATTAAAACATCTCTTAGTTTTTCTAAATCTTCTAAAGTTTTCTCAGCACCTCTTGCTACACACTCTAGTGGATTTTCTGCTATATATACTGGCATTTCTGTTTCTTTAGCAATCAGTGTGTCAAGTCCTTTAATGAGTGCTCCTCCACCTGCTATAATAATTCCTCTTTCCATAATGTCTGAAGCAAGTTCTGGTGGTGTTCTTTCTAAAGTTTGTTTTACTATATCTACAATTTTTTGAACAGAGTCATGCATTGCTTCATAAATTTGAGAAGATGTCACTGTTAATGTTTGAGGAAGTCCTGTAATTAAATCTCTCCCTCTTACTTGCATGTTTGCTTCTGTCATCAGTGGTATAGCACATCCTATTTGCTTTTTGATTTCTTCAGCAGTGGTTGCTCCTATCGCTATATTTAATCTATGTTTTGCATAATTGATGATATCTTCATCAATTTCATCTCCTGCTACTCTTAAGGAATTACTTACTACAATTCCTCCTAAAGAAATAACTGCAACTTCTGTTGTACCTCCACCAATGTCCACGATAATATTTCCACTTGGTTCTGATACTTCTAAGTTTGCTCCAATTGCTGCTGCCATTGGCTCTTCTATTAAATAGACTTCTCTTGCACCTGCTTGTATAACAGATTCTTCTACTGCTCTTTCTTCTACTTCCGTAATGCCCGAAGGTACACCTACTACTACTCTTGGTTTATGAACATTATGTCTTTGACATACTCTTTGTAACATACTTTTTAGCATCAATTGTGTTCCTGTAAAATCTGCGATAACTCCGTCTTGTAATGGTCTAATTGCATCAATTTCCTTTGGCGTTCTACCTACCATTTCTTTTGCTTCACTGCCTGTTGCTAAGATATTGTTATTTCCTTTTTCAAGTGCGACAACAGAAGGTTCGTTTAAAACAATTCCCTTTCCTTTTATGGTAACAATAATATTGGCTGTCCCTAAATCTACTCCAATATCTTTTGAACTAAAACCTGCCAATTTCATAGCTTTCTTCCTTTCCTTTTTTAGAATGTTCCTACATTTTAGTAGGTTACTTATTCTATCTCTTTTTCAATTCTTGTTCTAATAAATAAGATTTGATACTTGTATACTCATTATACCCAATTATAATATGGTCTAACAGCTCTATTCCAAATACTTTAGTTGCTTTTTGTAGTTTTTGTGTAAATTCTATATCTGCTTTACTTGGATTGGTTTCTCCACTTGGATGATTATGGACCATAATAATTTTAGGAGCGCCAGATCTTACTGCCTCCATTAATATATCTTTGGTATCTACTTGTACGGAGTTAGTTCCGCCTTGTGAAATCGTTTGTATTTTTAGGATAATATTGTGAGAATTTAGAATAATTACTTTCACTACTTCTCTTTTTTCATTTTTTAATTCGTCCATAAGTAAATTTACAATATCTTGTGGTGTTTTTATCTTAGTTTTGATGTTTTCTATTGGTTTTGAAATACGTTTAGCGAGTTCACAAGTGGCTTTTAGCTGAATTGCTTTTACTTTGCCGATTCCTTTTATTTTCATAAATTCTTCTATGGATAGTTCTTGTAAAAATGTTAAATTGTCTTGTGTACAATTTTCATTTTTTCCTAGTGAAAGTATTTTCTGTGCTAGGGTAACTGAGCTTTCTTCCTTTGTTCCATTTTTTATTATAATCGCTAGTAACTCTGCATTGGATAATGTATGTGCTCCATACATTTCTAATTTTTCATAAGGTCTTTCTGAAATAGGGAGTTCTTTCATTTTGATAGGCATCTTTCGTCCTTCCTTTCTTTATTTAGTTGCCCCCTATTAATCATTTTTTGAAATAAAATTTTTAGATTTTGTAACTATACTTTTTTATAAATAAAAATTGCTAAAACAATTCCTATAATACTTGATATATTGATTTTGAGCATTAATCCAAATGTTAATTTAATTACATTTAAGTTTAATTCTATTGGTGTGGCTAATCCAAATTCTTCTCCATAAGCTAGCCATGATAAGTAAGGAACCTTAGAAGCTAATTCTCCTAATAATCCTCCTACTACTATTCCACATAATAGAAATAATATTAAAATCCATATGTTTTTTTCTTTCATTGCCATATATTTCCTCCTTAGTGTTCCCTCTTTTTCAGTTTTCTTTTGCATGTGTATTATATATGCAAATGGCTTTTTTTTCAAGATATTCATCTATTATTTTATAATATTTTTGTAAAAAACTATTTTCTTTTTATTTTGATTATGTTATGATTACTATACTTAATAATGTAAATTAATGAATTTATTAATTTGCGTAACTTAGCCATAACTGGCTTACGCTCATGTAGTTAACATATCTATGCCACTTGCTTTACTTCGTAAATAAGTTCCTAGGGCTTAGAAAATTTCCATAAATTGTTGGTTTCATTTTGAAAGGAAACATAGTATAATATATATAATATTAAATATATTTGGAGGCGACCTAATGAAGTTTGAAAAACTAAGTGAAAATAAAATACGCATTACTTTAAGTATTCAGGATTTGGCTGAGAAAGAAATTGATTTTCATGTATTTATGTCTAATTCCATTGAATCACAGGATATTTTACTGGATATGTTAGAAGAAGCAAAAAAAGAAACAGGCTTTGATCCAGGAAACTATAATCTGAAAATAGAGGCCTTAGCAATGGCTGATACAAGCTTTGTTTTTACAATTACCAAAGAAGTTCCTGAAGAAAAAACAAAACTTCCTAAAAAGAAGTTTACGATTAAAAGAAAGAGTTTAAATCCTTCTTCTACACAGGCAGTTTATGCTTTTTCTAACTTTGAGGATTACTGCTCTTTTCTTCAATTTTTGCAGGAAACTAATTTATTAGAAGATATTACACATATAGCAGATTCCATTATGTTATATGAATATAAAGAGAAATATTACTTATTGATGAATGGTATACATAGTGAAGTAGTAAATAAATTAAGATTTTACACAGCAATTACAGAGTTTGCAAAGTATGTAACAAACTCAAAAGTATATAGCAGCAAGCTTTTAGAATGTGGAAATTTGATTATGAAACACAATGCTCTAGAAATTGGATTAACTCATTTTGTAAAATAAAATATTATAAACTAAAAAACTACATCACTTTTACTTTTAGTTACTTGTGATGTAGTTTTCTTTTTTTATTTTACCTCGAGAGTATAGATTAAAGATCTAAAGGCGGGCATTTCAGTTGGGCTCTTAGGATAATCCCAGCAACGCCCTTGAGTAGGACCATGGGTACCATATCTGCCACCTCTAAAGACACAACAAAAGTCAGGATGCGTACAGTTCTCTGTGCTCCATTCAAAGAAATTTGAAGCCATATCATTGATATTACATACCTTATCTCCAGCCCTTCCTGTGTTTAATTTAGTTTGGTTTACAGATATCTTATTTGCATAATTACTATTTCCTTTTGAATAGTTTTGAATAAATATAATCGTTGTATCCCATGCATATGAATTTACTAAATCGCTTTCTACATAGTTACTTCCATTATACATATTTTTACAATTTTTTGCTGCATCAGGTTGAGTAATACCTGACCATACCACTTTATCATATTGTGATTTTGCTTTATTATCATTCCCTTGGCTAACTTCATATCTTCCCAAATAATATCCTCCATCTTTTTGTGTTCTCATTACAAAATTCTCCAAATTTTTTGATGCTGTATTTCCAAAATTGTACCTTCTTTCTATAAAAGTATACTTAATATGAGAACCTATTGACACTTCTTGAGTGTAATTATTTGCATCTTGTTTTGGTACATAATTTCCTGTTGCATTTTTTGTTGTAAAATCTTCATATCTTCCTAGTCGTATATCATCTGCTGTTTTACTGGTTCCTGTTGATACAGAGTCTATTGGTACCCATACAAATTCATTTCCTTCTCTATCTTGAATCACTATTCCATCTGTTACTTTGGTTCCTTCTACTGTTAATACTTTGAAATCTCCTGGTACTGTAATTAAATTTCCATTACTATCTTTTGCTACTGTATTCGCGGTTTGGAATTCTGTTAAGGTTGCTACATCTGGCACATTTTCTACTATTGTTACTTCACATGTTTTACTTAAATTACTTCCATCTGTTGTTTTTACTGTAATAATGGTTGTTCCTGCTTTTTTCGCTGTTACTACTCCTTTATTATCTACTGTTGCTATTTCTGTATCACTACTACTCCATTCGAATTCTTGACTTGCTGTATCTATTGGTTTGGCTGCTGCACCTAACCACCTGTTTGTTCCTTGTGCTATTCTTGCTCTTACTGAAGCTATTTCTAACTCTGTTGTTACTTCGCATACTTTTACTGTACATGTTTTAGGTTCAAAATTTCCATATGTTACTGTAATGTCTACTGTTCCTGCTATACTTTTTGCTGTTACATCTATTGTGTTGTTATCATTATTTGTTACAACTGTCGCTATTCCTTCATTTTCACTTGTTGCTGTTAATATGATTTTTTCTTCCACATTTCCTGAGATATCACTTTCTGCTCTATCTATGGTTACTGCTCTACTATTAAAGTTCATTTTATAATATTTTCCTTCTACTAAAACATAGTAAGTATATAACTCCCCAAAACTCTCTAATGTTACCTTTATTGTAACTGTTTTTTCTTTTCCTAAGCTCATACTTTCTCTATCTAAAGAAATTCCTGTTATCTCGTTTCCACTTATTGCCACTTGTTTAATAGTATAATCATCTTTTCTTAACTCTTCGACTATCTCTTTCATGGTTGGTTTATTGTTTGAATTATTTGATACCTTTTCTAACCATTTATCTGAATAGATTAATCCTGCTCTTTCTTCTATCTTTGTTAATTCTGTTTCTAATTTCGCATCTGATGCTTGTTTGAATATACTGTTATCCCCCCATACATGCACTAGTGTTATGCCTGCTAAAATCAAAAGTACAATAATTGTTACTACTAAAGCAACTAATGTAACACCTCTCGTTTTCTCCATTTGTATCTCCTTCTTTCTATTTTCATTATGACATTAATGAAGTGTCATTTCATTTAATATAATATTAGCATTCTTCTAATGAAGTGTCAATATAATTAATAAAAGTATTATTATTAATTCTAATGAGATGTCAACAAAAAAGGTGGTATTATAAATGAAATCTAATAAATACAAAGAAAAATCTAATCTCTTAGGGAATTTAATTGCTCAAAATAGGAAAGTTAAAAAGATGTCTCAGAATAAATTGGCTTCGAAAATGCAAATATTGGGAGTTAATATTGGAAAAAATGATATTTCTAAGATTGAAGCTGGAAATAGACTTATTCGTGATTATGAACTGATTGCAATAAAAGACATTTTGGATTTAGATTTAAATAATATACATTTATAAAAAAGATGCCAGTTTAAGGTACATCCCTAAACTGACATTTTATTTTAATAGATATAATTTTGTGGGTCTTGTAATACTCCATTTACTCTTATTTCGAAATGTAAGTGTGGTCCTGTTGAATATCCTGTTGAACCTACTTTTCCAATTACTTGCCCTTGTGCAACTGATTGCCCACTTTTAGCTATTAATTGGCTACAATGTGCATATACTGTTTGTACGCCATTGCCATGTGATACAATTAGCATATATCCATAAGAATTGTTCCAACCAGCTGTTGTAACTGTTCCACCTGCTGCTGCTTTAATTGGTGTTCCTGAAGGTGCAGCTACATCTAGCCCTCTATGACCATATCCTCTACTTCCAAAACGTGTTGTTATGATTCCTGATATTGGTCTAATTAGTGCTACCCCAAGATTTACTTTGCTACTAGAGGAACCTGTTACATTTCCACCCGAAACAGATTGTGTATAATTAGTGTTAGAAGCCATATAAGTAGTAGTTGTAGTCTTCTTTGGTGGTGCTTCATATAGTTTTGATACACATTTTTCTACTGAAGTGAATTTTTTTAGTTCAGTATCATATTTCTCTACAATTCCTACTTCTTTTTGGTTTTTACTTTTTTTCTTTTTTAACTCTGCTATGACTTTTTCTGCTTCTTCAAAAGTTTCTACATAAACTTTTTCTTTTTTGTCATCTGTTATAGCATAATATTTATAATATTTTGTACCATTTTCAGTTACTTTGTTATAAATTTCCTCATCATTAGCAGTAATATCCTTTTTTAGCAAGCATAATGTATATTCAGGAACTGAATCAATTTGTGCAAATGCAACATCTTCTTCTGTATTTCCTTCCATATAATCATTGATTCTTGCTTGCAATTGACTTTTGTTTTCTGTATATCCTACTAATTCTCCATTTACGGAAACTGCATAAGTAGGCTTATAGAATACTGCTACTGCTGTAATAATGAGAAATATAGAAATAATTACTAGAAAAGTATATTTAATTGTGGTTCTAAAGTACGTTAAGCACTTTTTGAAAGCGTTAATGATAAACAACTCCTCACTTTTTAAATTTACGTTCTTATTCTATCGCAAATTTAAAAATTTGGCAAGTGCTTATCAAAAATTTATTGTTCTAATTCTGTCTTTACAGTTTGTATTTCCGTAACAGTTGCCTTTTGTGCTGGTTGATAATATCCTTTTGTTTGTGCTACTTTAAATAACTCATATTGGAAACTTTCATCTCCATTTCTGATTTGTTGTAAAGTTTGTCTTAATTGCATATTTTCTGCTTCTGATATAGCAGTTTGATAAGCTGTTAAATCAGCTTTTACACTGCCTAAAATATCATTAACCATTGTTTTTTCGTCCATAAAATTTCCTCCTTAATTTTAATTATTTAAAAATGATAATAGTTTTTGTTTTGTGTTAAGTGCATCTTGTGCTGATTTTGCAAACATTTGCTTAATTTGTGGGTCTACGGCTTGTGATGAAAATGTGTTTAATTTTTGGTAAGCAGTTTCGTGTGCTCCTATTAAATGTCTTAGATTTTGTAATTCTACTTGATTTAAATCTGGCATAATTTCTTACATCCTTTCTTTAAAATATTTAGTGTTATTATGGTCAATTTTACAAATTTTATACAATAAATTGTTTCAAGCGCCAGTTAAGGGGCGTACATCTAACCAACAGCGTCAGTTAAGGGACATACGTTTCCCCAACAAAAGCTTTGCTTTTGTCAGGAAAACATACGTCCCCTAACTAACACTTTATTCTATGATTTGTAGTCCTGCAAATTTTGCCATTAATCGTTTATGTCCTGATTTATCAAACTCAATATCTAGCTTGTAATCGTCTCCTTCTTCCTCGATTTCTTGAATAATTCCCTCTCCAAATTTCTTATGATAAATTCTTTGTCCTTCTTGATATTGAGAAATGTCTACTGCATTGCTTGCTTGTTTTTGTTTTAACGAATCTAAGAAGCTTTCTGCTGTTCTATACCCATATGAGGAAGCAGCTACCTTTGGTGTTTCGTCTGCATCTAATTTATAGGTTGTTACTTTTCCTCCACTTGTATAGTTACTATTTCCTCCTATTGTTCTTCCCATAGCAGTTTTTCCATATTCCCATCCATATCCTGAATCTTCAAATTTTTCTTCTGTTGTTTCAATATTTCCGTCTAATAGGTCGTCTGGAATTTCTTTAATAAATCTAGAAACCGCATTATAGCTAGTGGAGCCAAAAATGGTTCTGTGTTTTGCGCAGGTTAAATGTAAGAATTGTTTTGCTCTAGTGATTCCCACATAAAATAGGCGTCTTTCTTCTTCTAATTCTTTTGGTTCTCCTACTGATTTATATCCTGGGAAAATTCCTTCTTCCATGCCTATTAGGAATACTACTGGAAATTCTAGTCCTTTAGCACTATGTAATGTCATAAGTGTAACACTATTGTCTGCATCTTCTAAGTTATCTACATCACTAGATAGCGTAATACTTTCTAGGAATTCCGCTAAGCTATTGTCTGCTGATTCTTCTTCAAATTCAATAGCTACAGTTAAAAATTCCTCTAAGTTTTGAATTCTGCTTTCTGCTTCTACTGTATTTTCTGTTTCTAATGCTTTTGTATAACCCGATTTATTTAACGTTTCTTTTAATAATTCTGATATACTAAGTTCTTGTCTTTTTAATCTTAATTCTTCTATTACTTGGATAAAACTGTCTGCATTTGCTTTGATTCTGTTTAGCCCATGTTCTTCTGCGTGTTTGATAATTTCATACATAGAACTTCCTGTCTGGTCTGCAATTTGTTGCACATTGTCTAAACTCGTTTTTCCAATTCCCCTTTTTGGCTCATTGATAATTCTTTTTAAAGAGATATTATCTGATGGATTATGAATCAGTCTTAAGTAAGCAATGGCATCTTTAATTTCTTTTCTTTCATAGAATTTTACGCCACCTACTACTTTGTATGGGATGTCTTCTCTTCTTAAAATGTCTTCCACTGCTCTTGATTGTGCATTCATACGGTAAAGTACGACGAAATCTTTTGGCTTTAGATATTCCTCTGTTTTTAAATGCCCTATTTGTTGTACAATATAGGTTGCTTCATCGTATTCATCTTCTGCTTGATATAAAGCAGGGATACTTCCTTCTTCATTTTCTGTCCATAGTTTCTTTTCATATTTATTTTCGTTGTGTTTGATAACTGCATTTGCTGCTTTTAAAATATTTCCAGTACAACGATAATTTTGCTCTAACTTAATAATCTTGGTTCCTGGGAAGTCTTTTTCAAAGTTTAGGATGTTACTGATATCAGCACCTCTAAAGCTATAAATTCCTTGGTCATTATCTCCTACTACTGTAATATTTCCATAGCGTGAAGCTAAAATGGTAACTAACGTAAATTGTGCTTTATTGGTGTCTTGATACTCGTCTACTAATACATAATGGAACTTTTCTGTGTAATATTGTAAGGCTTCTGCATCATTTGATAAAATTTCGATTGTGTCATTGATGATGTCGTCGAAGTCAAGAGCATTATTTTCTTTTAGCCTTTTTTGATATAACTCATAAACTTGTCCAATTTTTTCTCTACGAAAATCTCCTGCATATTTGGTTTGATATGCTTTTGGTGTTAACATTTCGTTTTTTGCATTGCTAATTTCAGCTAGAACACTTCTATCCGTAAACATTTTGTCATCTATTTTTAATGTTTTTAAACATTCTTTTACTACTGTTCTTTGATCTGAAGTGTCAAAGATTAAGAAGGAAGTATCAAAGCCTATTCTATCAATGAATCTTCTTAAAATACGTACACAAATAGAATGGAATGTTCCCATCCACATTTCCCCAGCAGCATCTCCTATAATTCCTTCTACTCTTTGCTTCATTTCACTTGCCGCTTTGTTAGTGAAAGTAATGGCTAGAATGTTGTATGGTTTTACATTTTTTTCTGATATTAGATATGCTATTTTATGTGTTAATACTTTGGTTTTTCCACTTCCTGCTCCTGCTATTACTAAGCATGGACCTTCTGTTGCTAATACTGCTTCTTTTTGTTTGTCGTTTAGACCTTCGATTAAATCTTGCATTTGTTTTCCTCTTTCTTTTGCTATTTTCAATTCCTACTATTTTGAATGGCAATTTGCTATTTTATATTAATTGTGCTATACTATTGATAGATGGCAATTCCGCCATTGTAGAATTTGGGCTATTATGCCCTTGCTGAGAAAGGATATTTATTATGGATAAAACGTATGATTTGTACATCGAGATTACTGACTCCATGACTCTTGATAGTATTTTTTCCGCTGACCTTTGCGACGTTTCCAAAGAAACCATCGACAAAATCCAGCGGGTTATCATGGAGGCTTCCCAGCCTACCTAAACTCAGCACACTGCGGTAAGAAATTCTTACCGCAGTTTTTTAAGTTCTAAAATATTATATATGAAGTATGATAAATAAGTCAATAGCTTAAAACATATGTTTTCGCTATATTGACATTGCAAAAATCCCAATTAATAATCCTATCATATTTCCTATTGCAGTCATTCTTCCATGATACAATTGATTTGCTTCTGGAATTAACTCCCCTGAAACAATGTAAATCATAGCACCACCTGCAAAAGCTAAACACATAGCAATAATAGTTTGTGAAATGCCTCCAATAAGTGCTCCAAAAAAAGCTCCAATTCCTGTCGTAATTCCTGACAATACAACATAAAAGATTACTTTACTAGTTTCCATTCCTCCATTTTTCATAGGTACTGCCATTGAAATACCTTCTGGAATATCATGTAAACAGATTGCAATTGCTAGTGATAACCCTAATTTCAGCGATGCTCCAAACCCTGAACCAATTGCCAAACCTTCTGGAAAGTTGTGCAGAGCTAATCCAATACTAACAATAATACCTGTTTTCAATAAAGTATTTTTATTCCCTCTAAATCTAGTATGATTATTAAATTTTTTGTCCACTACTATATCACAAAAAAACATCAAAACAATCCCTAGCAAAATTCCTAAAAAAGCTATTGGTAAATTAGCTAATTCAAAAGCTTCTGGTAATAAATCAAAACATACTATTGCTATCATAAGTCCTGATGCAAATGCTAAAATAAAACTCAAAAATTTATTAGAAGTATTTTTAAATTTTATTCCTATAATTCCTCCAATAGTAGTTCCGAAAGTACCAAAAAAAAGTCCTATTAATGTTGTTTTTAAAATTTCACTCAAAATAAAAACTCCCTTTCTAAAATAGAATGGCTTTCTTCTATTTTATTTAATAGAGAGTTTTCTTATTCATTTTTTATTTTTGAATTTGATATTTACTAATATCTGGCTCTACAAAATCTTCTTCTGTAACTGTTCCAAATTCATACTCTATTTCTTGACCTATTATCTTTCTTTTGATACCATCTCCATAATCTACTTCGTATTCTGCACTCCCCATAACTAATCCATTTTCTTTATTGATATACACTCCTTCGCCATAATTTCCAGTATGAAGTCCTTTAAAATTAGTAACTAAATAACATTCTGTTCCATTTAATAATTTCGACTGAACGGAAGTTATGACAGCATTGCATAATAGATGAATTATATTTTCTGTACGCAATGGTCTCATTTCTGCACCTACATACTCATTTTGAGTATCTATAGTTCTACCTAATATCGCCTTTTTTTCACCTTGACTGTCCATATAAATATTTTCCTTCGTTTCTCCACCTTCTGTTTGATATATAAAAGATTGTACTATACTAGTTCCATGTTCTTGATATTGCACTAATTTTACTTTTCTTTTACCTTTTAAAATAAATTCTTCATGCACCCATGCTCTTCCTCTATCATAACTATAAATTGTCATATGGTAATTCGTGCTTTTCACAGTTTCTTCTGCTTTTTGTTCTAAATCTGCTAAAATAACAGCTTTTCTTATTGTTGTTCCTATAAATACAAAAAAAATAGCTAATATTATAAAACTTAAAATTCTCATTTTATTTCTATACTTTTTCATATATTTTACTTCTTTTTTACTCTTTACTTTTGTATCTGTTGGTATCTCTTTTTGCATATTTTCTAAATTTTTTTTACACTCTTCACAATTTGCTATGTGTTCTTCAATATATTCATTCGTTTGAATACTAGTTAGATTTTCTATATAATTTGGTAATAGATCTTGAACAATTTTACATTCTTTCTTCTCATTCATTTTAAGTCATCCTCCTTTAATTTATTTTTTCCTCGATAAAATGTTACTCTGGCCCAGTTCGCCGTTTTGTTTAAAATAGTAGCTATCTCTTTAAAACTTAACTCTCCAGTGATGCGTAAATAGATTACTTCTCTTGTTTCTTTATCTAACTTTTGCATTTTCTGATACAGCCATATCTTTTCTTCTGCTAATATTACTTGTTCTTCTGTTGTATTTATTAATATCATTTCTGGCATTTGATCCTCATTTACTATTCTTTTGTTTTTTCTACAGTAGTCATACCATAATTTTTTTGCAATTTGACACAACCATACTGCCATCTTACACTCCCCTCGATAAGTACCAATTTTTTTAATGGCTTTATAAAAGGTTTCTTGTGTTAGTTCTTCAGAGATATCACTATCATGAGTTAAACAGAATAAATATTTATTCACTGTTTCAAAATATTGTTTATATACTTGCTCCATATCCTGCATAACTTTTTACCTCCTCTACTAATATGACGAACCACCTTTTCATTTGTTACAGAACTTTCCTTTTTCATTCCACCAAAAAAAGATTTTACTTTTTTTCGTAAAATCTTTTTCCTATTTTATTCTTCTTCATTTCCTTTTAGTTTTTCCGCTGTATCTGCTGTAATTAGACTATCTACCATTTCATCTATATCACCATTTAAGAAATTTTCCATTTGATAAATAGATAAGCCAATTCTATGGTCTGTGATACGTCCTTGTGGGTAATTATAGGTTCTAATTTTTTCGCTTCTATCTCCACTTCCTACTTGGCTTTTTCTAGCATTTGCTACTTCACTATCTTGTTTTTCTTTTTCTTGGTCATATAATCTAGAACGTAACATCTTCATGGCATAATCTCTATTTTGGAATTGTGATCTTTCTGTTTGACATTCTGCTACCATTCCTGTTGGAATGTGGATTAAACGTACTGCTGAAGAAGTTTTGTTGACATGTTGACCGCCTGCTCCTGATGCTCTAAATACTTCCATTTTAATATCTGCTGGGTTAATTTCAATTTCTACATCTTCTACTTCTGGTAAAACTACTACAGTTGCTGTTGATGTATGAATTCTGCCACTAGCTTCTGTATCTGGTACTCTTTGTACACGATGAACACCACTCTCAAATTTTAGTCTACTATATGCACCTTTTCCTGTAATCATAAAAGAAATTTCTTTGTATCCACCAAGTCCTGTCTCATTTTCATTTAATACATCTAATTTCCAACGTTTTTTTTCTGCATACATAGAGTACATTCTAAATAGAGTTCCTGCAAATAAAGCTGCTTCTTCTCCACCAGCCCCTCCACGTATTTCACAAATAACGTTCTTGTCATCATTTGGGTCTTTTGGAATTAATAGAATTTTAATTTCTTCTTCTAATTTTGGTAATTTTGCTTTATTTTCCTCTAAGTCTAATTCTGCTAACTCTTTCATTTCTGGATCATTTAGCATCGCTTTGGCATCTTCTATTGCTTGATTTGCTTTTTTATATTCTCTATATTTTAATACAACTGGTTCTATTTCTGCATGTTCCTTCATTAAGGCTTTCCATTCTTCTTGTTTGCTAATCACTTCTGGGTCACTAATCTTTTTAGTTACTTCTTCATAGCGTTTTTCTACTTCTTCTAATTTTTGAAACATATCCATTTTGTATCATATATCTTACTACTTTAATACATGATACACTCCTTTCTATATTTTATATACTAATATGTAATAAACAAGTCAAATATTTTTGACTTGTTTATTATACCCTATTTATTGCTAAAATTCAAGTTAGGAGTATGAAAGACCTTTAAAAATTTCATAACTCTATCCAATGATAGTCTAAATTCAATTCGTCTAAAATTTGCTTTTCCCTTTTTGTGCAAGTAAATAGCATAATTTGATGCTCTTTTGCTTGCTGTATTAAAAATAGTAAACTATTTCTTAGTCGTTCATCATCGAAATAGGCAAATGCTTCATCTAAAATAATTGGCATTTTTTCTTTTGAAATTTCGTCAAGCATTGCTAGTCTTAGTGATAAATATAATTGGTCAATAGTTCCTACACTTAATAAATTGGCTGGTCTATATTCTCCATTTTGTAATTCTACAATTAAACCATCTTTTTCATGAATACTTACTTTTTGGTATTTACCATTTGTTATTTTCTGTATTAAATCTGATAAATTCTGTGTAAATTTTGGAGTAACGCTTTTTTTCATTTGTTCATATGCTTTTTCTAATAATTCTTTTGTCACTTGAATACATTTATTTTTTTCCTCTACTATTTGCAATTGCTCCTTTAAATTTTCATACTCTTCTTTTAGTGAAACAATTTCCTCCAATTTTTCGGAAACATTTTTATCTTCATATTCTAAACTATTTAATTGCAAACGATAATTCATTATCTGTTTTTCTGAATTTTCTATTTGTTTTTGTATTTCTTCTATTCTCATATTTAAATTTTTATCAGAAATTTCTTTTTGTTTTTGCATTTTACTTTTTTGTTTTTGCAATTCTTTTTTAAATTTATTATTTTTAATATAATTTATTCCAAATAAAATTAATTCAATTGGAATAAGTGCTAATAATATATAATTTATTATTTTATTATCAATAAATTGAAAATTTAATATGTTTATTATGATTAATAAAACCAACATAATTCCAAAATTAAAATAATTTTTTTTGACTTTTTCTGCTTTTTCATCTTGTAATTGTTTTTTTAATTCATTTTTTTCTTCTTCAATTTGACTTTTTTGTGTTAACATATTTAGTTTCTTTAATTCATTATTTTTGTTTTGTTCTTCCTCTAGTTTCTCCAAAACTTCGTTCTTACTACTTACTAAATTTTGCTTATTCCCCATATAGTCTGTTTCTGTCTTTAAGACAGTCTCTATCTCTTTCATACGTTTTTGTATGAGATTAAGAGGTCTATCTTGTGTTCGGTTAGTTCCAACCTCTTCTACTAGTCTCTTATTTAGTTTGTCCATAGCCCTTTGAAATGACACATTGTCTTCTCCTGTTCCCGCAAGGTTTGCAATCTTTTGGACTAGTGTATTCTGAGTAGAATTATCTAGCACCACCTCTTGTTGGGTGGTCATAATGGTAGAAAGATACATCTTTTCGTCCACCTTAGTTTGAACACTGAAAAATTGATTACCATCCTTTTTGTCAATTTTATATTGACTAGAAATCTCCTCAAAATTTACATCAAATAGCTTCGCATTTTTCTTAGTAAAGTCTCTATAAATTTCGTAACTTGTCCCATCATCTAATTCATATTTTACCTTCCCAGAAAATTCTTCTCCAACCCATGGTTTATATTTTTCATAATCTGATATTTCTTTTCGTTGAAAGTATCCATATC
>JAAWNJ010000011.1 GCA_022798895.1 Clostridia bacterium | reverse complement strand
ATACCTTTCCATTTATCATTTGTTAAAGTTTATTAATTTTTAAAATTTTTATTACTAATTTCTTCCTATGCTAGATAAGTTCTAAAATGTCACTTGAAATGTAACTTTTTTTAATTCTTTAATTTCTCTACTAAGTATATGCCACCATTTTTTGAAAAAGGAGCAAATTTTTTTTAACTTTTTTCATAATGTATATGGCATCTAAAAGTTTAAAAGGTATAAATTTTAGAAAAATTGCACAAAAAATAACTAGAAATTAGTTTTCTACTAACTTCTAGCTATTATATATTTATTTAACTATATAACTGAACTATTCGCTTTATTTAATTTTAAATTTCTATCTAACTTTTTCCAAGTTTTAATAATAGATTTAAAATTGCATTTTTCACTCATTTCAAATATTGTATCAGTTTCTTGAGGATTTTTGTTTAATGTTGTTACTATTTTTTTTGCAATTCTTTCAATCACTGGAACTGAAACTGCATTCCCTGCTTGTTTGTATATTTTTGAATCAGCCATTCCTACTGGCATTTTATAATTTCTAGGGAATCCTTGAAATAATAAACATTCTCTTGGCGTTAATTTTCTTATTCCATAATTATCTAAAATTAGTGGTACATTATGTCCGCCCCTCTCCCATATTCGCTGTTAACGTTGGACATACATTATTCTTATTTTCTCTTATATATACTCTTCTTAATTGATAAACTGTATTCTTATTTTTCATTATCTGTTTTAAATCTTCATAATATTTTGATTTTTCTGTATAATAATATTTTTCTTCTTTTTTATCTTGTACATCTATTATTCTATGTATAGTATCTTTTAATTTTATGGGTTTAAATTCTTCTTTTATAAATTCATTATAGTCAATTTCTTCCCTAAAACACACTATATATACTCTTTCTCTATTTTGTGGTACATTACCATATTCAGCTGTATTACATACTTGATACCAAACCTTATATTCTAAATTTTTAAGACTATCCTTTATTACTTTAAAAGTTTTACCTTGATCATGTGAAACCAGATTTTTGACATTCTCTAAAAATACAATTCTTGGCCTTTTAGCTTTTATTACTCTTAAAACATCAAAAAACAAATTGCCTCTATCATCTTCAAAACCCTTTTGATATCCAGCTATAGAAAATGCCTGACAAGGAAATCCAGCAGTTAATATATCTAAATCTGGAATACTATTTTCATTTATCTCTTTAATATCTCCTTCTACTAAGTAATCATTTCCAAAATTTTCTCTATATGTAGTACATGCAAATTTGTCAATTTCGTTTGCCCATATTAATTTACAACCAGCATTTTTAAATCCCAAACAAATTCCACCTATCCCTGCAAACATACTTCCAACTTTATACATTATCTCTTCCTCCGTTTTTCTGCTATCTTATCATAACTTTTATAAAAAAGCAGCTCTTTATGAAAAATTTCCTTTATTTTTATGCAGTATATACCAAGAACTGTTGTTTGTAAATAGTTTTTTCTAAATTTACTCTTTTTCTTCAAGATTATCTTCTTTTACAAAATCTATACTATATTCTTCATCATTGTGTTTATATAAAATTACTGAGTCAATTCCTAATTCTTTTAATCTATCATATTTAAGTAACTCTCCTTCTCTTAATTGAAGAACATCTCTCAATAGCCATAATCCTAATGCTTTGTTTGGATTACTCATAAGTGATTTTCCATTATCTTGACATACTTTCATACTTATTACATTTCCATTAGGTAGTCTTACATTAAAAGCTTTATCTCTAGTTGGCAAAAAGTTTGGATTTTCTCTATAAAAATCTGCTCTAATTGGAATATATACTTCATTAATATCTCTTTTTCTTCCTCCAGCATTCCATTGATTTAACCCACTTTTTTCTGCCACAAACTTTTCTCCTTTTGATTCCGAAAATAATGGTATTATAACATGTGGCACATCTTTTTCTTCATTCCTTTTTATAAACTCTACATTTTTCATCATAGCATATTTCAAAAATTCATATGGATCCTTAATTATTTTTACTGGCATCTCGACTAATATATTATCTAAATCAAACTTCTTATACAAAGTACTTTTAGAAAAGTTAAAAGAATACTCATTTTTATCATCTTTAAACTTCAATGAACTATCTGTAGCTTTTATAATTTTAATTTTTTCCATATTTATAGTATCCATATCTGTTTCTAAAACATAAAATTTTGAGTCATCTCTTGTTACTAAATGGTATATCATTTTACTTATACCATAATTTCTTTTTGTAAATTCTATTCTTTCATTTCTTAATTTACTTATTAACATTACTTGTTCTTCTGGCTCTTTATTTCTTAGTTCTTTTGCAAACTCATTGAATTCTGCAATCTTTTGATTTTTAGTTTTATGTAAAAAAGTCTTAATTCCTATTCCTATATCATCTTTTTTAGCATCAGCTGAACAATCAAATCTTGCCAAATTAATAGCTTTGAATGATTTGCAAAATATATTTTCTACTACTCTATAATCTAAATAAGGTGTATGGCTTTCTGAAAATAAATTTGATAATGCTCCTATTGTTTTTAATAAATCAGTATAATCCTCTATTAAATTACTATCTTGATTTTCAATAAACATATATAATTCCTCCGAATTCTTTTTTCGACTTTATTATATAATTTATATTAATTTTATTCAAGATATGTAAAACTTTTTATTTTTTAGATATTTCTTCAAAACACTCTATTATTAATCTAACCCCTTCTTGAAAACCGTATCTCATAAAACATAACAACTTTTAATTACTTTCTCATGGTTTAATAGTTTATATTATTACTGATTTTTCAATAGTTTTAATGTGTGTTGTTAAGTTAACGCATATAGCCGACACTTACGAAACTCTTCTCAAAGTTTCGAGTGTTGTTAAAATTACCCACACACCTCCTTGGTGTCCTCCTTCTCCTGTTGGATTATATAATGTTACTAATGCAACTACTTGCGGATCTGATATTGGTGCCACACCACAAAAAGATGCTACATATTTATTGGTATTCACTCCATCCTCTGAAGTTCCTGTTTTTCCTCCAACACGATATCCCACTACTTGTGCATTTTTTCCTGTTCCTTCTGCTACAACACTTTCCATCATACTTAAGATAGATTTCGCATTTTCTTCTGAAATAATTCTTTCTCCTGTTTTCACAGGTATTTCTGTCACTTCTCCTGTTTCACTATTAATGATTTTCTTGACTACTCTAGGAGTAATTTTGACACCCCCATTAGCAATACTGCTAACTGCTGTTGCTAATTGAATGGGTGTAATTTCAAATCTTTGCCCAAAGGCAATAGTTGCAAGTTCTACTGGTCCTACTTTGTTTTCTTTTAAGAAAATACTAGTTGCTTCTCCGTGATAAATCAATTCCTGTTGGTTTTAGAAGTCCAAATTTATTTAGGTAACTATAATAAGTTGGTACACCAATTTTTTGTCCTAATCCTATAAATACTGGGTTACAAGAATTCATGAGTGCCTGCCTTAGAGATTCACTGCCATGTGGTCTATAATATCTCCAACATTTAATTCTAACTCCTGCTATTTCAATACCACCTGTGCAGCAAAATTCCCCTTCTTTATCTGGTGTCGTAATTCCTTCTTCTAAGGATGCTGATGCTGTAATTAGCTTAAAGACTGACCCTGGCTCATAAGTATCACTTACTGCTTTATTTCTCCAAAGTGCCATCATCGCTTTATTTCTATCAGCTTGTGACATTCCCTCCCATGATGCTTTTAGTTCATCTGTGGAAGGTTCAAATGGTTCATTTAAGTTATAGTTTGGATAACCTGCCATTGCTAGAACATCCCCTGTTTTTGGGTTCATGATTACAATATTTCCGCCGTCTGTACATTTATTATCAATGCAAGCTTCTTTTAGATATTTTTCTGCAATTCCTTGTATGGTCGCATCAATACTTAATACCAAATCATTTCCATCAATTGCATCCACATAGTTTTCATGCACTTCTTCAATATCTCCACCTTTGGCATCCGTTAATCTCTCTATCTTTCCCTTTTGTCCTTTTAATTGTTCATCATAAACTGCTTCAATTCCATCTAGTCCTTGATTATCACTTCCTGAAAATCCAATGACTTGTGAAGCTAAATTATTATATGGATAATATCTTTTTGTATCTTCATCAATATTAACCCCTTTTGTAATCTTATTGTCCTTTAACCAAACTCGTAATTTATCTGTCTTTTCTCTGTCTACTTTTCTGCTAATGGTTTCTATAGAGCTTTTTTTGGTTACTCTTTTTAACACAGTTTCATAATCTAATTCTAAAATATCACTTAGTGCTCTTGCTACCTTTTCTTTATCTTCTTTAGCAATATTTCCTGGATTAACTGTTATCGTCTCTACTGTACTACTAACTGCTAAGATATTCTTTCCTGTTGCGTCATAAATAGTACCTCTTTTAGGATTAATACTTCTGTCTAGGGTTTGCTGTACATAAGCCATAGATTGCAACTTTGAACCTTCACCAAATTGTATCCATCCAATACGAAAAAGAAGTACTAAAAGAACCATCCACAAAATGACAATTTCATTTCTCATTCTTTTCTTTCTAGTGACATCTCCTATTTTTTCTTCTGCTTTCACTTTTATTTTTTTGCTTTTTATTTCTTTTCCAAACTTTTTCTTCATTCCCTTTTGCGCTATTTTTTTCTCTTTTTTTAGATCAACCACTTCCTCTTTTTTCTTTTTCTTCCATTTGATTAATTGTTTCTTATCTAAAACTTCACGCAAGCTCTTTTTAGAATTTCGCATTTTTAGTTTTCTCCTATCTTTTTTCTTGTTTCTATTTTATTCAAGCTATACACAAAAGAGAACTGACAAGCTTTCACATTTTATGACACTATAGCTATATAATGTGCTTATGTTTCTCTATACAGTTGACGATATATACTTCCGTTTTGGTCTTTGTTAATTAACTGGCCTGTCGTACCAAAAAAAATGAGATTAAGTTAACAATATAACTTAAATCTCATTTTCTATAGGCTTTTACGGCCTTCTTCTAAGAATTTTATTTACTACATAATAACAAATTTATTAAACCAAAAGTGATAAATCTTACTACTTTATTATCAGCACTTGTTATATCTACTTCTGCAATATTGTCTAAATTCCAAATGCTTTCATCTAAAAGTAGTCTACTTGTGTAGAATTCTTTTGTCAACAACTCAGCATTAGTAGCTATACTTATACCGTCTATTGTGTCACTTGCTGTTCCATTTGCATCTTCATTTTCATAGCAATTTTCAAAAGTTGCATTTGCGCCATCTACTACAGTTGCTATAAATTTGTTAATTGGATTGTTATTTTGTTGTAGTTTATTAATCATTGCTGAATTTTTTACAGTTAAGTTTCCAGTTCCTACTTCACCAACAAATCCGCCCCAAGTTTCTGTATTATCAGGATATATCTGACTTTCACTACAACTCATGTAAACATTTGCTATTACATTTTCGATAGTAACGTCTCCTTGTGATAAGGCTACTATACCAGCAGCTCGCTTACCACTTCCATATATTTCTCCTTGTACATAACAATTCTTGATACTTCCTCCTGTTTTAACTGCAACCATTGCTGATAGTTTGTTTCCATAGCTTCTGCCATTTACATAAGCCTTTTCAATATGAATATTTTCATAAGTACAATTTTCATCTTCCACAACCATAGTTGCAACACCTGTATTTCCTAGCATAGTCATATTGGTAAATTTCATATTGGTAAATGTTGCATTAGTTGCTTTTAGTGCAAAAGCTGCAATCTTAGATCTCATTGGGTTACTTGAACTCCAATTAATAAATCCATCTTTCCAATTTACTCCATAAGCATAATCTTTCATGTTTAGTCCATCTACTTTTCCTGAAAAATGTTCAAATAGTGCTGCATTTGCTAGGTTAGAAATCGTATGGTTATTACCTCTAATTTCTCCATAAAATTCACCTGGTATTACTGACCATGACCCTTTCCAATCATACTTCATATTAGAAAAGTCTATATCATCTTCGATGGTAAATATAGCATCTGGATGCGCTTGTAATAATTCTTTAAATTCTTCTGCAGAATGTATTGCATAAGTTTCTATTTTATGAATTAGTGTCTTTTCATTTGGATCCCAATTTTTTAACTTTGGAATACATTCTTGGCTTACATAGCTTAAATCCCAAACTTTGGTATCAAATCCTAAAGTATTCGTATAAAATGCTTCATTCATAATATCTTGCTTGGTTGCTACACTGATTTTTCCTGTAAAGTCGATATCTTCTCTTGCCCCAGTTGAAATTCCTGTATTTTCTTCATATTCGTAATTTCCTTCAAAGCCTTCTATCTGGTCACTTGCTGTTCTTCCATCAAACTTATATTGTTTCATTTGATTTCCTAGTGCAATATTATTCTTAACTACAGAATTTCCTTCTGCTTTTCCTAGTAGTCCTGCTACGCCTGCATTTCCTAGCACTTTCACTGTACTAAAGCACTTTGTTATATTAGACTCTCTTAAAATTCCTACAAGCCCTCCTATATCTTGATTTCCTCTGGCATTTCCTAGAGAATAACAATTTTCAATGGTTGTATTATTAATCACTTCTCCTATCAATCCTCCACAAGCATTTCCAGAAGCTATCGCAACACCATTACTGCTACTTTCTTTGATATGAGATGCTCCTACATAACCTGTAAGCATTCCTACTCGGCTAGTTCCTGTAACATTTACTCCAATGATATGTACATTTTCCAAATCACTAGAAGTCATAATACCAATTAGACCACCTGTATTATTATTTTTATTAGCTACTTTAATATCTTTTGCTAATACATTCGTAAGTTCTACTTTGTCTGCTATTTTAGCAAGTGCTCCTACATCTGTTTCATTTTTATTGATATTGCTTCCTTCTAATTTCAAATTAGCAAGTTTTGCATAATGAATCGTATGGAAGATTGGAACAGTATTTCCTTTTAAGCTATGATTTTTTCCATCTATCTCTCCTATAAATTCACCACTAATGATAGCCCCTGTACTTTCTAAACTAGATAAGTCAATATCATTTTCTAATGTAAAGTTTTCATCTGGATACTTCTCTATTAAGGTTCTAAATTCTTCTTCGGTACGTATTTCATGAACTGGTATATGAATTTCCATGCTCTCATTTGGGTCACTATTCTTTAAGGTTGGTGTCTTGCAAGACGCAACTGTACTAAAGTCCCAAACCTCCTCATTCCAGCCTAAAGTATTGGTATAGAAGTCTTTGCTTGTTACATTTTCTCTGTTTGCTACGTTTATCTTTCCTGTGAAGTCAATGTCCTCTCTTTCTCCAATAGAAATACCTTTATTTCCTTCATATTCATAATTTCCTTCATATGTTGCTAGTTGTTCTTGAACCGTTTTGCCATCAAATTTATAGTGCTGTCTAACTTGATTTCCTAATGCTATGTTGTTTTTAACAATAGAATTTGTAATAGATTGCCCTACAAATCCTGCAACACTATCTGTTCCATCTACTTTTGTTATACTCAAAGAATTGCTTATTGTAGATGCTTTACTTAAAAGTCCTACAAATCCACCAACATTTTGGTTTCCTTTAGCTATTCCTCTTGCATAACAGTTTTCAACCATTGTTCCATTGGTGATTTCTCCCATAAAGCCACCAACAGCATTACCTGTACCAGTAGCAGTTCCATTACTACTACATGCTTTTATGTTAGAATATCCAATATATCCTGCAAGTGTTCCCACACGGTTAGTTCCTGTTACATTTCCTCCAATGACATGTACATTTTCTAGGTCTCCATAAGTCATAATACCAATTAATCCACCAGTATCATCTCTTCTGTTTGTAACTGTGATATCTTTTCCTATCACATTTTTAAGTTCTATATTATCTGCTATTTTAGTAAGTGCTCCTACATCTGTCTCATTTTTATTGATGTTACTTCCTTCTATTTTTAAGTTTTCAATATAAGTATGTCGAGTTGTATGGAAGATTGGTACTTTGTTGCCTCTTAATGTATGGTTATTTCCTTCAATTCTTCCCATAAACACACCATCAATAATGGTAGTCGTGCTTTCTAAAGTAGATAAGTCAATATCTTGTTCAATTACAAATGTTGCTTCTCTATGTTCTTTTAATAGACTTTCAAATTCTTCTGCATTGGTTATGCTATATCTTTCACCTGTCATTGTTATATCATTAGGGTCATCATTTTTTAATTTTGGTAATCCTCCACTTGCCACTCTACTAAAGTCCCAAATATGATTATCCCAAGTTAAAGTGTTTGTATAGAAACTTTCTTTCTTAACTTCTGTTCCTTCTATCTCTGTAATTTTTCCTGTAAAGTCAATACCTGCTCTAGTTGTTGTTGATTTTCCTACATTGACTTTATTTTCATAGTTTCCACTAAAGTTCTTGAATTTATCACTAGCTGTTCTACCATCAAACTTATATCCTACAGTTTGATTTACTAAGGTAATATTATTTTTTATAATAGAGTTATTTGTTGTTTGTCCTACAAAGCTTGCTATACCAGCATTTCCTGTAGCTTTTGTATTACTAAAACAGTTCATAATATAAGAAGTATTGACATAGCCAACTAATCCACCAATATCTTGGTTTCCTTGTACTTCTCCTATTGTATAACAATTTGTAAGAGTTGTTTTACTATAAATTTCTCCTACTAGTCCTCCAGCTGCATTTCCTGTTGAACGTACTATTCCATTTGCACTACACTCTTCTACTTGGCTTTGACCAACATAACCAGAAATTCCTCCAACTCTTGTTGTTCCTACTACATTGCTTCTAGTTACATGTACATTTTTTACAAAACTGTATACTGTACTACCAATTAGTCCACCAACTTGTTTATTGGTAGCAGATATGGTAATGTCTTTTCCTTGTACATTTTCCATTTGGCTATATTCTAATGTTTTAGCCAAAGCTCCTACATTCATTAAACTACTTGTTATATTACTATTTTCTACTTGTAGATTAGAAATATGAGCAAATTTAATGGTGTTAAAGATTGGAATCGTATTTCCTGTTAATTTGTGTCCTTGCCCATCTAATTTTCCCATAAAGTATCCACCTACAATAGCATTTCCTTCGGTGATGCTAGATAAGTCAATATCATTGTCTAATACATAGTAAGCACAAGGATTTTGAGTTAATTTTTGTTTCAATTCTTCTGCTGTTTTGATATGAACTTTTTGGATATTTCCATCTAATACTTCTGCTCTAAAATCATCAGTTACACGTTTTAAGTAATGGTAATTCACTCTTCTTACATTTGTACTATTGCTAACATTTCTATCATTGTTTGCAGCATCTAATTTTAATGCTTCTACATATTTTTCTACTAATTCGTCTGAGTTTAAGTATGGAATGGTATTCCAACTGTTTTCCATTAACTCATAACGCTGCGTTTTAAATTTCTTCCAAGTCATATCTGGGTCTTTGGTTACTTTTTGAATGGCATCTAAGTCATTTTTACTCTTTCCACTAAAGTAGGTAACATATCCTCCGTCATATCCACCAATTCCTAGCATTTGCCATGCTGTATAAGTAAATCCATAAGAATGGGTTCTTCCTTTTTCATTATATGGTTGATACCAACGTCTTATATACATACCTTCAGAACCATATAGTCCTTGTTCTCCTGTTTGTGTAACTGGTGCTGTTACACCTGGTTTAATGGTAATTTGATTATCATAAATGTCTTCAACTGTTTTTAAGTCCATTTCTTCAAATTCTTCTTTAGTAATTGGTTTCCATCCTACATTAGCATAATTTCCTGGTGCATTTGGATAGTAAATTTGTACTGCCACTTTTGATTGTTCTTCTGGTGTTAATTGTAAAAATGCTTTTGCTTCTGCATAGTCTAAAAAGTCTATGGCTTCAAACATTCTTTTATAATAACTTTCTATTTTTTCTGTAGAGTTAATTCTTTCAGTGGTTAAGTTTGTGGTGATTACTTGACTACTATTATAGTTATAGCTTAAGTTAAAGTTTACTGCTCCATCACCAAATCCTTGGGTTGTATTTCCATCTGTATAATCCTCTGTTCCTGAGCCATCATTATTGTTACAACCACCAACTGGTCTAAATCCATTTCTCTTAAAGAATAAGAAGTTACATTGGTTATGTCCTGTCTCGTGTGTCCAAGTACGTCCATAACTGGTTAATGTATTATCAACAACATAGTAAATTCTTTGGGAACCAGAATAAGCTGCTACTGCTCTTATTGTGAACCATTCATTTAATAGTTCATTAAAGTTTTTACAGAAAGGATCAGTTGATGTTCCTTTTTTCTGTTCTCCTAATACAGGTAGAACAGTTGTGTCAATTGCTATATCACATACTTTATTAAAAATAGATGGTTCTATAAATCCTGCTGCTGTGGTATAAAATACACCAACTTGGTTAGCAAAATTTTTCATTAAATTTTGTAGGTTTTGAATTTGTGCTTGATTTCCTGGTTCTCTTATATAAAGTCTTTGAGAACCTACTAAAAATGTCGTTGGTGCTGATATCATATAACCTGAATCTTCTGGCAAAGTTAACATTGGTAAGATAAATTTTTTCTGTTTCTTTAGTTGTGTCCAAGCACGATAATCAATACTGTCTTCATATCCTTTTGCTGGCACTTCTACTAACATACCATTAAAGTTCTCTGCAAACCAATCATTTGGTTCTTGATTATTGGCAAACATTTTAATATTGTGTTCCACAAATTCACTAACTGTTGTAAAGCCAACACAAGGTCCTAAGCTTTCTTCATAGAATAAGTAAGAAACATGAGAACCTAATGAAGTACTTGCTAAACATAAATTTACTAAAGTGTTTGTATTTACACCTGTATTGTATAGTTCTCCTTTAAAGAATACAATATCGCTTACTTTCATGTCACTAACTTTAAAGCCATAAAAACGTGAATAATAGTTATAAGCAAACATATATTGTTTTAGCTTATTCGTAATTTTGGTTAAATAATCATAAATATATCGGTCTAAAATAGGATTATCTATGGTTATACTATATCCATTTACATTTCCTAAAAAGTTTAAAACAAATTCTTTTGCACTTTCTTCTGTTTTAATTGTTTCATTAAAGAAATCTTTATAAATACGGTCTCCTAAGTTGATTGGCGCTACTAATGGTTTTAAGTCTTTGTCATAATCTAAAGTTAGAATATAGTCCACTAATTTTTTTACAACTTCTGAATCTTGTTTCAAAACATATTTATCAAAGTTGTATTCAATTCCTAGTTCTTCTAATTTATAGGAAACAACATGGTTATTCATATTTTTATACTTTAATTGGTATTGCTTTGTAGTGTCATCTGCAAATACTACATTAATATGGTCTATGCTTTGATAGTTTTCTTCAGTAAGAGTTAATACAAATTCATTTTTAGCATTATATGGTAAAATGGTTTTAATTTGTTTTTGGTTTAAAACGTCGTCCTCACTAATTCTTGCTCCATCTACTACCAAATATTTTGCGTCAAAGAATGGCATTAATTTGTATAGGTTTGAATAGGCTACTTCCTTGTTTGGATCATAGTCGCTCATCTTCTTTAATCTTTCTACATCTGGTATATAGTTTCCAGTAGTTGCCCCTTCTTGTTTGCTATTTGGGTCATAACCTTTTAAAGTTGGTATGTTTTCATAGTTTTTATCATCTAAATTCCAAATTTGGTTACTAAATCCTGCTTGTTCTAGGCAGAAATCTCCATTAAATTCATTTTTGGCAAATTCTTTAATGAGTCCATTTGAATTTTCTGCATTTGCTGTTAAGTTGGATTCTATCATTTCATAATTGAAGGTATCTGGGTCTAATGTAATAGCGCTTCCATGTGTTTTATAAGATTTGCTACCTTGTGCTAAACTAATATTTTGTACTAGTTTAATTCTTCCTGCACCATTTGCATTTCCAGCAATTCCTCCTACATTACCTGGTCCTGATGTTCCATTGATATTTACTTTTGCAATACAATGTTTAATGGTATTTTGTTGATACATAGAATCTTGAACACCACCAACAATTCCTCCTACTTCCCAAGAACCTTCAATTTCTCCTGTTACATAACAATCTTCTATGGTTGAACCATATCCTATTTCTCCAACAATTCCACCTACTCTTCTAGAGCCCTCTCCTCTTTGTGCTACTATGGATAGATTGGTAACACTACATTTTTCAACTCTACTACCACTTAATCTTCCCGCTATTGGTCCAAATGTATAGAATTGTTTATAAGTAGAAATGGTTGAATTTTTGATGTGAACATTGCTAACAACTGTTTTACTATAAATTTCATTAGCAATAAATCCTTTTTGCCATACACCTACTTTGCTTGTTATATAAGCATTTTCTATTACAAGGTTTTTAATCGTTGCTCTTTCTATTTCATTAAATATTGGTTTTTGCAAATTGTAGATAGTATGCCCATTTCCATTAATAGTTCCTTCAAACATGCCATCTCCAAAATAGGTTAAGGTATCTACTTCATATTCAGAGGCATCATAATCTTTGGTTAGGTTAAAGGTTCCTGTTGGGTATTGTCTCATTTGGTAAAGTAAATCTTCAAAAGATTCATTTTTTACATAAGAACCTGCATTTCCCATTACACCAAAAGGTACTTCTACTTTTGCCTGTCTTTCGTCTCCTTTGTAAATTATGGTGTTTTCTACATCTAATTCTAAAAGAACTTTTCTTTGTTCAACTCTACAAGATTTTATATTCGCATGCATATCTGGCATATTTTTCATTTTTACTTTTGCTACAAAATTTTCTGGATTTTCAATGATATCATTACTATCAATATTCTTTACCTCCATTGGAAATCCATAATATATATGGTATAATCTAACATCTTGTATATCTTTTAGTTGGATTTTTCGTTCTGTAAAATCAATTTCTTCTTGTAATATTACTTGTTCTTCGTATTCATTTTCGCCAGCACCTAAAGCATTAGTATCTAGGTCATAACTAGCTTTTACCTTAATGTTATAGTATTCACTATCTATTTTATCGAATGTAATTTGATTATTACCTATTACCAAATTTTGTGTTTTTATTTCATTTTTATGGTCATCAAAAATTACAATAGTTCCATTCGAGATAGTTGTTTCTACATCCTCTAAGTTAAAGCTTGCAACTACCTTATTTTTATCTGTGTCATCTTCTTTGTATCCAAAGTTGGTAATGTTTGGTTTTTCTTTTAACACTTCAATTTTTATCTTTTGTTCTGGCTCAATGTCTAAAAATCTCTTATTGTCTAATATAATGGTTTCTAATTTGTATTCTTTTACACCACTTTCTTCTAAGCCTGCTAATTTAGTGGTATATTGGTTGGTTCCTTCTATGTGTTTTAATACATATTCTTCTCCATTTATGATAGCTTTTTCTGGTAAGAAACTAGTTGCATTTGTACAATTAAAGCTTAGTACAATTTCTTTCTTTTTCTCAAAATATTTTGTGTCTTTTTCTTTATTGGCTGTTTTTAAGTCACTTACTTGTAAGTTATAGTCTCCAACTAGCATAATTCTTGCTTCTCGAATGACTTGATTTTCTTCTATGTTTTCGTCACCTTCTGGATAACGATTATAGCTTGCAATAAATCTTGCTGTATATTCTTTGTCAATTTCTACATTTTCAAAAACTACTTTTCCATGTTCCCCTTCTCTTTGAATGATTGGTTCTTGGATTACTTGTTCTGGTTCTCCATCTACTGCTGGTTTTACCAATTGTACTTTTCCTGTGATAAAGCTACTATCTGGATCTACTAATGTAAAGGTAACAGTTACTTGATTGCTCTCTAAATTGTCCTCTTGTTTAATTTCTTCGATTTTTGGTATATCTCTTAATACATTTACTTCTACTGTATTGTCTATGGTTGCCTCAGCTTGGTCAGCAAAGATAATTCTACTAGCTGTTAATTGTAATACTTTTGCTTCTTCTCCTACTTCTGTAATTACTTCATATTTTCCATTTGCTATTTTAGTAGCAATACAATCTAGGTTATTGACACGAATTTTGGCAACTTCACTTTCACTATTCGTTTCAATTTCATAAGTGATTTTTACAGTTTTATTTTTCTCTGTTGTAGCTGGTTCTACTTTTGCATTTACAATAGTTGCAAAACGATTTGCTGTAATTTCTCTTTCAAATAGAACACTGTCTGTTATAATATGGTCTTCTGTCTCTTGGTAAGTTGCAATTACTTTAATAATGTAACTATCTGTTGTTTTGGTATTAAAGATTTTTTCTACATTTCCATTTTCTATTTCTTCTGTTGTTATATCTTGACTTGCTATGATATTTTCTCCACTATCATAAAGTACTACTTTGGCTGATTGAATTGATTTTGCTGCATCTTCAATGTGGAAAGTTACTTTCATATTCTTTTCTTGTACATTTTCTTCTGTTTCTAGGTTAGATATAACTGGTTTTTGAGCATCAATTGTAATGGTTACAGTATTTCCTGTTTCTAATACTATTTCTTTTCCATTTTTTAATTTTACTTTTTCGATGGTAATTGTATTTTCTCCTGTTTGTTCTAATCCATCAATTGTTGCTAAATAACGGTCTTCTTGTTTAGTTATTTCATATTCTTTGTTGTTTACTGTTATTGTGCTTGGCTCAAAGTTTTGACTACCTGTACCTTCATAAGCAATATTGGTACTGTCAAATTGAATCGTAATTGGTTCCTTTTTCGCAAATTTGTTGCTTTGTTGGCCATCTTTTAAGGTTTGTATGTCACTGATACTAAGTTGGTAATCAAGTGCCATAATAAATTCTTTGCTATAAATAAAAGATTCTGCTTGATATTCTTTTCCTTCAATTTGGTCTTTAGCAAGGTTATATGCTACATTAATAACAACTCTATAAGTTTTTCCTTCTTCTACTGGTACTTCTTGTCTATTTTCTCCTGCTGTTATATTGGTTTGTACGATCTCTGTTTGTAAACCTTCTGTTTGATTAACTTGTGCTGATGCATTTGAAATTTCATAAACACTAAATTGTGCAGATGTAATACTTTGTTCTCCATCTACTAAATTGAAGTTTATATATGCTTTTCCTTCAAATGTTTCTTCTAACTTGTAGCTACTTTCTTCTATAAAAGGTTGTTCTTTTAAAACACTTACAGTAAATGTGTCATTCATTTTCACTTCTGCATCTGTATTTAAAATAACTTTACTTATTTTATACTCTTGTTTTCCTGCTTGCTCTCCTACATTTACTTTTATTTTATAAATTCCATTTTCGTTTTGTACTGTATATTCTTGTTCATTTATTATAACTTTTTCTATTCTTACATCTCCATAATTAATAATAGCTCCAAAAGTTATTTCTATTTCTTCACCTTTTTTTGGATAATAATTTGGTGTATCTAAGTCTATTAGTTCTACTGTATATTCTCTTTCATTTTCTATTTTTTTAATTAATAGTGATAAATCAGTTACCATGATTTCTCCATCACTATCCATATCTGCATTGAAAATTTTATCTTCTGGCAAATCTTGTATATGTATTAAATGGCTTTCTAATAAGCTAGCATCATTATAATCTATTATGCCATCATCATTCAATTCCCCTTTAGAAGAAATTATATTAGCAGCGTAAATAACTCCTAAAGATAACATTAAGAACAATGTAGAAAAAATACTAATTGTTATTATTTTCTTTGCTTTTTCTTTCATTGTATACATCCTCCATTTTTAATCTTGTTTATCTATTCTTTCCTATCCTTCTATTTCCAATAAATCGATTAAAATTAGTTTCATTTGCGCTAAGTCATTAATAGTAACTTTTCCATCATTATCAACATCAGCTGACTTTAATTTTGCTCCTTCCAATTTTTCTTTGTCAATCAGATGTAATTGCAATTTTGCTAAATCATTAATTGTAATATTTCCATTACTATCAATATCTCCAATTACACTAAGTGTATATTGTAGTGTTTTACCTACTTTTATAATTGTGCCTGTTGTAACTATTTCATTTTCTGCTAATGTTTTTCCTTCTTGATTGATAAATACAATTTGTGGGTCTGTTGTTACATTCTCCAAAGTTACATTTGCTTTAAATTGTTCTACTGTAGTATTAGTTCTAACTCTTTCAACATATTTTTCTGTAATAGTATATTTCTTTGAAGTAATCTTTTCTTGTTTTGGCTCTTCTGGTTTTTCTGTTTGATCTTCTACAATATTAATAGTTGTCTTTGTTTGTGCAATATTAATATCTTTTTCTCCTTCTGAAGTTACAATATCTGTAAACACAATATCTGTTGATGTTGCTTTTACTCCTTGTTTCGTTTTTAATGCAATACTTACAAGATCTTCTGGTGCTTTACTTCCAGCTCTTTTGATTGCAATAAACTCTCCTGTTTCCTGATTATATTGTAGTTTTTCCCAATCATTTAAGCATTGAAAATCACTTTGTTTAACTTCTTCAAATATCTCTTTATTATATTCTAACTTTGCTTTAAAAGCATTTACCCCTTTTCTAATTTGTTGATATCTATCAAAACTAAAAGTAATTGTTACTTCTTGTTCTCCTTTTAATTCATCTGTTGATGGCCTAGCTTGTGCTACTAATTCTGACATCGCTAATATGTTATTTGCAAGTAGCATTAAAGCAATTACTATTAATATGGCTATTACTTTCTTTTTCATTTTCATAATATCACATTCCTTTTCTTTATATACTATTATTCCTATTATAGCATTTTCTTGTTTAATACTTCAAGAAGTCCAAATTTCTTGTTTTTTCCATTACCTATTATTACTTACGCATGCTTAGCTTTTGCCTTTTTTACTGTTTGTTTACAAATCTATTAACTTTTGTTTACAAATGTTAATACTATTTTACAAAATAACTATCAAAATCCCAGAAAACCTAAGCTTCCCTATATTATAATAAAATAGTCAAGTTTCTATTTTATACCAAAAGAGCTGACAAGCTTTCACATTTTATGACACTATAGCATATGATGTAATAGATAGGAGGCAAGTGTATGTTTTTTTACGATGCTAAAGCACATATCAAAGGTGGAAAAAATTACCCTAATATAGATGGAACTGTTACTTTTAAAGAAACAAAAAAAGGCGTTTTAGTAACTGCCAAAATAAATGGATTGCCACAATCTAAGACTAATTGCACTGGTCGTTTTTTTGGTCTTCATATTCATGATGGAACTTCTTGCACAGGAAATGCAACTGATGAATTTGCAAATGCAAAGTCTCATTTAAACCCTACTAAATGTCCACATCCTTTTCATATGGGAGATTTACCTCCTTTAATTGAAAATAATGGTCAAGCTTACATGAGTGTTCTGATTAATAGGTTTAAAATAAGAGATATTATGGGAAAAGTAGTGATTATACATGATATGCCTGATGATTTTACTACTCAGCCAAGCCGGTAATTCGGGAACCAAAATTGCTTGTGGTAAGATTAAAGCTTAAATACAAAAGAAAAGTCTTCATATTGAAGACTTTTTCTTTTATAAACTTAAATCATTAATATTTAATTTTGGTCCACCTATATACACATCTCTATTTCCCGCTTCTGTGTGGCATTTTATAATCGTATAATCCTTATAATGATATTCCATACTTCCTCCATCTTTATAGATAATTGCATTTGGAATATCTTGATTTGCTTTTTGTAAAACTTCGTTCATTGTAATTTTATTTTCTAATAAAGCTTTTCTGAAGGACATTTCTTCTCCATCAATTAGAATATTAACAGTTCCATCATAACTATAAATATTATAATCATATTGCTTGGTTTCTGATTTCTCTAAAATTTTACCAATTTTATTATCTGTTTGAGGATGTTTACCATAAAATTTTATTTCAAAATTTTCAGCGAATTTTAATTCAATATTAGTCGCAACTATTTGGGCTGGATATGTTTCCATGATTTCTCCTGTATAAGTTACCTTTACATTTGTTCCAATTGCATATATTACACCATTATTTTTTCCTAAACTAATAGAAATTTTATCAGCTGATTTTCTAATAGTTTCCCCTTCTCTTGGCTCTACTATAATATAGCCTTGCTTAGACTCTATTACGGTTCCATAAAATGACTGATTTTCAAACCTTTCACTATCACTTGAATAACTGCAAACTTCAATAGTTTTATATTGTTTTGCCTCTTTTGTTGCATACTCTATTATTGCATATAAATCTAGTTCAACATGGACAGTTTTTCCTTCTTTTCTTTCTCCTATTCCAAAGAACTGCCCTGGTATGTCCTCATCTATTATTATTTTTCTGTCATCTTCTGCTGCCAATTTATCCCTTGTGTTATCCACTTTTAAAACATAAGTAGTTTTATTAACTTGTTCCCCTTTAAACAAATACGTTTCATCTTTTATTTGGTAACTTAATTCTGTGATAATAGGATCTCCTTCTTTGGTATATTGTACAATTTTAATCTTGTCTTCTTTTCTATTTTTTGCATTAATATCTGTATTCTTTATGAAACTATCTAGTTTGTCTTTGTTATAAAGTTTATTATCATTTGTTATCACAAAACATCCCTCTTGAATTGCTTGTTCTATAGAATATTCTGTACTATTATCATCTCCATTTTTGTTTTCCTTTTCTGTTGGCTTACCATATTTCTTTCCCCAAGTGCTAAATAAAACTGCTTTATTTTGTTTCATTCTATTTGTGTCAATAACATATAACATTCCTAGCAGAACAACTATCACTATTAGCATTGCAATGATTAATTTCCATACATTTTTCATATTCTCACCATTTTAACCTTTCTACTATTTAGACACTTTTTTTCTTGCATTTTGTTGGTGTTTAATAAAAATAATTGAAAAAATAATAGTGAAAATGAAACTGATCACTGTAACGCCAAGCAAGCCAATTTGCGTTTTGGAATAAGTTACTACATTTTGAGGAATATCAGGCTGTATTGTTTCATTTTTTATCGTATTTTCCTCTATCGGGTCTTTCTCTATTATTTCACTAACATCTGGCATTACATTTGTTAAATTATCCCCTTTTGCACTTTCATTTCCAGTGCTTTCCATTTCTCCTACATTGTCTTCCTTATTCTTTTCTGGTAATATTGAAAAAACTGGTCCACCTTTAGCGGTTCTTCCTATTTGTAAACTTAAAACAGATACAATCAAAATAGTTAGGTTACCTAGTAATATTCTTAAGGTGTATAATGATTTATAATATTTCCATTGCACTGTACTAATCGGCATATGTAACACCTGCGCTATTTCTTTAAAAGAAAGTTTAGATAGTATCTTAAGAGATACAATTTCTTGCTCTTGTTGGTTTAATTTTGCAATTACTTTATGATAGCTGTCTTTGTCTATTATCTGGTCTAATTCTTGTTTTTCATCAATGATATAATAAATATCGTCTACATTAAATTCTTGCTTTTGACTTCTTAGATAGTTTAAGGTTTCATTTTTGGTTATGGTATATAGCCAACTCGCTTCATTACTTGTTGGCAACTTTTCTTTCTCCATTTTCCATATCTTCAAAAGCACTTGTTGTTTGATATCCTCACTATCTTCCTTATTCTTCAAAATGGAAAATGCAATACGATAAACTAGCAAATGATATTTCTCATAAAACTGATTAAATTCCTTTTCATTTTTATTTGCAATTCCTTGAAAAATGCTATGTAATTCTTGTTTATTAATTTCTCTCATACGTTTTCTCGCTTTCTTTTCCTATCATAACATAAAAGACAATAATTGCAAATCTTGTAGCAATTATTGTCTTCTTTCATTCTCTTCAATTAGGATACTATTTCATCTTTACTTAATCCTGTTACTTCTACAATTGTATCTATATCCATTCCTTTTTCTAACATCTTTTTCGCAGTTTCTAGTTTTCCTTTCTTTATTCCCTTTCTTAATGCTGTATCCATTCCACTATTATAGTCTAATATCGCTTTTTCCCTTAAATCAGCTATTCTTTGCATATAATCATCTTCGCTCATCCCTTGTAGTTTTTCTACTGCTTCCTTTAATTCTTCATTTTCTTCCATTTTTGTTTTCACCCTTTCAGATTGAGGATTTTCCAAAAAGAGTAGCCAATCAATTAATTCTTCTTGTTCCTCCTCTTTTATTTTTGGTAATTCTATTATACGCAACTCGAACTTATCTGTCAAGATTACTTTTCGAGTTTCTTTATCCATAATTTTCCATTCTGTATGATATTTTAAATCTTCTAACCCTTTTATTTCAAAATTAGCTATTAAAATTACTATTGTCTTCTCTAATTCTCTATATTTCTGTCCCTTTTTCAATTGCCTTGCATATATCTTACTCCAATAATATAGTATTCTTTCTCTAATTTCTCCTGTGTCCACTAATTGCATTTCTATATTACAATATTCTTTTTCATTTACTTTAGCAATAATATCTAAGATACCTAATTTATCGTCTTCTTGCTCTCTCCTTAGTACTATATTTTGACTTAAGTCTACCTCACTAACTTCCTGTTTTAAAATGCTTCGTAAAAATCTTCCTGTAATTTTTTCACTTCCTACATCTCCAAATAGAGCTTGAAATACAATATCTAATTTTGGTGATAACATCTTCTTTGAACTAAAACATGGCTTTGACATAAAATCCTCCTATGAAATAAATTTAGTAATAGAATAAAAATAGATTGACTAAAAAATATAAGCATATTATAGTTATTATTGTCATATTTTGCAAGAAATTTCGTACGACAGAAACTGACATTTTTCTATAAAATAAAGCGACTAATAATTCTAATTACTAGTCGTTTTTGTTTTAAAATCTAAAATAAATAAATGGGTTATAAGTTGCTACTAATAAAAAGCATATAGATAACATGAAAATTCCAAAACTCCATAGATTAGATACTATCAAATAAGAATTTGTTTGTTTTCTTTTTTCTCTTACCTTTGTCCAAAGTGGCATACTTCCTATAATACCTATTAAAATATATGGTAAAGAAGAAAAAACATCAAAATTCAAAACAATATTATCTATTATACTTGAAGCTTGCCAGGTAAACATTTTTTGAAGTACTATTCCCATTTGTGAAAAATCCTCTACACGAAAGATTACCCAACCAATAATGATAAAGAACAAAGCATAAATATGTTGCAAAACTTTTGGTAATTTTTCAATTATTCTGCCTAAAAACACCTTCTCTATTATAAGAATTACACCATAATATACTCCCCATAAAATAAAGTTCCAAGAAGCACCATGCCATAATCCTGTTAATAACCATACTACTAAAATATTTCTAAGCCATTTGAATTTACTAACACGATTTCCTCCCAATGGAATATAAACATAGTCTCTAAACCAAGTAGAAAGTGAAATATGCCATCTTCTCCAGAAATCTGTAATACTTTTGGCTATATATGGATAATTAAAATTCTCTAAGAAGTGGAAGCCAAACATTCTGCCTAGACCAATTGCCATGTCAGAATAGCCACTAAAGTCAAAGTAGATTTGCAAAGTATAACTAATAGCTGCTAACCATAAACTTACTGTACCTGTAGTTGCTAAATCTCCTCCATAAATTGTATCTGCTATTAATGCCATTTGGTTGGCAATTAAAACTTTCTTCCCAAGCCCTATAAAAAATCTCTTTAGCCCCTCTACTACTTCTGTAAAATTTTCTTTCCTATTTTCTATTTCTTCTGCAACTGTTTCATATCTTACAATTGGACCTGCTATGAGTTGTGGAAATAGTGTAACATACATTCCTAAATTAACTATACTTTTTTGTGCTGGTACAGTTTTACGGTATACATCAATCACATAGGATAATACTTGGAAGGTATAAAAACTAATGCCGATTGGCAAAGCTAAATCCATTTCCCCTATATTGCTATGAAAAACAGTATTGATATTCTGTATCATAAAGTTTCCATATTTAAAGAAACCTATAATACCTAAATTGAAGATGACATCTATTATCATCCACTTCTTTTTGCCTCTTTTTCTTCTTTCTATTTTCAGTGCTATCAAGTAATTGACAATAATAGATAGTAACATTAAAATTACATAAACTGGCTCTCCCCAAGCATAGAAGATGAGTGAAAAAACAAGTAATACAATATTACGCAATTGTCTTTTTTTTGCTAAAAAATAGGTTAAAAGTACTAATGGTAAGAAAATGAATAAAAATGTAAAACTACTAAATACCATATTTGTTCCCCTTTGTTTTCGTTAATTTGCAAGTTCAAAGTTTCCATTTGTTAAGTGGTCAATGCTAATTAAGAATAAGAATTTACCGATTTTGTTTTTCCTACAAAACTCTTCTGGATTAAATGCTTTTCCATAAGTATTTTGATAATGTCTTAAATCAATATAGTAAGTTTTGTTAAAGTGACTTGCTACTAATTTGTTAATTGCATTAGAATATGATGGTGCAATGACTAATAAATTCTCTTTTTCTGGCTGTTTAAAATCAAAAGATACTTCTGCAAAATCTCCACCATAAAAAGCACCATAATGATTGTAACCCTTTTCTGTAGAATATCCATTATTGTAGTACATATCTCTATTGCCATATCCTGACACTGATCCATTGACATATGTTGTGTACTTAGGAATTTTAAAATCATATACTGTAAACTTTTCTTTGTTTGTATATACTGCTGTAGTTCTTGCATTTGAACCATAATAGTAAGTATCAAAGGTTTTGGTTTCAGTTGGTTCTAATACATTTTCCTCTGGTAGCATTAAGTTAATAATATCTTTGTATCCTTGATAAGAACCTTTGTAATTCCAATGATGGTCTGTTTCATAAAAATAATCCATATATTGTTCATAACTATCTATTTTTAGTCCATCACATTGAAAATCTGAAAATGCTTGCTTGATATAAGTTAAAAACTCATTTTCTGTTTCGTCTACTTTGTTAAAATCTATGGATTTACTAATATTAACAAAATAGAAATAAGAATCAATATCTTTAAAATGTTTTTGGTAAGACTGTGCCATTTCATCAATTTTACTTTTTGCATTTTTCAAACTTCTACATTTAAATACCATGTATTGTGAATCTCCGTAATGATATACATTTCCACCTGAAATTGGCATGTATTTTATTTTTCTTATCTCTTTTGGTTTCTCCTCAACTTTGCCATCTGTGGTTTGATTTTGTGTCTCCTCTTCTGTTAGTGGTTCTTCTTCCTCTATATTGGCTACTAGTCTTTTTTGCCATTCTCCTATTACTTCTGATTTTCTACTTGTCATAGCTGTTTTGATACTTTGTGACCAAAGCATTTGGTCAGATAAACTCTTTTCTAAATCATCTTGATATTTTCCTTGAAAAAAATCATTTAAACTAAACTTTGGAAACTTTGCTAGTGGTCTATTTTCTATAATAGATTCCTCTTGTTGTCCTCTTATCCAGATAGCAATTGTAAAACCAAATATGACAATAAAACTAGCTAATAAAAAAACAAGATTAATCAAAATACTCTTCTTTTTTTGTGCTTTTGTTTGTGAATGTCTCCCCATTATTTCCCCTCTTTTTTCTTTCATTTCTACTTGATTCTATTACAATTCTATATGCAAGTCAATTGATTTTCATGCATTGTAAAAAACTACTGCCTATTTCTTTATTAGCAGTAGTTTTACTTAAATAAACTTGTAACTCCTTCTATCATCTTTTGAAACCAACCCTTTTCTTCTGTCACTATAATTTGCTCACTTGCTGGTTCTACATAATCTTTTTTAGGAAGATTAACATATATTTTCTGCGAATCATCTAACTTTTTCATTCCTAACATTGCAGTTGCTGATTTTTCTACATTTGCTAGATTTAAACTATTTTGAATATTGATCTTTAATTGTGCATTTTCTTTTTGCAAAACACTTAACTCTTTTTTCATATTTTCTTTTTTACTAAAACTTTCTGTAATAAGAGAATTTCGGTAACTTATGGCAAATAGAATCCCAAAACCAATTAAAACATATAGCACTATTTTTACTTTTGGTTTTAGCTGTCTTTTTTCTTTTGGCTTTTGTTCTTTTTGTTTTAATGTGGAACTCTTCTTTTTGCTATATGGATTTTTTAGTGGCTCATATTCAGGTTTTAATTTTCTTGGGCTTGTTTCATATTGATATCCTGCTCTTCTTGCTGTATATGCCATAAGTCTACCTCCTTTCAAATATCCTTACTTTTGCACTCTTTGACCTTGAATTTCTTTCTAATTCTTCTTGTGTTGCTACAATTGGTTTCTTATTTATCACTTTTCCCAAACTTTCACACCCACAAATACAATATGGTAAATCTCTTGGGCAAGTACATTTTCCTTGCAACTCTGCCATTGCTTCTTTCACAGCTCTATCTTCTAGTGAATGGAAGGTAATTACTACTAATCTTCCACCTTCTTTTAAAGCATGTGCACTTTGCATAATGGTTTGATATAATGGTGCAATCTCATTATTTACTTCTATTCTAATTGCTTGAAATGTCCTTTTAGCTGGGTGTCCATCTTTTTGACTAGATTTTGGAATAGTATCCTCTATAATTTCTACTAATTCCTTAGTGGTTTGTATCTCTTTTTTCTCACGTATTTTGCAGATATTTTTAGCTATTTGTCTACTAAATTTTTCTTCTCCATATTCCCAAAGAATTTTAGCCAATTTCTCCTCTGAATATTGATTTACTATTTCTTTAGCAGTTATTCCATTTGAAGTATCCATTCTCATATCTAATGGGTTATCCCCCATATAGCTAAATCCTCTACTTCTCTCATCTAGTTGATAAGAAGAAACACCTAAGTCTAATAAAATTCCATCTACTTTTTCTATTTTTAAGTCTTCTAATATACTTTGAATTTCGTCATGATTTCCATGAATATAAGTAACATTTTGGAATTCTGCTAGTCTTTTTTTTGCTGCTACTAATGCTTCCTCATCTCTGTCAATTCCAATTAGCATTCCTTTTTTAGATAATTTCTTTATAATTTCTAAACTATGTCCTGCACCACCTAAAGTGCCATCTACATAAATTCCATCTGGATGAATGTTTAATCCTTCTATACATTCTTGTAACATTACTGGTTCATGTTTAAATTCCATTTATTTGTTCCTTCTTTTTGGTAATATAGGAATGTTTTAAGAATAGCACAATCAGTTGGTATGCTAATACCAACTGTTATGCTCATTTTTTAATTCTCATCCTTTGTAATTTTTATACTCTTTTGTTCCATTACTTCTTTTGTTTTCTTTCTTCATACTTTTGTTTTTCTTTAGAAAACTCTATCTTTTGTAAAACTTATTTACTTTGTCTTTTGTAATTCTTAAAATTTTTATCTTTTGTGTTTTTATATAAACTTTTGCAAGTTATATACCAAGCATTGTCATATTTTCAGCAATTTCATCTGCTGAAATATTTTCATCACTGTTGTAAGATTTCCATTTTTCTTTATCCCAAATTTCAATTCTAGTTCCTACACCAATAATGACAGTGTCTTTTTCTAATTTTGCATATTCACGTAAGTTTCCTGCTATTAAAAATCTTCCTTGTTTGTCAATTTCACATTCTGTAGCACCTGACAAGAAAAATCTTACGAAGTCTCTTGCATTTTTGTTAGTAAGTGGTAGTGTTTTTAATTTTTCTTCAAAATTAGCCCATTCTGTTTGTGAAAAGCCGAATAAACATCCGTCTAAGCCTTTGGTTACGATGAATTTTTCTCCCATATCTTCTCTAATTTTTGCAGGTAAAATAAGTCTGCCTTTTACATCTAGAGAATGTTCATATTCACCTATTAACACTTTTGCTCACCTCACTAACATTTCGTTCCACTTTTCACCACTTCTCTCCACTTCTTCTAAATTTTAATACAAGTTATTAGAAATATCAAGCCTTTTTTGAAAAAAGTTACAAATTAAAAGAAAAAAATGAAAAAAACATTATAATAACAAAAATGCAGACCGCGCAAGATGAGCTTGCGAACGCCTGTCGCAGCGTAGCCTGCGACCAGCAAGGTCAAATGTTGTTATTATAATGTTTTTACTATCACTTAATTTCCTTATTTATCTATTTTTTCTAAACACTCTTCTATGACTTTTTCTAACTTGCTAGTATCTACAATAGATGCTATACTAGCTTCTAAAGTTTCTTTTGGATTTACTTTTTTCAAGTTTAAGACATATCCATTTTTTAAAGCTAATTGCCTAATAAACTCTCTATTCGTTCTCCCGATTTCCTTCTCGGAAAGGATGTAGCACATTCATTTCAGATAAATAATAGGCTAATCTTTTGGCTAGATTTTCTTTATCTAGTCCACCTAAAAAGTTCTCTTGCTTTAACTGTTCTAATAATCTATCTAATTCCTGTTCTACATACTCCCACTGAGCAAAGCGAAATTCTCCTTTACTGATATTTTCTTCTCTTAACTTTCCTGCAAACGGATAGATATCTTCAAATAAATATTGATGTATAGAGAGATAGTGTGCCTTATCAAAATTTCCTGTAATTCCTCTTTGTCTTAATCCTAAAGATTTTGCTGCTGTAATCTTTGCTTCATAGTAAAGTAAATCCTTAGTATTATGGATATCTAAGTAGTTGATTAATACCTCACTATCTTCATAGGAATATTTTGAATTTCTTGGCTCATATAAATCTCTCATACTTTATTTCTCTTTCTTACTTATTATACATCCATTATGATCGGAAGAATCATAGGGTTCCTCTTTGTTTTTTCAAAAATATAGTCTCTTAAATCATCTTTTAAAGTAGATTTAATCGTTGACCAATCACTAACATGATTTTCTTCTAATTTACGAACTTCATCACGAATCACACGTTTTAAGTCATCCATTAGGTTTTCTGATTCCCTTACATACACAAATCCTCTTGAAACTACATCTGGGCCTGAAACAATTTCTCCTGTATTAGAATCCATTCCAACAACAATGATAATCAAACCATCTTGTGATAAATGTTGTCTATCACGTAGTACTATATTTCCAACATCTCCTACCCCTAGTCCATCTACTAATACTTTTCCATTTGGAACAGAAGTGGTTAGCTTTCCTTCATACTCATTCAATTCTAATGTTCTACCATTATTCATTAAAAAGATATTTCTTCCTTCTACTCCCATCTTCTTAGCTGTCTCTGCATGTGCAATTAATTGTCTATATTCTCCATGGACTGGAATAAAGTATTTTGGTTTTGCTAATGTTAGAATTAATTTTTGTTCTTCTTGACAAGCATGTCCTGATACGTGAACATCTTCTAGTGAACTATATATTACTTCTGCACCAATTTTCATTAAGTCATCAATTACTTTTGATACTAACTTTTCATTTCCTGGAATTGGGGTTGCAGAAATGATAACCATATCATTTGGAGTAATTGTTACCTTTTTATGCTCTCCATTTGCCATTCTTGTTAAAGCAGACATTGTTTCTCCTTGGCTTCCTGTTGTAATGATTACTAATTGGTCATCACGATAGTTTTTAATATTATCAATATCAATAAACACACTATCTGCATCTTTAATATATCCTAGTCCTCTTGCCGCTTCTATCATGTTTTGCATACTTCTACCACATACTGCAATTTTTCTACCATACTTAATAGCAGAATTTACAATTTGTTGCACACGATGTACATTAGAAGCAAATGTTGCTACTACAATTCTTTTTGAATTGTTTAGAAATAGCTTATCAAATACTTCTCCAACACTGCTTTCTGACATAGTAAATCCTTTTCTTTCACTATTCGTACTATCAGAAAGTAACGCTAGAATTCCTTTATTTCCTAATTCTGCAATTCTTCCTAAATCTACTACCTTATCATCAATTGGAGTATAATCTATTTTAAAGTCGCCTGTATGCAATACAGTTCCTACTGGTGTATTAATAGCAAGCATCACTGCATCTGGAATACTGTGATTACTTCTAATAAATTCTACTTGCATTTTACCAAAATTGATAGTTTGTCCTTGTTCTACAATATGCATTTTTGTGCTTCTTTTTAAATGATGTTCCTCTAGCTTGTTATTAATCAAAGCTACTGTCAATTTGGTAGCATAAATTGGCATATTTATTTGTTTCAAAATATATGGAATAGAACCAATATGATCCTCATGTCCGTGAGTAATGACTAAACCTTTAATCTTTTCTTGATTTTTAATTAAGTATGTGATATCTGGAATAACTAAATCTACTCCTAACATATCATCTTCTGGGAATTCTAATCCACAGTCTACTAAAATAATCTCATCTTCATATTCAAAAACAGTAATATTTTTTCCAATTTCTTCTAAGCCACCTAGTGGAATAATTTTTAAATTTGATTTCTTAAAATTAAATTTTATGATATCTTGATGATTTGTTTTTGTATTTCTTGTCCTAGTTCTTGTTGCCCTATCCGTTGTTCTATCAGAACTACGAGTTTCTCTTGGCGTTCTGCTTTGTGTTCTAGTATTTCTAGTTTCTGCCCCTGTGTTTCTAGCTGTTCTTCTTGTCTCCTTCATTTCTTCTATCACTTTTTCTACTGTTTTTGTGCTTTCTTGTTTTACTCTTTTCTCTCTTGGTGCTTGTTCTCTAACATTAGTATCCCTTCTTCTTGGTCTATAATTAGAAGTCTTACTTTCCCTTCTTTCTGAACTACTTCTTGCAGTTTTCTCATTTGTTCTACGGTTTTGTCTCCTTGGTAAACCGCTTTCTTGTGTCTCATTTGTTTTTACTTCATTTGTCATTTAAGTTTTTTCTCTCCTTTATTTTAAATTCCGTACATTTTAACGTCGAAGAAAAGCGAATAGAATTCGCCTTATCTTAAAATTTAAACACTTTTCTTACTCCGCAAACATTTCTTTTCTCTCTTTGAAATTATGGAGTAATTTTCATTTTTTTATACATAAAATGAATATGCTTGTTTTAATTCTTCCGTACCTTAAAACATATTCCGATGTTTCCTATTATACTATGTTTTCCTTTTTTTGTCAAATGAAGTAAATTCTTTTCTATCTATATCGGTTTGCCAATTCTAGTGTTTTTTCATAAACTTTGTATTCTTTCTGGTTCTTTATCACCAAATACCAAAGGTATCCCAAAATAATGAGGAATGCAATATTGTGAATATATAAAATTAAAATACTAGTTAATATAGTTAAAATAATGACTGTAATAAAAGAAATCAAATTGCTTTTTTGATAAGCTATTTTTCTTCCTCTAAAAATATGTACCACTTCTTTTAAAATCCTTCCTCCATCTAGTGGATAAATAGGAAATAAATTAAAAATTGCTAATAATAAATTACTATAAATAATGGTTTCTTTTGGAATAATTAATTCTGTCTTCCATAATAAACAAACTAAAACAAGAAAAAGATTTATCATAGGACCTGCTAAATAAATCACTATTTTTTTCATACATAATTCATTTCCTTGTCTTTTTTTCTGATTGTAATCTTCTATATCAGTTTTAAAAGCAATTTGAAATCCCCAAGGTGTCATCTTCATATTTTTTGGTTTAAAACCTAATAACAGCCCAGCACACAAATGTCCTATTTCATGTAGAAATGCAAAAAACATAATGGTCGCATAGATTTCAATTTGTTTGGTTAAGAAAAAAAGAATTCCAAACAAGAAAATTCTCAAATCTATTTTAATACTCATATTATTTCCTCTTCCACTTAAAATTTCAAAACTAGCTGTGGATCAATTGTTCTATTGTTTCTTCGTATTTCAAAATGTAGATGTGGTCCTGTTGTTCTTCCAGTATTTCCTGAAAGTGCTATTTTTTGTCCCTTCTTAATTGTTGCTCCTTCTTTTACTACAATTTTACTACAATGTGCATAAATAGTAGTAACATCTTTATTGACTATTTTGACATGAGTTCCATATTCTCCCTCATCAGAAACTAAACTTACTTTTCCCTCCATTGCGGCATAAACTGTTGTACCTATACTAACACCTAAATCAATGCCATAATGATTTTCGGACACAATTTCTGTTGCCTCTCTTTTTCCATAGCGTGAAGTAACTGGTCCTTTCAAGGGAAGACCTAATTTAAAATTAGCTTTGATATATTCTGCATCTTTTTGCATTTGTGTTTTACTACTACTTCCACTAGAAGATGTGGTTACTGTCGCTTCATTATTAGATGCTCCACCTATTCCAGTTTGATTGGTAGTATTTCCTTTTGCTTCATTGGTCACCTTATTTTCAGTTTCTTTATTCTCTGTCTTATTTTCTTTTTCAGTATTTTCTTCTTGTTTGTTCTCCTCTTGCTTATTTTCTCCTTCTGCATTTTGAGCTTGGTTATTACTATCTTGTGCATTCTCTACATTTTGGTTTTCTTGATTTTCTTCCTGGTTACTATCTTCTTTTAACCAACTACCTAAAAAATCTAGTTTGTCCTGATTATCTTGGAAAAACTTACCTACCTGTCCTGCTATTACTTCAAAGTTAATATCTGTACTTAAAAATTCCTTTGTTTTATTCATTACATCTGCTGAAAAAATATAGTTTGCTTCTTTAATAAGTGAAAAAACTAAATAAATTAAAATACAAGTTAAAACTTGTATTACCATTTTTTTGTAAAGAGAAATTTTCCTGCTTTCATTTCCTTCTTTTACTTGACTACTAGACATTCTAACAGAATGATTATTTTCTCTTCTTCTGTAATAGATTTCCTCTGCTCGTCTAATTCTTTCTTCTGGAGATATTGTTTTTTCCACAAAAATACACCTCTTCCTTTGTAGTATCTTGGTTCATGTATATGTCAGGATGAGATGTATTATTCTTAAATTTAAAGAGCAAATAATAAAATAATATTGGCAGCCAGCGCTATTGCTAGAGCACAGCTTATTTTCTTTAATAATCGATATTTTTTCTTTAATTTTTTGTAAGGATATTCTTCATTTTTATGACTATTTTCCACTTTAGAAATGTAATCTGCAATTAGCATTTGCGCCTCATTTACGATATAGTCTTTTGGATTTTTTTCTGTTTTAGCTGCTGTTTTTCCATTTTGTTTTTTTACTTCTACATCTATTAATTCTGGTTTCTTTAATTTTTGATTTTCCTTCAAAAATACAATTGCCTCTTCTACCAAATTAGAAGGCAAGTCCTTTAAAATTACAATGTTTTTCATTCCACCTGTATTCATTTTTCCTATTTCCTTTCTTACTGTTTCATTTGTTAGTTCTATTTTTTCCATTTTTAGTTATTTTTATACAAGTGGAAATAAAAAAATTAAATTAGTCCTTTCATTACTTCTACAATTTGATTCCCTAATTTTTGTGCTAATTGATTTATTTGGTAAGTAGTCTTCTCTTTTTGTAATCCCTCTGTTTTTTTCCCTACAATTGTTTTAATATTCCAATGTGCAGGAAAATAAAAGCTTTTTCCAAAAGCCTTCCCTATTTCTATTCCTCCTCTATTCATATACGTGTTTCCTATTTGTTCTTCTTCTCCTAAAGCAGAATCTATTACAATCAATCTACTTTTTTCTGTTTTAAGATAATCTACAAAAATAGGAGCATTTTGAAAATGAATAGGACATTTCATAGTCCCTAATACTTTTACTTTAGAAATGGTTTTAAATTTTTCTTCTAAAACCTCTCCTACTCTTGGTCCAAAAGAATCTTCTACTAGCTGATTTGTTCCAATACAAACAAATATATATTCTTCCATTTTGTCATTCTCCTTATTTCTATCCTATTAATCTTTGTCTAGAGAAATGACAATTTTAATTTCTTTATCTTTTTGATACTTTTTAATAATATCTTCTGAAAAGCCAGCTACTTCATTAGAAAGAATAATGGTATCATATTTTTGATGAATTAAATTTTTAATGGTATTATCCGTTTGTTCTAAATCTTGTAATTTAAAAACATCAAAGCCTAAAGCTTCTGGCAAGCGAAAACTTTTGGCGTCTTTTTCATATTTAATCCAAGACATTTTCATTTCTATCACCATTACTTATTCTTTGATGTTCTTACTAAATTATTCTATTTTTTTAAAATATTTTGTATAAACTTTACATTATCTGTTAAATCTTGTTCCATTTCTTCCAAACTAAATATTTTAAAGGCTTCACTTTCTTTTTGTATTTTTTCAGGAATATCTTTAAAGTATTGATTTACTCCTTCTAAATCCATTTTTTCAATATGGATTTCATTTACTTTTTGCGCTTCTTTTATTAAATCCTCTTGAAATTTTGGAATTTCTACCAAATTGTTATAGTATAGATGGTAAGAAAGACTATTAAAATTCCTGACCTTTGTTTGACGCAATATTTCACTTTCTCCAAAAATCACATTCTCTTTTCCTTGCAATCCTATCATTTTACCATTTTCATAAATTCCTTTTTTAATGTATGTTTGATAATTCCAATAAAAATCAGTTGCTAAATGTGCTAAATAACCTCTCATAATTGGATCTTTCATATCTTCTATATATCTTCTTGCAAAAGCCTCATAGTCTGGAAATTCTCTTGTTTTCCCATCAAAAGTTTCCATTTTTCCATAATGGGTAATACTATATGGGATTTTCTTTGAAATAGGATTAATCAAATACCCTACATTGACATCTGGTAAAAGATTTCCTAGTAGAAAACGTTGGTAGTCTTCTTTTGGCATATTTTTTGCCAACTCTTTTGCTACTTTCAAATGAATTGCCCATGATGGCATGACTTATTTCACCTTCTTTTCATTTCTTTTAAGATTTGTTTTGTTTCTTTATCAATTTGATAAGACTCTATCATTTTTTGTAATGCTTTATTATATGTAAAATTATCTAAATGGTTATTTTGAAGTAACCTCATTGTCTTTTGAGGAAACTTTACATAAGCCATAGAAATAGCCCATGCTACCCCCATTTTGACATAATATCCCTCATGGTGAATACTATCATAAATTTCTAAAACTTGATCAATATATTCTGTAGTTAAATAGTAATCCATTAGCATAATAATGGCAAAACGTAATTCAAATTCTTGATTAGAAGAAAGATATTTTTGAATATAGTTCCACATTTCTTCTGGATATTTATTTGTAAATTTATATGTTGAAGTACAGCAATCACAAACTGCCCAATTATCAATAATTGGTACAAATTTATCTAAATAAGCTAACTTTTCTTCTAGTTCTGCTTTCATATATCCAATTACAAAACCTTGTAGCATTCTTTCTTCATAGTATTCTTTTGGTGTTTTTTCCAAATATTCTCTTGGATTTTCCTTAGCAATTTGTTTTGCTAACTTTCTTAAGCTTGGAATACGAACTCCAATAATATCCTCTACATTAGGACATAATTTGCTATGAAATTCTTGATATTTCTTATCTTGTAATTCAAATAACTTTTCTCTAATCTGTTCCATTTCTTACTCCTGTGGTGGATTTAAGATAGCTTGTACTTCTTCATCTTGTTTTAATTCTTCTGAATCAATATATTCTTTGGCCCTTTTATCTTGTTTTATGGCTGCAAGTACTACTTCTTTGTCATTTCTCAAACGCCTACTTGCATACTTCAGAATTAACCCTTTATTACTCACTGCTTGTATAACTACATCTTTATCATCTCTTAACTCTTTTGAAGAATAGTATAAAATCTGTCCTTCTATTTTTGCACCTGCTAATATTAAATCTTTATCTCCTCTTAATTTGTCACTAGCGTAACAAGCTGTCCATCCAATTCTAGATACAGAGTTATATACAATTTCTCTATCATCTTTTAACCTTGGACTAACAAATTCTAATGCAATTGGATTTTGCTCCACTGCTGCCATTGCAACTTCTTTATCATCTTGTAGTTCTTTTGAAGCAAAGTCTAATAACTTTCCATCTTGTTTTACCATATTTAATACATATTCTCGATTATTTGCCTGTTCAAAATCAAATTCTTCCATTTCTACTCCTACGAATAAAATGATGCTTAATTTTTTCAAGCATCATTTTATCTTTATTGATTTGTCATATAATACCATGTTATTAATCCTACAATAAGAAGTACTGTAACAATAATGATAACCATAATAGCTACTTGTCTTCTCATATCTTTTGGCTGTTGCCCTGATGCTATATTTTGTAATTGATTACTAATGTCATTGACATAGTCTGTTGGAGCTGAGTTTGTCCATGGTGTCTGTACATTTGCTTCTATATTATTTTGAATTTGCGTTGGTACATTTGTCACTACATTAGTAATTGGAATATCCTCATTTACTATAGTTTGATTTGTTGCTAATACTCTATTAGATAATCCTAATATAAAAGTGAGTATTATTAATATAATAGATGATACAATTTGTTTCTTCATAACTTCATCCTTTCTCGTATAATCTTCTATATTCATTTTACACAAGAATAGATGAAAAGTAAAGGTTTTACCTAAATAAAATTCATAAGCCATTTATCAGTTCTGCTAATAGAAGCTATCTCTACACACTCTTTTGTAGTATGTGCACCTTGAATTTTAGGAGAGATAATAGCAATTTGAAGATCTGGTATTTTTTGTTTAAAAAATCCTACCTCTACTGTAATATGAACTGATTTTAGTTCTGGTAATTTATGAAATTCTTCTATAGGATGAGCCTTTAACAATTCTTGAATAAGTGAACTATTTGGGTCAGACTCAAATCCTGGTTGTGAACCTATCACAGTAAAATCTAGTTGATATTTTTTACTATAATTTTTAAGTAAATTCAAGCATTCTTGTTCTTCTGTTTGCTTAGAACTTCTCATTCCTACTTTCAATTCTTGTCCTTGCAAATTGACAGCTCCTAAATTAATAGATGTAGTAACTTCTTGGTTACTATTTTTATACAGTACTCCATGTGGAAATTGTATTATCTTTTGTAAGAACTCTTTTGAATCCTTTGTATTAAGTGCTTCTTCTGCCCTATTTTTAGATACTACTGTAATTTTAACTTCTGGATATTTTTCTTGCAATTCTCTTTGGGTATTTTGACACAACTCATTCATTTTTTCTGCTACTAAATTAGTCACAATTTGTGCCTTAGCTTGTGAAGGAATAACATTAAATTTTGCTCCTCCTACAAAATCATTTATTTCTATGTCCTCTACTTTTTCTAGCAATCTTGCCAATTCTATATTACTATTTCCATGTTCTTTATTAATATCAAATCCTGAATGTCCACCTTTCATTCCACTTAAAATAATTTCATACGTATTCTGATTTTTTGGCTTATTAAATTCATTTTTCAATTTTAGAATAATATCATAAAAACATGCACTCTCCATTAAAATGACATTTTCTTCAAAACCATCTAAATTTAATAACTTCTTTCCCTCTAATTTACTCGTATCAAAATTCATTGCCCCTACCATAGAGGTTTCCTCTGTTGCTGTAAAAATTGCTTCAATATTGCAAGGAATATCACTATCTAAAATGGCTAATATCTGTGCTACCCCTATTCCATTATCTGCACCTAAGGTTGTTCCTTCTGCTCTTAAATATCCATTTTCTTCTATCACTTCAATAGCATCCTTTTCAAAGTCAAATTCTTTTCCCTCTTCTTTTTCGCACACCATATCGGTATGTACTTGCAAAATAATTGGTTCTTTATCTATAGTCTTTTTCTTAATTAATACATTATGATATTGGTCACATTCATAAAATAAATTTCGTTCTTTAGCAAATTGGCACAAGTATGTTCCAATTTGCTTTTCATTTCCAGACTCCCTTGGTATTTTTGCAATTTCCTTAAAAAATTGGATTGAATTTAACTCCATATTTATCTTTCGTCCTCCTCAATTTCCTTTTTCAAATCTGGCATTGGCCCCACAAATTTACTGACTTCCCCAGTAGGCGTTCTTCTCTTTCCAATATTTTGCGTTCCATTTCTTTCTATCTGCATATCTTCTAAATGAATTTCTAAATTTTCTATATGAATATAGCTAACTGTTCCTATTCCTTCATCTTCCATTTGCGTTATGACACATGTTTCATCCTGTTTTATCTTTTCTAAGATAGTATCTAGCAATTCTTCGTATTGTTGATAGTTTGGGGGATCTTTTTTAGTATGATATGAAAAAGTCTGACTTTCTCTTGCCTGAGCTTGTATTTGTTGTGGGGCAAGTGGAATTTTTATAACATAAGTTGGTGCTTCTATTAAATGCTGTTCTTCATCCCTTACAGTATAAATTCCATCTAAAACTGCAAGTAACTTTTGACTTCTGCCTAAATATCCACATGCTGCTATTTTTTCATTTCCATTGGTTAATGCATATAAGCTTGGTAAATTAGTACAGTCAATCACTACATTCAATTCCATATTTTCTTCTGGATATTTACTTGCATATTTTTGTGCTCCTAAAATAGATGCCGCATATAAGCTACTTCCTATTCCTTTATTTAACATATTTTCTCTTTGTCTAACAATTACCCCTGTAATAGAAAAGAATTTGGCATTTGGCTTTGGATAATATGGATCTGTATCTTCCTCTAAAGTATTTTCATGATATTTAATTGTAACCACACCTTCTAATTCTCCACTTCTCATATCAAAAGCTCCTAATACTGGATATGCTTTCAAATTGTATAACATTTGGCAGACATCTGGTATATGAATATACTCTTCATTTCCCTTATACTCATCATATACCTGAGCTGCTTGCCTTACTAAATCTGTTTTTAAAACTGCTTTTGGATATTTTTCTTCAAAAAGTTGCAATACATTAAATGTAAGATGCTTATTTCCTGTTTGCATATGGTAATCTTTCGTCATTAGTTCACAAGCTTGTTGTAAACCTTCTAGCAAACTTCTTTTTATCATAATCTCTCCTCTTTTATTTTACTTTCTAAGTATTCATCGTTTTTTATTGTAACATAACTTATACATTCTGTCAACCAATCGTGATTATCCGATTGCATAAATTCTGCGGTAAAATTTCATCCGTTTTTTATTTTTGTCAGGCAAAAAATCATTGTAAAGTTTTAAAAAATCATTTGACATATAAAAATAAATATGCTATTATATAGTTACAATAAACAATGTACCTTAGGTCAGGTTGTGTATATTGTTTGCTCGTAGTGTACCCGTAATACACTACTTTTTTTTTATATTTAAAAAGCGAGAAAGCCCGTAAAACTTCCCCACTTCGCCTATGTAATGACACATTTAGTCTTTACCCTTTTTGTATTCTTCTAATTCTGATTGAAGTTTAATGTTCTTTTCTCTTTCTGTTAATAATTGTTCAATCAATTTTAGAATAAGGTCAGGTTGTGTCATTGTAATTGCCCCCTTTCCGTCCTTATG
>JAAWNJ010000104.1 GCA_022798895.1 Clostridia bacterium | reverse complement strand
TCAACATAAAAAACAGTATCTTTAGGCAATTCATCAAAATCTAAATTTTTAAAATTAGGATCCTTTTTTAAAAGATAATATTTTAATTCATCCATAAATTTATCAACAAATGAATTATCATAAGATTTAATATTCTTTTCAAGAGTTAAATCTACTGAATTTAAAAAATCATAAAGACTCATATGCTGTCACCTCCTTTAAAGCAAGTAAAATATAAGAATAAAATAATTATACATATAATATAGCAGATAACACACGAAAAATCAATAAAAAATACAGTTTTAACACAAATTATGATAAAACTGTATTTTTAGATATTATGATATTATGAATTTAAAGCATCCACCAATCAGCAGCATTCCATCACAAAACCCATTCCTATAATACTTTTCATTCCATTAGCAAATATAATCAAAGAAATTATCATCAAGTTGTTTCAACTGTTTCTCAACATATTTCTTATTCTGTTCGGGAACATTCCTCAAATCTTTTCAGCAATCTCTTCAAAACAAATAAAATGTTTTTTATCTTCTGCACAAGTAAGACCAGCAATAGTATCCTCAGCTAACGCATATAACTGTTGGCACGAAATCAAAGATTTCAACAACAGTTTATCTAAAATCTAACCAATCTTTTAAAATATCATCATTAACCTCTCTTAAATTACTCATAAAAATCTACCTCCAAAATTAAAATTTTTCATTTTCAAAATGTACCTACAAGAGCTAATTTTCTAAGAACAAACGTACTATACGAGTTGGGTAAAAATTGGGTAAAATTCTCTCCAAAAATGCCATAAAAGTACACAAATGTTCCATAAACTAAAACTCTCGTAAACACCTAAATACCAACAAAAACTCTAATTTTCACAAACTTACAAAAACCGTTCATCCGTCGCTCATAACCCTGAGGTCGTAAGTTCGGGTCACACAGCCAATCAAGACATTTTTGTCTAAAGGGATGTCTCTCTGAGTAAATTTTATATAAAAGATCTTATTAGAAATTTAATCAGGTTCTTTAAGAGTGGAATTTATTTTACTCGTTTATGAAATATATCAAAAAAAGTTGAAAAAATAATATTGTTATGATATGTAATATGTAAGCTTATAGTTTACAAAAGAAAAAGACTTGAATACATTTAGTAATTAAAAAGAAATATCAAAAACAACTAGAGTCAAAGTGAATTGGCTAAAGAAGTAGAGGGGCTATCGTATTATTTGGGACAATTAATAAATGGTGAAAGAAGATGATTTAGTAGAGAAGTACAAAATAAAATCATTATAGTATTGGATTTGAAAGAAAACAAGAAAATGAATTTTATAATTTGATTGCAAAATAGAAGAACAATATATCAAGCAATGTCTACGATGAAATAAGAGATTAAAATAATTGGAATGAGATTAGAAAAAGGATAAAGGAGTAAATAAAATGGATGATTTATTGAATTTACAACAAAGATTTAATGAATGTTTATTTAGAATACCAGACTATCAAAGAGGATATTCATGGGAAAATGAGCAACTAGAAGAATTTTGGAGTGATTTAACTAGTCTTATAGATGGACAAGATCATTATACAGGTATGTTGTCTTTGAAAAAAGTAAGTAATAAAGAAATAGAAAGCAAAATTGAAAAATGGAATGATGAGATTTGGCTTGTTAATTCAGGTTATTCAATTTATGAATTAGTTGATGGTCAGCAAAGATTAACAACAATGATTATTTTAATAAATGAAATATTATCAATTTGTAGAAAAAATAATATATATTCATTAAATGATATTTCAATAGACGAATTATCTGAAAAATATTTGTATAAAACAAAGAGTACTGGTGTTTTTAAAACTTATAAATTCGGATATGAAGTTGACAATCCAAGTGATAAATATTTTAGAAAAGAAATATTGGGAGATTCAAATGTTGGAACAGCCAGTGAAACTTTTTATACATTGAATTTATTGAATGCAAAGGAGTTCTTTAATAAGAAATTAAATGAAAGAATTAATAACAAAGAAAATAAACAAGCTGAAATTGAAAAAATATTCAATAAATTAACATTACATTTTAAATTTAATATGTATTATATTAATAATGATTTTAATGTATATGTAGCTTTTGAAACTATGAATAATAGAGGAAAGGCATTATCACACTTAGAATTATTAAAAAATAGACTAATATACTTATCAACGTTATTTGATGTTGAAGAAGATACAAAAAACAATGTCAGAGAAAATATAAATGAAACTTGGAAAGATATTTATAGTTATTTAGGAAAAAATAAAAATAATCCATTAGATGATGATGAATTTTTAAGAGACCATTGGATGATTTATTTTGGTTATCAAACAAGACAGGTTGGAAGGAATCAGACAATTCCATATCAGAAATATTTGTTAAATAAATATTTTATCCAGCAAAATATCGATCCTAATAATCTGTATGTACCTGAGTTTACTTTTATAACAACTAATGAAGATGAGTATGAAGAAGAAAGTGAAAATGAGGAAAATAATGAAATAGAGTCAACCAAAAATAATCAAAGTATATTATTAAAAATAGAAGATATACAAAAATATGTAAATAGCTTAAAAGAGTTAATACCATTTTGGTATGAAATGAAATGCCCAACTAGAGATGAAAATAGTGATATATCAAAGTATTTAATAAGATTAAATATATTAGGTCATATAAATGCTAGACCGTTGATAACGGTTTTGCTTTCCAGAAAAGATATTTCATACAGCGACAAAGTACAATGTTTGAAGAATATAGAAAGATTTAATTTTTTACATTATCGTCTTAATAATTATAATCCTACTTGGCAAAACAGTTTATTTTACAATTTAGGACGTGATTTATATAAGCACACAATAGATATTGAAGATGTATTAGAAACAACTAGGGCTGTTGATTATTTAAGTAAGAATAATGTAGTAATAGCACCAGGAGTAATTGATAAATTCAATAGATTATTTAAGAGAGATGGATTTTATACTTGGAAATCTTTAAAATATATTTTATATATTTATGATTTAAGCCAATGTCAAACATTGTCTGAGCAACAGCTAAATCCAAATGATTATTTTAAGCAAGATCCAAGAGATTCATATTCAGTAGAACACATCTATCCTCAAAAAGCTACTGAGGAATATTGGATAAAAAGATTTAGAGAATATAATGGGAAACAATTAGATGACAAAAATAGAAAAGCACTTTCTAGTAGTTTAGGAAATTTATTACCACTATCGAAAAGAGTGAATAGTAGATTACAAAATATTTCTTTTGATGAAAAGAAAGAGAGATATGCCAAGGGTTCAAAGAGTGAGATTGAAGTTAGTAGAGAGAAAGAATGGACACCAGAAGCAATTCTAAAAAGAGGATTAGACATTGTGGATTTTATGCAAAGAGAATTTGAATTTATTTTTGCGAATAAAGCTGAAAAAATAAAATTTCTAGGATTAGATTTTATGACTTCTGATAAAGATTATAATATTGATGTAGTAATTCCAGAAATATTAGAGACAAATAATAAAAAAGATAGAGAAATAGTCTTTAAAGAAAAACAATTTATAGATTTAATATCAAATTCAAATCAAGAAGTTATTAATTTATATAAAGAATTAGATCCATACATTATGGGACTTGGAACAGATGTAAAAAAAGCGACTACATCAATTTATATTCCATATACTAATGGCAAAAACTTTGTAGAGATATACTTTCAGAAGAATAATTTAAAATTAATTTTAATGCATGGAGATTACAATGATCCACTTAATAAAGTAAAAAAACTAAATGACAGCTATAATTGGACCAATGACAATTTTATGTTTATAGGAAATAAAGAGGAGTTAGAATATGCAAAAGGAATAATAAAGCAAAGCTATGAAAAGACAAAGTAAAAATTATGTAAAATTAATTATGATATAATAAAAATCAATCTTATGATTGGTTATTGCAGTAAGAGGAGATGTATATTATTTTCATAGATAAGAAACGAAAAAACAAAAGATAGAAGTAAAGGTGCACAAAGAATAATTGATAAATATTACAAAAAATAAGGAGCTAATATTGGAAGAACAGAAATTAAACAGACTATACCAACAATGCTTAACAGAACTTTCTACCATAGGAATTAATATAAAGAATAAAGAAATAATAGGAAACATTGACATTAAACTAACAAAAAGAGCAAATAAAAGATATGGCTGTTGCAAACAAGAAAATCCAGACAAAAGATATAAAACAATAACCAAAAGAGGACACCATAAAATAATCAAATATGAAAGATTTCAAAATCATCATATTGAAATTAGTAGTTGGGTTATGCAACTAAATGATAATATCATCAAAAATACAATCATGCATGAGCTAATACATTGTATTCCCTTTTGTAACAATCATGGCCAAGAATTTAAAAAATATGCTAATTATATTAATCAAAGATTAGGATATCATATTACAACAAAAGGCAATGTGCAAGAAGATTATAAGGCGAGCCAGTTAGAATATGTAGAAGTAAATAATTACAAATATAAAATAGTATGTCAAAATTGTGGACAAATTATTTATCGAAAGCGATTTAATCAAAATTTAATAAAAAAATACCGATGTGGTAAATGCAAAGGGAAATTAGAATTAATAAAATCAGACATAGAAAAATAGCAAGGGAGAAGAAAAGATACTCTTGCTATTTTTTAGAAGAAATAGTAATGAGAATAAGTTTTGAATAGAAATAAGAAATAAGACTTATTTTTTATATGTTAACATAATTAT
>JAAWNJ010000010.1 GCA_022798895.1 Clostridia bacterium | reverse complement strand
ACATCTCTACCTTTTTCTTTCCATTTTTTATAAAATTTCCAAAAATATATTATTATTAAAAATATAAAATCCACTAACTCTTTCATATTGCTTTCTCCCCGATAAATTACTATTTGTATTTCAATTATATCATAAATTGAAATCGCTTTTCAATTTAATATTACTATCTTTTAAAAATTACGCACATTTAAAAGCTAAATTTACTACTTCACTTTTCATTAAATTTATACATTGAGATATTACTTCATTTATATTACTCAAAAAAAGAAATTTCGCTTTTAGTGTTGGCATTTTTATTACTCGTATAATAGCAAAAAAGACTATTCTTTTACAATTTACATTGTATTCATTAGATATTCTTGTAAAACATTGTTCTAATGAATAATGTTTCTCTATTATATTGCCTATTATTTCTGTAAAAATAGCTTTTTCAAAATCATTAAATTGTGCATAATGTTTCAAGTAATCTTTGGCAATACTTCTATAATGATCATCTAATTTTCCATCTATTTTATCTATTATTTCCTTTTTCTTCATTTGTTCCTCCTATATTAGTTTTAATTGACATATTATATTTTTTCTCTGCAAAACTCATTTTCTATATATTTTGCCTGTTCTTTTGTGATTCTTCCATTAACTATTGCTAATCTTAATAATGCTTTTATATTTTCCCATTTCATACATCTACATCTTCCCATTGCTGTTTGCTCTATATATTCTATTATTTCTTCAGCTATGTATTTTGGTACTATAAAATTGTCAATTTTTGTTTCCATTATTTGCCACTCCTGTTTTTCTATTATATTGGTTATATAACCAATAGTCAAGTGGCATACTAAAATTATATAATTTTTAAGAAAATAGGTGATTTTAGTATGTATAAAGTAAAATTAGAAAATGGCTATTATCTCTTTAAATTACAAGATTTATTGAAAAGTAGGCATATTAGTATTAACAGATTTATGAAAGATACTGATACAGATTTCAAAGTAATTAAGCGAATAATGAAAGGCGATCTAGTAAGATTTGATATTCTTGTACTTGCTCGATTTTGTGATTATCTTAATTGCACTTTAAATGATATAATTGAATATGTGCCAAACAACAAATAAAAAATATGAAGATTAAATAAGTTTTCTATCTTCATATTTTTTTGTGTATTTAGTTTATAAGTGTATTTAAAATACCATAATATTGATTACTTAATTTAGATATATCGCCATTTTTAGAGCTATGCGACATTATAAATTCTTCTATGTCCATCTCACATTTTCGCAATTCTTCTTTGCTATACTCCCTATCTTCTACATTTACTCCTGCTACTTGCAATAACTCTATTTCTTCTTTCTTAAATTCTTTTTTTAAGTTCATCTTTGATCCCCTTTCTTATTCTTTTATTGCTACTAATAATTCATTATCTTGTACTATTCTCTTTTGTTCTTTATATGTAAATTTTGTACCTGTGAAAAATACTCTATAATCTAAATTTTCTAATCTTGTTTTGCATAAAGCTAAAAATTCATCTGTTTGCTCTTCAGTTAGGTTATGCTTTACTCTTAATTCATAAAATGTAAAAATAATTTCATTTTGATTTATATTCATTTTACTATTTATAAGGCTTTCTACAAATTGCGTTGTCATTGCTTTTCACTCCGTTTCCTTTTGAATTATAGCACTTATTTTTGATTTTGTCTTTAAAAATGACAAAAAAATAATAGGAATGGTACTCATTATTTCTAACAAATACCATTCCTACTTATTTTTCAATTTCTTTTCTATAAATGATTTTATCTATTTCTTTTGAAATAATTTCTTTTTTATTTATTGTTTCTCCTTTGTCATTTACTATCTCTGCATAATATCTTTTTCTTTTGTATATTTCTAAAATTACTGCTTTATTTTTGTTTTTCAACTCTACCACATCAAACTTTTTTATCTTCATAATTTATCACTTTCCTTTATTGATATGCTGGCGTTCCATAACCTAAAATAACACTACTGCCCACATCATATTGATTTTGTTTACACATATCTCCTGTTGTATTTCCCTCAATAGTATAAACCTTATTATTTTCTACTTTTTCTACAATTCCTGTATGATCTGCCTGTCCATCATTACTATCTGCCCAGTCAAAAAAGATTATATCTCCGTGCCTTTGGTGTATAACTTCCATCTTGCCATAATCCACGATTTTGAAACCAGACAACTCCCTCACTCTGACAACCTGCATATTTTGGAACTATTCCTGCGTTTATATAACCGACATTGTTCGGCACACCACGAAACAAAACAAGCACACCACTCAACCCTAGATTCAAAACCATACCAAGACCAATAAGGCTCTCCGTCCTATATTTCCTATTTGCGAAATAGCAACTTTTACAATATCACTATTTCCTCCTCCATATATAAGACTTGACCAATTACTAGCATATTTTTCGTTCATTAGTTCATTTAATTGTTCCCTTTGAGCTTGATTAAGATTATATTGATTTGATATTTCTTCTATACTTTTTACTCTAACTGTTAGGTGTAGTGTTTCTTTAATTACTTCTATCTCTCTTTCTCCACCTCGCCCATCTGGAACTTTTACTTTTTCTTGTCTTTTATCTACTACCTCATTAAATTCGTTCATATCCCAGAATACTTTTTTTAATGTTTTTGCTCTGTTATCGTCCATAGTCATAACATCTACTTTATAATCTCCATTGCTTATCATTACTGTATAAACTGCTATTACATCTCGCCAATTTGCTCTTGCATATTTAATGTCATAATCTGCGTTAGGGTGTTGTCCTTTCTTTTTTTCTATTTCTTTTGAAAATTCTGTATTTAATTCTGCCATTACACTATTTACTGTCATTTCTCCGTCTTTCTTCTCATTTGCAAAAAAGATTCCAAAAACAGAACTGCATATCATTGCAATTAAACATATTACAATAATTACTACTACTGCTACCCAACCACCTGCAATAATTGCTGAAACAAGTGCCTTTGTTGCTGCAATTATTGCTTTAATTATTGCTATTGTTGTTTTAATTGCTACTTTTGTTGCTTGTATTGTAGTTTTTACAGCTTGTTTCGTCATCTGTGCCGTTCTTTGAGCTAGTTTTACACTATTTTTTGCTACTTGCTTTGTTGTTTTTATAGTTGTTTTCGCTGTTTTTTCTGTTGTTTTAACTGCATTTTTAGTTGATTTTACTGTGTTTTGAACTCTTTTTATATTTCTTTTTGCTTTGTTTATTGTGATTTTTCCTTTTCTTTTTACATTTTTTATTCCTTTTTGTGCTTTTTTTATCTGCACTTTTCCTTTTTCAATGTTCTGTATAGTTTTTTCAAAATTTTGCTTTCCTTTTCTATTTAATCGTGGTGTATAGTAAATAATATCGTGCATTGTGTTACTTACTTTATTTTCTGCATACTCTTGTGCTGTGCTTTCGTTCTTTTTGTAATTTTCTTTCGTTTTATCTTTTACACTTATTATATTTGATTTTAGATTTTGCCCAACTATCTTTGCTCTATCAAGTTTCTTTATACTGACTTCTTGTTTTTTCTTTGTTTTTATATCTGTCATTGCTATTCCTCCAATTCTACCTTTATTTTCTTTGCTATAACTACTAATCGTCCGTTTTTGTTGGAATATTCGCAAGTTGATAATGTTATAAGTTTGTCGCCATATTGTGCTGTTTTTTCTATTTCATAAAAAGAAAGCTCTTTACATTTTTGTATAAATGTATCGAACTCCTGCTTTGAACTACTATTTACAAATTTATAATATTCAAAACCTGTATAAGCAACTGTTTTGAATACTGCTATTATTTCATAGTCTGCATTTTCGTATATGGTATTGAAATTTATTACTTTATGGTTATTGTAAAATTCTTTCTTTTTGTATTTTTCTAATTCTCCAAACATTTGATTATTCTTAATATGATGACCATATACAATAACATTATCACTTTTTTGCACATTGCAATATTCTGCAATGTAAGGTGTTCCTAATTGTGAACATTGTTTATAAAAGTTTTTCCTTAAATAGTAATCTTTTCTATTACTTTCTGTCTGCATAACAGGGTAGCTTATATTTGTATTTTCAATTTCTAGCCACCCCACAAAATCATTATTCAAATCATATAGTTTTTGTAAGTTTCTACTTTCTTCTTGCTGTTTTTCGTTTTGTTCCTCCTGGCATTCTGTGATAATGTTCTCTAATTCTTCAAAAACTTCATTTTGCTCTTTATCTTCTTTGTAATTTATTATTATATAGTTAATGCTAGTAACTAAACTAGCTACTAGCATTATAACTAAAAATATATAGAACTTTTTATACATATTGCTCCCTCTTTCTATATAATCTCATTTAATTTTGTTGTCATCAATTTATAAAGTTCGGTATCCTTTGGAAATTTATTTACAAAAGGTATTAGTGAATTTCCTATTTTTAATAGTCCGTGTCCTGCCTCTACATTAGTTATAAAACTTAATTGTTGGTCTGATATATTTAATAGTTTTGCAAGTTCTGCTCTGTCCGTGCTTGCTTGATTAAGCATTATAATCAATTCACTATTTGCAAGCATTGTTCTTGCTAAATCACTTCGTAATAAATCTTCTACATTTTGTGTAATACCAGTACAACAAGCTCCATACTTTCTAACCCTTTTCCATAAAGTAAAAAGGAAGTTAGCTGAATATTCATATTGAAAAAGTAAATATATCTCGTCAATATAAATATATGTGCTTCTTCCTTTTTGTCTATTTGCTGTTATTCTATTGAAAATGCTATCAAGTATTACTAGCATTGCAATAGGTTGTAGCTGTTTTTTTAGTTCTAATATATTATAACAAACTAACCTATTATGAATATTTACATTAGTTTGTTTTGCAAATGTGTTCAAACTACCATTACTAAACAATTCTATTGCTAGTGCTACATCTTTTGCCTCTTTCTCATTTTGTTTTAGTAATTCTTCTCTAAAATCTTTTAGAGTTGGTGGCTCTCCCTCATAGTCATTATCTTGATATTTTTTATATACATTTGCCGTACATCTATCAATTATTGACCTTTGTTGTGGCTCTAATGCTTTTCCCATAAGTTGCTCACATAGTGAAAGCACGAACTCCGATTTTAATACTATCGGATTCGCATTATCTCCATAAAATTTATTCATATCCATTGCGTTTATATGATTTTTACTTGTTGAAGATATTTCTACAAGCTCTCCTCCAAGTTCTTTTACAAGTCCTGCAAATTCATTTTCTGGATCAATAATTATTATATCTGCGTCTTTTTCTTTTAGCATTATTGAACTTATCTCTTGTTTTGCTGTAAAACTCTTTCCACTCCCAGAAACTCCAAGTATGAAACTGTTTCCGTTTAGCAACTGTTTTCTATCTAGCAATATCATATTTTTTGAAATTGCATTTTGTCCATAATATATTCCGTTTAGGGTGTTGTACCTCTTGCACTTTGAAAGGCATAAATACTGCTAAACTTTCTGTTGTTAGTGTTCTTAATGTTTCTATTGTTTCAATTCCAATAGGTAGTGTTGTGTTAAGTCCGTCTAGCTGTTGAAATCTTAATATACCAAACTGGCAAAGATTTTTTCTAGCTGTTGTTAATATTGCCTCTGTTATATTTTCTAGTTCTTTTTCTGTATCTGCTATAAATACAACTGTAATTAGTCCTAAAAACATACGCTGATCTCGTGTCATTAAATCATTTAAAAAATCTCTTGCCTCTTGTTCTTGTTGCTCCATATCAAATGGAACTGACGCAAGAAAATTATTATTTTCGCTTTGTTTTCTTATATAATTAGCTTTGTTTGTTTCTACTCCTAGCAATATTCGTTCTGCGTCTTTTATTGCCTCATCTGTTGCTACTGGCGATATATCTATTGTTAATGTTAAGTTTTTACTAATGTCTGTTAGCTCTGCTATCATACTATCTTTTATAAAAGACGCATACTCTTTTAAGAATATTACTCTACCGAATTTATCTCCCATTTTGAAATAGTCTTTTTTGAACTCAAAACTGTCTGGACATATATAGTCTTTGAAACTGTGTCCCTTTTGCATATTGTCTATCATATCAAAATTAAAACTACTTTCCTCTCCTATTCTATAAAAGTTGTGTAGCATTTTTAATCTTTCATTTGAATCTAACTCTATACAAGCTGAATTTAACTTTTTAAAGTGTTTATTTAATTCTACTGCTATTCTTCTGAAAGCTGTTCGTGCCTCCTCCAAGTTTTTCTTTTTAATAGTTATTGTTATATACTTTTCTTGCACAATTCCATTGCTTGTTTTTGCTCCCTCATCTATTAGCCTATTATACTCACTTCTTAATCTATCAAGTTTGTCTTTTTCATTTTCTATTTTAATGTTATTCTCTATATTTTGTTCGTTCATTTTGCTATTTAATATACTAATTTTTACAAGCATTTCACACTCAAAAGAATTAAGTATTTGCATATAGTCTAAAAACATTGCCTCTTTGTCTTCCTCGCTTGCTACAATGTAGTTAATATCTGTGAATTTAAAAGTTTTGGAATATTTATTTTTACCTACTAAAAATACTCCATCTCTCCATATTCTTTTTACTGGTATGACATCTTGCACACCCTTTGGAATTATATATTTTTCCTTATCTTTTTTGAATAACTCAATTATTTTCATAAATCCTACCTCCTTTTAAGAGGTAAAATCTCAATACTGTTTTTCTTTAATTTTGTTCATTATCTGTTTTTGTTTTCTTTCTGTTCTTTTTTTCTTTCTTATCTTGTTTTACTTTTTTAGCTTTCTTCTTGCTTTTTTCACATTGTCTATACATATCTAAATATAAGTTATTAGGTTTGAATACTAATTTTTTAGGTGTTAATATCTCTGACTTAACCCAAGCTATAAAAAACTTTTCTGCTGTCATTCCGTTGTATTTTACAAATCCTAGTAATGCAAAAGGAACTGCACCTGCCATACATAGCCACGATACAGTTCCTGTATTATTGAATATTGGTTTTGTTATAAAATATATTCCGACTGCTACAATACAAGCTAATGCCGAACATACAAATTGCCTCATTGTCAGTCCAAAAAATATATTTTCTTTGTACTGCCTTATTTCCTTATTTATCTTAACTTCCATAAGCTATCATCTCTCCTTTTCCTTTGATTTCTTTTGCTTTTTCATTACTTGCTCAATAAACTCTTTTTTGTTTTCTACTGTTTCTCTAACTTCGTCATTTTCGCTTGTTTGTAGTTTAAATGTATCTGCCAAATTTCCTCCTGCTTTTACTTTTTCAAAATCTTCTTTTGCTTTTTTTAAGTCATCTCCATAATAATAGCCATAGCCCCAGTTTACCTTTTTATCATCTACCTCATAATGAAAAGCTACAATATATTCTTTTGTTCCATCTTTAAATTGATGTTCTACAAGTGCTACTTTATCATTATTTCTTTTTCCTGTTTCAAGAATACACTTATTATCTTTTCCTAAATAACATAAATATTCACTTTGTATAATTTCTCTATTATCTTCAAGCCATTCGCTCAAACTATCATAAGTGGATCTCCACGCATTTTTATAATAATCTGTTTCTATAAACTTATTTGCTAAATAATTGCAAAAATCATATACATTATCACATTCGTTTTTTTCTGATTCGCTTAATTTATCATTTAACAAGTCATAGCCTAAACAAAATGCTATATAACTAATTTCACTTTCTTTTTGGTATTTTTCTTGTGGAAGTTGTACTTGCCCATTTTCTATTTTTATATAATCTGTTTTTTCATTGTAATACTGCATTATATCTGCTAAATCTGTATTTAATTTTTCACAAATAGTTTTTTTATCAATTCCATTATCTTTACAGTATTTTAGATATTTTTGTAGTCCTAGTTTATGAGTAAATTCTTCTATACCTATATCCTCAACTTGATACCATATACCAGAATGAAATTCTAAACTCATAAATCCTATTTCGTATTCATTTTCTAAATGTGCAAAGACATCATCATCTATATTGTATGCCCAGTCTAATGCAGGATTTATTTCATTATCTTTTAATGTTACCTCATACAGCTCATTATTCTGGTCATTTATTACAGCAATAGAATGCTTTGTATTTTGTTTATTTACTAATACATACTCTATTTTCGCATTAGTGAAGTCTTTACTTCTTGCTAACTCATTAACTTCATACATTATATTATCAACAATTTCTTTTTCCATTAGCTTTTTCCTCCTATCTCTCACATACTCTCTGTTTTTTCAATTCTTTTTTTACACTATCATAGATTTTATCTAAATATTCAAACATTGTTTGGCTACACCTTTTGTTGCTAGTAGCTTTAAAAAATCCCTTTTTGGTTTTAAAATTATAATCTGTAAGCCTATTATTGATAAATCCCTGTGTTGCAAGTGGAATTTTTATATCATATTCTTTAGCTAAAAAAAGCACACAATTTTGTGTGTCTGGAGTAAATTTATATTCATTATCTTTATAAAATTTAAAATCAAATATTTTTATTGTTTCTCCTTTGTATATATTTTGTTTTATTTCTTTAAATTGCCTTTTAAATTCTGTATTTACTTGCTTTACTGTTTCTCTTTCCTGTTGTTTTCTTGCATTAAATGCCTCTTGGTCTATTCTTCTATTTTCTGCAATATATTCTTCTCTGCTATTTTTCGCCATATCATACATATCTGGAAAATGTTTAGAAATATATGCTAATTCACATTTATTGAAGTAGTTTTTTCTTTTGATTTTTCTCGTAAAAAACTCTTTTAAATCAAATGTAGATAACTTTTCTATAACACGATCACAATAGTTTTTACTTTCTGTTAGCGTACTGTCTATACTAGCACTAATAAACTTTTTGAGCTCAATTCCTGCTATATTCATTTTCCAATATTCATTGTCTTTATCTTTAAATAAATACTCTTGCCCATAACTTCCTACTTCTGTTTTCAATACAGCTATTTCTGTTCCATTATAATTTACTTTTGCTACTCTCTTATTTGCCTTTTTTAACTCATTATCTTCTATAAGCCATACTGTTTCTATATTGGTTTGTTCTATCATAATATTTCCTACCTCCTATCTGCCTCGCTCTAGCTTTTTATCTGCTTTCACTTTGTCATATACATACTCGCATAAGCCTTTGTCATCTAATTTTGCCATATTTCTTGCAATTTCATATACTTGTTTTTGAAAATCTGCTGTCATTAGACTTGTTCCATTTGCTCCTTTTATCATATTTTCGTAAAATTTATCATCTAGTAAATTATTTCTGCCACATTGTAATAAAACATTTAATGCAAACGCATTTTGTGTTAAGTTTCTTTTATCAATTACTTTTTCATAGTTCTTCATATTTTTGCCTTTTCTCCTTTCCATTTCTTCTATTTTTAATATTTTCAAATATTCTTGATTCAAAATATCTTTGCTTACTGGTGGAGATACAAAATCAAAGTACCATTCAATCTCCGACTTTATTTCTGCTATGAATTGCTTTCTAGTTGTATTTTTAGGCATTGAACAAGTATCATCTTCAAATTTTATATTTCTTGCTATTTCGTGTAAGTCCTCATTTCCTTTTATATCTTTCATTAAAATATACTCTACTCCGTTAATCATTTCACTCATAGCTCTCACAACCTTTCTCTAGTCTGGCATTTCCATTTTTATTTAATGCTTTATACTTTTTTATGCCATCTAGTGTAATTTCATAAATTGCCACTTTTTTACCTGTATATTCACATATTTTCTTATTTACTGATTTTACTAACCCCATTTTTTCTAACTCTGTAAGGCGTGGTGCTGTGTAATTTCTTTCTGCACTAGGTGTTAGTTTTAATTCAAACAATTCAACTGCTATTTCTTTTGCTGTTTTATTGCCTTTTATAAGTCTATATAGTATTTGTTCATATCTCCTTTTCTTTTTTAACTGCATATCTTCAAAACTTAATTGTCTTGTTTGGTGTGTTATTGTACTCATATATTTCCCTACCTTTCATCTATAATCCCATCATTTCACGCACAACTCTGTCGCTCATTTTTATAGTTCCTACAAGTACCAACATATTGAAAACTAGCTCTCCAATATAGCTCCATACTTGCGTTGCAACAGGTGCGTTCATATCAACTGCTGGTGGTGTGGACGCAAATAGTGAAAATATAATACAAGAAAGCACAATAATTGCTCCCTCCATACATACTGAAGTATAAGATTTTATAAAGCTCTTTGCCACGCTTTGTGATGGCTCTCCTGCCATTGCTGAAAGTGGAATTGGTGCTATTGCTGTGTATAAATAAAGTTTGAAAAACCTACCATAAACACTCATTATCATTACAAAAGAAAGTACAGTTATAAATAGTCCACCAATAATCGTAATCGCCCATAATGGAATACTCTCGAAAAATCCGGCAACTTTCTATTGCTGAAATTATTTCTGGAGGTATAACTGTACTCGTGCTATTTCCAAAGCCTGCTGAACTCATTATTGTAGAGCTTATGCCCTGTACTATCTTGAATATTGCAAGCATTAAGTCTAGTCCATAAACAACTATTGTATATGCTATTGCAAACCTTAAAAACAACTTAAAAGCGTGTTCTGGCTTTTTTACTTCTGAAAACGAATTACAAGTTTTGATAACTCCTGCTAAAAAGAAAATTACAAGCAATGCTAGTCCGTATTGCTTGTACTGCTCCGTGTATATTAGTAATTACACTCCATATACCACCGACCTTTAAAATTTTCTGGTGTTTGTGAAACTAATTGCCATATCTCGCCTAGTTTCCCATTCCAAGTATTGATTGCATTTTGTAGATTACCTACAATCCAATTATCACTCAAATTTATCGCCTCCTATATTTTTTATAGGAGGGCAATATCTCTTTTATTGTTTTTCTTCAATTTTCTAACCTAGTATTAGTTCTAGTATTTGTTTTGCAAAAGCTATAATTACTCCACCTGCAAGAGTCATAAATCCATTTGCTCTTTGTGATGGATCGTGTGATTTTATAGCCATACCAACTTGCACAATTCCCCATAATAAAAGAATTGCACCTATTGCACCTATAATTTGGTACATAAAGTTTTTTAGATTATTGATGACAGCTAATGGGTCATCTGTTGCAAATACTGTATTGTTTCCAACTAATAATACAGCTCCAACTGTAAAAATTTTCATTCCTATACTTAATAATTTTTGTTTACTTATTTTCTTTTTCATAAAAAATTCCTCTCTTTCCGAGAGGGCATATTTATCTTATTTTGTTTTTCTTCAAAATTAGTTATCTTTTTTAGATTCTTTCATAAAGTATTCATCTATTTCTTCATCAATTAAGATTTCATAATTTCCTATATCTTTATACTCTTTACATTTAATATCACTTGTATCGGTATCTATTGATATAGTAGCAATAGCATTTTCTGTATTGCCGTGTATATAAGTTTTGTACCCTCCATCTTCTGTTAGTTTGATGTTTGGGTGTGCAAATGTGTTATATTTTAAATCTATTATTGGTCTTTCTCCTCTTATAAACAATAAAGCATACTTATTGTCTAACATTCGGACTTCGTCTGGTGTCATTAGTTCTCTACCTGCTATCTGGTAGTTTGTGCTATAACTTCCAGAATGCCCTGTGCTTTTTCCGATAGGTATTGGTATCAATAGTTTCCTTTCCTAGAAGTTCGCTGATATACTTATGTGTGGACTGCTCATTTCCGTCCGTAAGTACAAGAGCTCATCACAGTTACCAACTATGCTTTCCCATTGTTTTTCAAACAATGTTTTTAATTGTGCAAGATTTTGTAATATTATTGAAACTGATACACCTCTCGAACGCATTGTGGCAAGTATTTTGTCAAAATCGTCCGGCAATGATACATTTGCGAACTCGTCCATTATAAAATGCACATTTACAGGCAATGCACCTTTGTATTTGTGGTCTGCTATATAAAATAATTGCTGAAATATTTGTGTATATAGCATTGAAACAATAAAGTTAAATGATGTGTCATTATCTGGAATAAGTGCAAACAATGCTACTTTCTTTTCTCCAATACTTGCAAGCTCCATTTCGTCCTCCATTGTTAGATTCGCTAAATCTCGCAAATTAAACTTTTCTAACCTAGAGGCTAATGTTATTTGAATTGATTTTAGTGTTTTTGCCGAACCAGAATGATAACTCCTATAATATTTTAATGCTATATGCTGTGGGTTTATTTCTTCTATCATTTTAAATAATTCGTCTAGTGGACTTTCGTATTCATCATCATCTTCCTTTACATCTCCTGCCCTCAATAGTTCTAATACCATATCAAAATTTTGCTCATACTCTGGAGCTTCATATTTTAATAGAAAAATTAAAGACATAAGTAACATTGAGGCTGATGTGTCCCAGAATGGATCGTTACTTTGACTTCCGTTTTGGTGTTGTACTCTTAAATAAATTCGTTACAAGTCTTTGAACATCATTGTCAGTTTTTAGGTATTTAAACGGATTATAACCATAACTTAAATTCATATTGATTAAGTCTAATACTTTTACTTCAAAACCTTTTTGTTCTAGCATATACCCTGTGTCCCTTAAAATTTCGCCTTTTGGATCTAAAATGATATATGAATTGTTAGAGGCTTGTAGTAAATTAGGTTTTGCATAAAACAATGTTTTACCTGCACCGACTTCCGACCAATTACTAATGTATTAAGATTTCTTCTGTGTTTTTTAGCATTTAGTCCTAGTCTTATATCTTGTGTTAGTATTCTGTTTTCGCTTTCTGGTAGTTGTTTATATTTTTTATTGATTTCTCTTGTATTTCCCCATTTCGCTGATCCGTGTTCTTTACCTTTTTTATAATTCTTTCTAGTAGAAAAATATGCTCCTATTCCTATAAAATAAGAAAATAAAAAAATAGCAACAGTTTTTGTGCTATTCTCTACAATACTTATTTTAAATGGTGTGTTTAGTGCTACTGGCAACTCATTTATTATTTTTGCAAGTCCTCCGTCTAATAATGGTGCTACTAAAAGTGCAAGCCATATAACAGGTATTATTCCAATAATAGTTAGTATTACATATATTCTATTATCTTGTTTCATCTCTATCTCCTTTTTTTCGGTGGAATATTCCCTTTTGCTTTTTAGATGGTGCTTTCGCAACTTTTATAATAACTTTATCTATTAAGTCTGTTTCTTTTTCTTGCTGTCTTAATTCATTTTTCATACTTAATAGAGAATTTATTATAATTGCATAGACTATTCTGTCCATTTCAACTACTCTTTTTTCATCTTCCATAGAACTTCCTACCTTTCATATTCTCTATTAGTTTTGTTTCTGTTTTGCATTCCTACATCTCTGTCCATTCCCTCTGCTAGTATTTCAAAACATTCTCGTCCTTTTGCTAATTCTGCCTTTACTTCTTGTGGTGTCATCTGTTTTAGTTCTTCTGGTATTCTTTCAAAATTAAAGTCTTTCGTTGGAACTCCATATCTTTTACATACCATATATGCAACACTTTCATTTTTAAAAGTATTTAGCTCTGAATCTGCAAAAGATAATGTGTGAATACTTGCAATTTCTCTTACTAACCCACTAATTATTTGTTCTACTTCTGCTCTTTCTGCTACTTCTATAATTCTTTCATCTGCATTAAAATTAACTAACTTATTAGCATTTGAAGTATTTTGTACTGGTCTTACTTCAACTGGCGAAATAGATAATATTGATTTCATTATACTTTCCTTTGAAAATGGAACTGTATTTAGTTGCCTTTTTACTCTCATATCTGAAATATCATATACATTTTTAGGATTATAGCTTTGTGCCTCTGTTCCGTCATCTCTTTCGTAAATATCGCCTTGCTCTAATATAATTATTTTGTTTGGCTTTCCTGCAAAATTTATATTATCTTTCTTCCACCCCTCTGCGTCTTTTAGTTGTGTAGCTTTTGGGTTTTGTGCTGTTACAAGTAAAGCATTTCCTACTGAATAAGTTGGAAATTTGCTTTGCACATTTAAGTAGGTTTTATAAAGTTCTCCACTTTCTGTTATTTTTGTTGCCATTTCATCTTGTGTATTATATGCAAATTCTCTGTCTTGTTGTTTTCCCTTTCCCCATTCTTCTTTGTTAAATTCTTCTTTGCTATTTTGCACATTATTGACTGCACTTTTTATAATATCGTTTATCATACTCATAAACTTATTTGCTCCTTTCCTTTTTTCTATTTTTCTTTTTAGGCTGTTTGTGTTTTGTTTCGTTTGCTTTTTCTTGTTTTGGTGTTTCCTTTGTTTCTTCTTTTGCCTTTTGTTGTTCTTTTTCTTCTCTCTGCTTTTTTATTGTGTCTAGCTTTTCCATTATTGACGGCTTTTCTTCCTTTTTAGTCCCCTCCGTCTTTTCGTTTGCTTTCGATAAATTCTCTGATGGAACTTCTTTCTCCGTAACTGGAATGTTACTGGGGTTGGTGTTCTCATTTTCCTCCTTATTGTTTTCTTTTTTCATTAGTTTGTTTAGTAAATCTTGTGATGTATTTTTTTCTTGAATCTCTTTTTGAATTTCTGTTTTTTCTTTTGGTGCTTGTGTAGGATTTTCCTTTTCTGCTTTTTCTAATACTTCATCTAGTTTCGATTGTTCGACTGTTGTTAAGTTATAATTTGCAACTATTCTATTAACTAAAACTGCGTCATCTTCCTTAACTACAATATCAATGATACCATCTTTATTTACATTGCCTTTTAGATATATTGCACTATACGGAATTTTGTATTTTTTAGCACCTTTTTTAAAATCTTCTAGGTTTTCCTTTTTAATACTAAATATCTTAAAACTGCCCTTGCTTTTTAACATTTTATTTAAGTTTACTTTACCTGTCTTGTGTTCGTTTCGTTCTTTTGACATAGCATATAACATTACTGCCATTTCTTTTGCCATACTTCCTGTTAGTTTTGCTACAACTTCAAATCCCTCTAAACTTAATCGTACCATTTCTTCGGCACTATCACTTGATGTACTCATAGTCCTTTTTCTCCTTTCCTTTCTGGATTTCTTCTTTCTCATCTAATTCTTTTAGATTTTGTTTTATCTTTGGTACTCTTGCCTCAATTTCCTTACACATTTTTATTTTGTGTTTTAGAAATTGAATTTTGCCTGCTATTTGAGAGAGTTTTGTATAATTCTCTTGTCTTTCTTCTTTCTTCAGCTTGGTGTTCTGATAGTAAAGTTTATCTCGCTCCTCCTCGAGATTTTTAAGTTCTTCATTTAAAGTATTCATATATAAAGAAAGCTCCTTTGTAGTCTTAATATCATTACTACAAAGAAGTCTTGCCTCCTCTGATATTCTTTCCATTTTCTGCACATCTGCTTTAATGGAAATTGGTGTTTTGTGTTTCTTTTCTGTTTTAGGGTATATCTTTAATAAGTAACAATAATATAAATACAAAGCCTTAATTCCTTTTGCTTTTTTCTTGTTTCTTATCTGCCCTCTATAAATGTATATTTTATTTAAACGCTTTTCTGGAAATGGTAGTTTTATTGCCTTTTCTGTTTTTATTCTTGCCTTTATTTGTTCTACTGTATAATCATCTCCAAACGCTCTTGCTACTCTTATATTTTTTGTATATGGATCTCTCCTTATACTTAACTTACCTGCTCTATAAATAAGTTCATAGTCCATTGCTTTTAGTAAATTTTCAAATTCTTTATAGGTATTTGACTGTGTAATTGCATAATCAATATCTTGTTTTGTTTGTGTATGATAATTATTTTTTTGCACATACCCTTTATAAAATTGCGTATAGTCTACTTTATATTTTCCAGTAGGCTTTTCTTTTAAAACAGAAAGTCCATATTCTCTACACAAATTATCTGATGTTTGCCTCATTAGTGCATAAGTTTCTAACTTATTATAGTATTTTAGTCCGTCAACAAACGATACAGAATTTAACAAAAAATGATTATGAATGTGATTAGTATTTAAGTGTGTAGTAACTACAACTTGAAATCTATCTCCCCATAATTCCTCTGCAAGTTTTACTCCAATTTTATGAGCTATATCTGGTGTTACTTCGCCCTCTTTGAAAGACTGGAATGCGTGAAAAGCTAAAATGCCATCTTCTTTATCAAATAGCTTTTTTGTTTCCATCATTTCTTGCACAACATTATCTTCACTACAATTTATTGCTGTAACATATAATTGTTTTTCTGTTTTATATGAGGCTTTTACATATTCTGCAACTTTGTGTAAATTATAATAACTGTCTGCGTTAGTTTTCTTTTCATTTACTACATAATCAACTACATTATCTAATCTTTTTTCTATCTTCCATATTTTAGTTGTTGCCATTATCTGACCTCCATTATTTCAAATATTTTTCTACTATTCTTGATCTTAATTCATCAATTCCATCTAGTGTTTTATACACTCTTTTTGTATCTAGTTCTTTTGTATATTTGCTTAAATCTTTTATTGTTTTTATTTCTTTTCTAAACTTCAATAATTCTTTCATTGTTTCATAAAATTCTTGTGGTGGCTTTTCCTTTATTGTTGTTCCTGTTATCAATTTTCTTATAACTTGTACTTCGGTTTTTCCTGATAATTCACTTAAATTTTTTAATGAATTATTTTCTGTTTCATCAAACCAAAAGTTCTTTTTTATTCTTCTTTTTCTCATAACTTTTCCTTTCATTTATTATAATTTTAAAATGGGGATTGGGGCATTGCCCCACAAAGTCGAATTTTTCTAGGGAGGAAAAATTCATTGCTTGTTAGGACTCTAACTGGTGTATAATTTCGTCTATTGGTATATAGTTTTTACACTTATCACATACAACTCCTACATCTTCTTTTGGCAAATCATCTTCTATTTCTTCATTTCCTTTTTCATAAGTTTCTCTATCAATTTTGCTAATAAAAAAACTATTTTCCTTTATAAAATTCTCTTTATCTTTTACATTTTCTTTTCCGTTTTCATCAATAATTTTTTCAATATATATAAATAATTCTTTTCTATTTTCTAAATCTTCTGTAAAAAAGTTTTCATCTTTTTTTACTACTTTTTGTAACATTTTGAATAGTGCCTCTGAATGACTTTCTGCACTAATTTGTATCTCTATTTCTTTTATTCTTTTAACTAAAAATTTATATTTTTTCATAACTTATCGTGTCCTTTCTTTTTCAATTTTTTTAATACCTTTTTTCAAACATAAGTATTCGTTTACATCTTTTCCATAAGCCATTGGTCTGTCAAAAACTTTATATTTTTTACTCAATACTTGCTGAAAAAAAGTGCTTGCATTTCTTCCTGCTAAATCTCTATCTAGGTGCAAATGTACTTCATTTACATTAGGATTTTTTTCTAAAAATTCTGTTAATGAAACTGGAATTTTTGTTTTTTCTAAATCATATTTTGAAGAATAAATCCCACCTAATGAGAGTAAATTTTCTTCTCTCCAGTTTCTATTTTCTGAACTTAAAAGAGTAGCAAATGATAATAAATCAATGCTACTTTCAAATAAATGAACTATATTATTTTCTTTCTCTGCTTTTATCTTAAACGAATATTTTTTGTTACTTCCTGTTGCCTCTCTCATAAATCTTTCTTGATTAGTTGCTCTGCAAAAAGCATAACTTGGAATTTTATTATTATCATAGCCAATAAACACTACATTGTTTGTTCTTTCTTCTTGATAAAGCAACTTATTTTCAATGCAATATTGTATAATTTCTTTGTCTATTCCTCGACTCAATAAATAGTTTATTGCTCTAGCATTATTACTTGCTTTTACTGGTATTTTTAATCTTCTTTCGTGATTTTTTTCTTCCTGTTCATACTTAACAGGAGCTTGTATTTTCATATTTCCTAATACAGTTTGTACTGCATTTATAAATGATAAATTTTTTACTATCATTAAATAATCTATTGCATTTTTTCCACCTACTCCTTTTGAAAACCAATACCACAAACCATTACTAATTTTTAAGCTATCGTGTTCCTTTGTTACAAAAGTATTTCTGCATACTGGTACTAACTGACTAGGCTCATAATTTTTCAAATAAGTAAGTAGATCCACTTGTCTTGCTTGTGCAACTATTTCTGGTGCAATATATGGCATATCTACACCTACCTTTCCCTTTCTTTATGCTTTTTTTCTTTTATAACTTCGTCTTTGTATTCGCTAAATTCTGCCCCCATAAAGTTATCTTCATTTAATATATATTCTTCATTTTTATATCTATCTCGTGCAATACTTATAGCGTCTTCTAATGAATCTGCTTTTATTTTAACAACTTTTTGTAAAGTTTCTTCTATTTCAATTTGATATACTTTTGACATTGCTTTTACCTCTCTTTTTCTTTATTTTTATTTTTTAGTTGATTATATTCTTTGACAATATTTCCTAAACTATCTCCTACATTATCTTCTAAATATTCCCATATATTGCCGTCAGACTTCTCATATTTGTCATACAATTTTTCTAACAGATTATCGGTTTTTAGTAATACTTGTATTTGCTCTTTACTAAAAATTATTCCATCAATAATATCTCTTATTTGCTGTTTGATATTTATTTTATATGCTTGCTCTATAATTTCTTCTGGTGTATAGTTTTTTATTAGATTTTGTTTATAATTAAATAATTCTTGGTCAATTTTTTTCATTAACATTTCTTTTAAATCATCGTAGCTCATACGCATTTCTCCTTTCTAGTCATTATAAGGCAGTATATTTTTTTCCATATAACTTTTATATGGATCTTCTGAATTATAATAACTTTTTTCTTGTGAATAATATTCATTATTAAAATCTGTATATTTTTTCATTGTTTCTTTCTCAATTCGCTTTATTTTCTTTTGCTCTTGAATTTCCTTGCAATTTTCAAGCTCTAACTCTTGTAGTTCTAATTGTAAGCCTGCTGATTCATTTTTATATTTCCTTATTTCTAATTTCTTTTTTTTATATTTTAGTTCCAATTCTTCTAGCTCTTTGTTTGCTCTAGCAATTTTTATATTTAATTTTCCAATTTTTTCTGTTATATCTGCTCTTTGCAAACTTATCACTTCCTTTTATTCTAAATAATAAAAAAGAAAATACTAATTTCTTAATATCTTCTTTTTCTATCTTACATCTCTGTTCCTTTTTACTTTTCTTGACTTTTCTTTATCAAATAAATTTTGACTTTCTGTTATTTTCTCTGTTTTTATCAAATTACTTTTTTTATCAAAATAAACCATATCTTTAATTGTTCCATATTTTTGATGTTCTAAAATTTTATTATAAGTTTCTTTATCTTGTGTTCCTATAAATACCCTAGTAGCTCCACTATTTCTTGCAATATTTTTAAAAAATCCATTTAGATTTTCTAATTTTTGATTAAACATTTTATTTGGAATATCTAATACTAATCTAATATTACATTTACTATCAGTTAATATTGCTGTTGAATACTCTTTTTCATTTTGAATTTGTTTCAATAAAGCTACTAGCTCATCACGGCAAGAAATTTTAATATTATATAATGTATTTTGCTTTAACTTTTCTTCCATATTTTCTAATGTATCTTTTTTTAAACTCTTTTCCTTTGGCATTAAAATTAAACCTTCTGAATTTTCTTCAATAATTGAATATTTATCTGTATTTCCTAACACAATGTGTCCTAAAAATCCCTCTACATTAGCAACAAAATTACGAGTTATTTCCATATCTTCTTGCGAGGGTTTAGCTGAATTAGAAGAATGATTATGTGCCAAATAATAACCATCTGCACCTAATCTCTGTATTCTATTATTCATTTTTTCATAGGTTTTTATTGGATTGCGTTCAAATTTTTTTCCATTAGAAAAAAGGATTACGGCGTCTGGTATTTTACTTGTAATAGCTTCTTGCCCTACTATTTTATTGTCTTTCATATAAAATACTCTAAATGTTTCATAACGAGAATCTCTAAATATATCACATATATTTACAATATCTTTTGTTTTCTGTATTTTTGAATCACTTAAATCAATATACCCTCTATTATTAACAGTCATATTTTCTAATTTGTTATAAATTACTTTTACATTGCTATTCACTTTTTACTCCTTTCTAGCAAAATTTTACAAAAATATAGAAGATACTAAAAACTTAATATCTTCTATACTATAATTACAATAATCTCATCTGTTTTAGAAAAAGCAACATTTCTCTAGCTCCCAATTTAAAGTTTTCTATTGTTTCAATAGTATTTATATCTCCCTCTATTTCTAACATATCTAAAACAGCTTTTACTTCATCTTCTGTTAATTGTACTGCCTCTTTATCTTCAAAAATTGCTCTTATATTTGGATTATCTGCTTTTACTTTTTCTCTTTTAACTTCTAGCTCTTTATATTCTGCATTTTCTTTTAACATTCTTACTCTATTAGTATTTAAGTAATCGTAAAAATCATCTGAATATTCGTCAAAGAATACTGTTTTTGTTTCTATCTCTTTCTTTTCTTCTTTTACTTCTGTTTTTACTACTTCACTCATTCTTGCACAGTCATAAGCTCCTAATTTGTAATACATTTTGTTCCAGAAGTCATCATCATCTCCAGTAGATAATTCATACTTATTAAGTAAGTCTAGTATTTCTTTTTGTTTTTCTTCATCTGTAACTATTTCTTTGATTTTTTCTGTTAGCTTTTCTTCAATGGCTAACGATCCTAGTTCTTTTTTCTGTTTTGACATCTCCTTTAAAATTTTGTCTGCAAACTCATCTCCTTTCAACTCATACATTTCGTCTAAAATGTTTCTTTTGAAAAAATTTTTCATAATATATATACCTCCTATGGATATATATTATGTTAAGTTTGTATATTAAGGAAATGTGTAATATAAGAAATTTTTTCGTTTTTATATCTTTGATTTTATCTTACATATTCTCTGCTTTTATTTTTTGAATATTCTTCTATTTCTTCGTCTTCTTCATCATCAATATCTATTACTTCTTTTTCCTTTGTATCTCCTATTTTAAGCAATTTATTTACTTCTTTTAATCTTGCTAAACTTTCTTGTAATTCCTGTTCTTGTGCAAAAGGAATTGCTAGTGTTTCTTGTGCATTTTTACATTGTAATTCTAAATTTTGTAGTCTTTGCTCATTGTTTTCTAGCATTTTTTCCATTGATTCTAAAACATTGTTGATACGGGTTATTACACCTATTTTATCGTTTCCCAATGTTGCCCTATAAGTCTGTATATTTTTTAATGCTACTTGAAATACTTTCTCAAATGTATTGAACTCTAAATACATTTTAAATCCTCTATAATCTCCTATATATACTCCTTTTGTATCTTTTACACTTTTACATAGTTCTAGTATTTTTTCGCCTGCTTTTGCTCTTTCATTATATACTTGTTCATTTATTTTCATAGGAGAAAAATTATCTTCATTTATAATTGTATTTTCCTTTAAGTATTTATCATCTTGTTTTAGATTTTCTATTGTTTCGTTGCATTCTTTTATTTCTTGTGGGTATTTCCTATTTACCATTTCTTCTAAATCGTATTTTTGGCTCAAATAACTTTGTTTTAGCATTTTTAGTTTTGTTGTTTTTGCCTCTAACTCTGTTTTTTCTTTAATGTGTTCATTTCCGTGTTGCTAGTGCTTTTATTTCTGCATAGTCTAATGCTCTTTCGTCTATATCTTCCATACTTCTTATAGGTGTTTTAGAAGTCATAATTTGACTTGTAAATGTCTGCTTTTGCTCTATTAACTGATACATATATGCGTCAAATGTTCCTTGCGTTACATAGTTATAAATATGAACTAACTCATTCATATTTCCTTGTCTTACTGCTCTACCTATTCTTTGTATTAAGTTAGCACTTGTCCACGGACAGTCTAAATTATGAAGTGCTATAATTCTATCTTGCACATTCGTTCCTGCTCCCATTTTAAAAGTGCTACCCATTAAAACTCTTATTTCTCCACTACGCACTTTGTCAAACAATTCTTCTTTTTTTGCCTCTGATGTTGCCTCGTGAATAAATGCAATTTCGTTTTCTGGTATTCCCTGCTCAATTAGTTTTCTTTTCATATCTGTATATACATCTGTAAACTCTCTTTCTTTGCATTTCCATATACCATTTACTAATTCCATTTCATAAGGGTTATCATCTGCACCTAATGACTTTGGTGTAGATAAATCACAAAATACAAGCTGTGTAGACTTTTTGTCTTTTGTTTTTTCCCATATTTCATATACATTTTTAACACAAGTATTTACTTTGCTGTTTTCATCATCTGGTAGCTGACTATTTATAAGTCTTTGGTCTAGTGCTAGTTTTCTTCCCTCGTTTGTAATCGCTAACATATTGTCTTCCCAGACTTTAACTACACCTGCTCTAATTTTCTCTGCTCTTTCTCCTAAATCTGCCACCATATCTTTTTGTATTTGTGTTGCATTTACTGCTACATTATGCTTTTCAACTTCTGGTGTTGGCAATTTTAATGTTTCTGCTGTTTGAATATCTGCCACTTCACGAAACATTGTCATTAGCTCTGGTATATTATGAAATTTTGCAAATCTTGTCTTTATTTGGAACTTATCTCCCTCTGGTGCTAATGTCATTGCTGTAACAGTTTCTCCAAATGTACTTGCCCAACTATCAAAATGTTGTAAGTGATTTTTTACTAATGTATTGTACTGCAAGTATCTCTGCATTGTATATAACTCTGACATACTATTGCTAACTGGTGTTCCTGTGGCAAACACAACACCTTTTCCTCCGTGTTATTTCATCCATATACTGACATTTCATAAACATATCGGAACTTTTTTGTGCGTCCCCACTTTGAACTCCTGCAATTTTTTTCATTTTACTTTGTAAAAATAGGTTTTTATAATAATGTGCCTCGTCTACAAATAGTCTATCAACTCCGTAGCTGTTCAAATGTAATTACATCATCTTTTTTATCTGCATTGTTTAGCTTTTCTAACTTTGCCTCTAGTGCTTTTTTTGTTCTTTCTAGTTCTCTTATTGTAAATTTTTCGCCTTCCATTGCTTTTGTTTCTTCTATGCCCTCTATTATTTCTTCTATTTGAGATTCTAAAAAATATCTCTGTCTTTCTACTGACATAGGTATTTTTTCAAATTGACTGTGTCCTATCAAAATAGCGTCAAAATCTCCTGTCGCTATTTTAGACACAAATTTTTTTCTATTGTTTTTTGAAAAGTCTTTCTTTGTTGTTACTAAAATGTTTGCTGATGGGTATAATTGTAGGAACTCATTTGAAAATTGTTCAACGATATGGTTTGGAACTACAAAAATACTTTTATTACATAGTCCTAATCGTTTACTTTCCATTGCACTTGCTACCATTTCAAAAGTTTTTCCGAGCTCCGTACCTCGTGAGCAAGTAAAGTATTTCCATTATATAATATTCTTGCAATGGCATTAACTTGATGTTCTCGTAATTTTATTTCTGGATTCATTCCATAAAATTTTAGATAACTTCCATCATATTGTCTATTTCTTATACTATTAAACTTTTCATTATATAATTTTACTAACTTTTCTCGTCTGTCTGGATCTTTAAAAATCCATTCTTCAAACTTCATTCTAATTTCATCTTGTTTTGCTTGTGCTATTGCTGTTTGCTGTTTATCTATAACGCTTTTTTCATCATCTGTTCCAACATTTATCTTTTTGTATATTTTTATATCGTTTAGATTTAAGGTAGTTTCAATTATTTTATATGCACTTGCTTTTTTTACACCATAAGTCTTTGTTGCTTTAACTCCTTTGTCTACTGATTTTCCTGTAACATTCCAAGCTCCTGTAAATTCAGAGTAATGAACTTGTATCTTTTTCTTGTCCCAATAATCTGTATCTAACAATTCATATATAAACTGTTCTATATATTCTGGTGGTATCCAAGTAGCTCCTAATTTTACAGCTATTTCACTTGCTTTTATATCTTCTGGTATTACTTTCTCTAGCTCTCTAACATTTACTTCAAATTCTGGGTTTGCCTCTGCAATTCTTCTTGCAATATTAAGTTTTTCTCTTACATTTCCAGATAAATACTCATCTGCTGTTACATACTTTTTTTCTTCAGCAGGTGTATCTGGTATTCTAAATATTTGTCCCTCTAACTCTTTGACAAGTTTGTCTTCTGTTTTATCTGTAATAGACTGCATATATTCCATATCGACTTTTGCTTTTTCTGTTAGAGAAACAATAAGTGCCTCATTGCTTGTGTCTACCTTTGTTATTTCCTTTTTAGCTTTTATTGTTTTCTTTGAAAACATATCTGCTTTTCTTTGAAAATTACCTTTTGAATCGGTTATTTCTAACGAACACAATAAATAATAGCTACTATCTTCGGAAAAGGCTTGATTATTTCCTCTGCTGTTTATTCTTCCATACTTCTTTACAAAATTATCGTATAACCTATTTAATCTTTCCTGTTCTATTTTTATTTCATTGTCGCTACTATCATCAACTTGTAAGTCTATAAGCTTTCTGGTGAAATCTCGTATTTCTACCATACCTTTTATTCTGTTTTGTGTTGTTTCTGGCAAGTCTTTTTCAAACATTCTACTGTTTTCTCTATAATATACTTTGCCATCAATAACAGTATAGGAATAATTTTTTACTGTCGGATCTGCCTGTATAGATTTTTCTTCATCTCCTATTAGCTCGTCTAAATCGTATTCTTCTATTTCTGATTCTATATTTGAAATAGCATTAGATAGCATATAATCTAAATCGCTACCCTCTATCATTTTACACTCTGTTCGTTCTCCTCCATATTGTGAACTTTCCTTTGTCATTGTTCCCATTATCATATTAGGATTATCGACAAAATATTTATTCATTCTTATTCCATTTTCAGTTGTGTCAAGATTTACCCAGTCATCTTCTATATCTGTGATTTTATCTCTTTTCTTTAAGAATATAATGTCTGATGTTACTTCTGTTCCTGCATTACTTTTGAATGTATTGTCTGGTAGTCTTATTGCTCCAATAAGTTCTGCTCGCTGTGATATATACTTTCTAACACTACTATTTTCTTTGTCCATTGTTCCTTTACTTGTAACAAGTGCTATTATTCCTCCGTGGGCGAACTTTGTCGATTGTCTTTGCAAAAAAGTAATCATGCAATACAAATTTATTTTTGTTATATCTTCTATCATTAGGCTTTATCATATTATCAAATGGCACATTTCCTATTGCAACATCAAAAAAGTTGTCTGGCATATTGGTTTTTTCAAAAGGTTGTATTGCAATAGTGGACTTTTGGTATAATTGCTGTGCTATTCTTCCAGAAATGCTATCTACTTCTACTCCATACATTTTACAACTGTCATTTAATTCTTCTGGTAGCATTCCTAAAAAGTTACCTACACCGACAAGATGGCTCTAATATATTTGCTTGTTTTAGTCCCATATTTTGCAATGCTTTATATATATTTCTTATAACAACTGGTGGTGTATAGTATGCTGTTACACTTGAAGCTCTTGCGTCTTTGTATTCATCTTCAGTAAGTAGTTCTTTTAATTCTGCATACTCACTTGCCCAACTATCGTTTTTATCTTCAAATGCTGATTTTAAGCCACCCCATCCAACATATTTTGAAAGTATTATTTGTTCTTCTGGTGTTGCATATCTATTTTGTTCTTCGCATAATTTTAATACTTTTATAGCCTCTACATTGTTTCTATATTTTTCTTTTGCTGTTCCTACACCTAGATTATCGTCTGTAATTCTAAAATTGTTTCTTTCTTCAGTAGGTATTTCAGGGTGCAAGTCAAAATACTCAATATTTCTGTTCTTTTTGATTAGCTTTTCTGCTATAATTTCCTGTTCTTTTGTATCTTCTATTTGTTCTTCTTGCTTTTCTTCTTTTGGCTGTTCTTGTTGTTTCTCAAAGTTTTCTGCTAATACTTGTGCTAAATGCCTAAAATAATCTACTACATCTCCATTATAAAAGTCTATTTTGACTATCATATCTTTTATTCCTGCTTGTTCTTCTGGTGTAGTAGCTTTTATATTAGCAATGATATTTCCAATTTCAAAATAATGTGTATTATCTTCTGTTTTTATTTCAATAACCTGTTCTAAATCAATTCCTTTTTCTTCTATAAATGTATCTAGCCACTTATTGAAAGCACTTTCTACTTTTTCTTCTGTTTCTGGTACTTCTCTATCTTTTAAGTAATCATTCATAGGATTTTCAGCAACTTTTTCTAGTATATCTTTTATAGCTACTGTTCTTTGATCCAATGGGAATTGATTATCATACATTGTTATTATTTGATTATCTATATTTGAAATAGTAAATTCTTGAAATCCTATATAGATAATATCGCCTACCATAAATGTATAATTGCCTTTGTCATCTTCTGTATTTGTTGTTTCTCCATCAAAAAAAGAAGTATTGTCTACTTCCTTTTCATTATCTTGTTCTTCTAATTGTAAATTACTTCCCTTATTGCTGTCTGTTCTGCTGTTGCTTGAATGTTGTTCATCTGACCTATCCATTCCATTTGGTTGGTTGCTTTCATTTCCTCTGTTATTCCATACTGTTGTTTCATCTTCTCTACTTCCTGTACTATTCTGTTTACTACTGTTTCCTGTATTATCATTAGGTGTTGCGTTAGTTTGTTGCTGGCTAGTAGCATTGTGTAAGTTCCCCTCTTGTTCTCTTTTAGGTACTTCAATCTCATTTTGGCGAACTTGCCTAGATTTACTTTCTTGTTTGTTCTCTCTATCGTTAAGTCTGGTATTAGATAATTTCCTTTCATTGTGTAAGTTAGATTCATTCTCAACACTTCCTTTCTCATTTTCTTTATTGTAAATGCTTTGTTTTATTTTTTCCAATGTGTGATTTTTCTTTTTTTCTTGTTTTTGCACATTTATTACTGTCTTTGAAACTTCTAGCAAAATTTCTTTTGAAAAATCCCTAGTTGCTGTTCCAAGTATAGACATTGTTTCAAAAGTGTTAAACTTTTCTATTCCAGAAAAACAGTCTTTTGGAATATAATCATTGACATCTAACCCACATCTTGACATTGTTAAACCTATTGTACTATATAACAGTAATTCTAAAAATGTATTTTCTAATTGTTCACTATTTAATTTTTCCAACTCACTATTAGCTGTTACAGATTTTAATTCTTCTAAATAGTCTTGCATATTATCTACTACACGATTATATACTGTTGATATTATTGCAAGTGGCAAACTACTTTTATCTTCCATTGTTCCGAATTTATCTTCTAATGCCTCTATAATATCATTTGTGTATTTTTCTTCTGCTTGCCATAGTTTGAATTTTCTGCCGTAAACATCACTATTTGTGTCTGATACATCAAAAACAAATCGTAACCCTAATTCGCCCTCTTTTTCTGTGATTAAAGCTATTCCTTTTGAGCCTTTATTGATCCACCTTTTTAGTTTTTTATTCCATATCGTTGTTTCTGCACAGGCTACTGCGTCTGGTCTTTGTGCATATATCAATATTTGTTCATCAAACCTATATTTATAATTAAAACTTGCTCTTTTTAAAAACGAAATCCAGTTGTCTGCATTTTTTCCTACATTTAATGTTGTTTCAAAGTATAATTCTGTTATTTGTTTTTCTTTTCTGGTTAGTTCTTTTGCCAATTCTCTCCCTCCTCTCGTTTTTAATTTTTTTATTATTTATTACTCTATTTCTTCGCCTAAAAATAAGAATAATGCTTTTTTATTTTTCCTTATTGCTTTTCTTAAACTTATCAATGTTTTTATATCTGTTATTGTATAGTTAGGCATTTTTTCTAAATCTTCAAATTGCATATTAAGTATTGCTTTTTCTGTATTTATTCCTATTTCAGCTAGTCTTTCTATCATCTTTTGTATTTGAGCTATATTGTACTTTGCCATTTTTCACTCCTTTTTTAAGCAATAATGGTGGCTATTCATTGGCCACCATTTTGCTTATATGATTTTTTTATATATTTTTATTTTTTAATTTTATAACAACTAATACTGCAAGTCCTATTAGTGAAATAATAGAAATAGTTACAGCTAGTAGGATATTTCTTGTATCTCCGTGTTTTTGGAGTTTCTATTTTTTGATTTTCAAATTCAAAACTATATACTGTATTTTCTTCTTGAATTTCTGTTCCGTCAACAAAAACTCCTTTGTCATTTATCTCTACTTTTGCTACTCTATTAGATAATTCGTAGTTCTTTGGAGATTTTAATTCTTTGATATAGAATGTGCCAAAACGCATATCTTCAAAAGTAACGAATCCGTCCTCTTTGTTTGATTTTATTTCTTTGATTAGTTTTGTGCATTCGCTATCTTCATAAATTCCAAAAGTAAATTTATCTTTGATAATTTCTTTTGTTTTACTATCTACTTTTACTACTCTAATGTCTTTTAGTATTGGCATATCTTTCATTTCAATTTTTTGTGTTTCTTTGTCAGTTGTAACTGTGAAAGCAATTTCTTCTGTCATTTCAAATCCGTATGGTGCTGTCTTTTCAATTAGTTTGTAATTTTTGTTTTCTTCCAAGCCTATTACTCTATGTGGCTCTTTTGTTGACACCCATTCATCAATTATTTCGTTATTCTCGTCTACTACTTGAAGTTCTGCCCCCTCTAGTTCCTCGCCTGTTACAAGATCTGTTTTTACTATTTCTACAATTTTATCTATCATTTCGACTTTTTGTGTTTCTTTGTCTTCTGTTACTGTAAATTCAATATCTGTTGCTTTTACATATCCGTCAACTACGATTTCCTCGTGAAGTACATAGCTTTCGCCCTCAATTAAGTTACTAACTTTGTGTGGCTCTTTTGTTGATACCCATTTATCTACTATATTTTTTGTTTTTGTGCTTGTTACAACTAATGTTGCTCCCTCTAATTCTTCGCCTGCAATATTTACTTTTGATATTTCTACCACTTTGTCTATCATTTTTATTTCTTGTGTTTCTTTGTCAGTTGTAACTGTAAACTCTATTTTATTTGATATTACGAATGTGTCTGGAGCATAGTCTTCATATAATGTGTAAGTTTCTCCCTCTACCAAATTATTTATTGGGTGTTTTTCATTGGTTGATGTCCAACTATCTACAACATTTCCGTCTTTATTTACTACTTTCAGTTCTGCTCCCTCGACTTCTTTTCCTCCAATATCTTCTTTTGATACTGTTACTTGTTTATCTACCATTACAACTTTTTGTATATCTACTGTATTTTCTACTGTGAATTTTATTGAAGTTGCTTTTACGAAAGACTCTGGTGCTATCTCCTCTGTTAGTGTGTATTCTTTTCCTACTTTTAAGCCCTCAATTTTATGAGTTTTTTCAGTTGATGTCCAACTATCTATAACTTCGTTATTTTCATCTGTAACAGTTAGTTTTGCACCAACTAACTCTTTTTCTCCTGTAATATCTGTTTTGCTAATTTCTATTGCTGTTGTTTTATTTTCAATGTCTTTTTCTACAATATATTCTTTTGTTACTGTGTCCTTTTGTTCAAACACTACTTTGTGTTCTGTTTCGTCTAATACTGCTCCGTCTATTGTTGTTAGCTCTTTTAAGTGATATTCGCCCATTGGTAAATTTGAAACAGTCAATGTTCCATCAGCTTTTAGGTTATATTTTCCTACCACTTTTCCTTTTTCATATATAGTTGATCCATCTGCATAGTCTATTATTTTCTCATCTGTTACTAATTCAAAAGATATTTTTGTAAAGTCAATATCTTTTATCATTGTTTTGTCTATATCTTCTCTTAATGCTACTTTTTTATTTAATTTTAGTGTTCCTGTTGGTTGTTCATTTTTTGCTGTTACTGTAATCCAAGCGTCAAAATCTTTGTCATAATTTAATGTTGAATTTCTATTATCTACTCTAAATGTTAGCTCTCCGTCTAGTTGTATGAAGCCTGTCGGAATTTTCACTTCAGAAAGTTTGTAATTTCCTGCCTCAAGCTTTGTTTCTGTTTTTGCCACGCCCTCGCTGTTGGTTGTCCAAGATTTATAATATTTATCTCCTACTTTGCATTCAACTTGTTCCCATTTCTTTGTGTCTTCATTTTGTCTATATAATTCAAAAGTTGCATTTGAATAAGTTACAAATTTTCCTGTCTTTTTATCTTGTTTTTGAAGTTTTAAATATGCCTCGAAAGGATAATCATTTGCAACAAGTTCTTTTACTGGTGTTTTGCTATCTTTATCTATTGTTACATAGAATTGTTCTACTGTTTCTATCTCTGGAGATGGCGTATAGGTTTCATTTACTGTATATTCGCCATAAGCCAACAAACTAGAAGTTCCGTGTCCGTTACTTCCTGTTTTAAAAATTGAATATTCATCTTTTGCAAATTCGTTTAGATGTTTCTTTGCCTCATCAAAACTGCCATAGAAAGTAACATATTTTGAAAGTATTGCTGTGAACTCTGCTCCCTCTACTGTTTGTGCTACTGCATTATTGTTTGATGTTATTTTGATAACTTTAAAAGGTGCTTGTTCTACTTTGTTTTTTACTATTCCACTTGTTTTAATAACTCTTGTATTGCTATCTTTGTATGAAAGTGTATAATTATAAGTGTTTGTGTCCTTTGTGTAGCCATTTGGCACGATTGTTTCCTTTGAGTAAAAATTGCCCATTGGAAGACCTGTCAATTTACTTCCATTTACACTTATTTGTGCAGGTGTAGTATTATTTGTAATTCTAACACTTGCTACTCCATACTCGTTGAAAGTAAATTTTGCTATTTCATCATCTTTGGAGAAATACTTTACTGTACCTTTTTTATTATAAATATCAGAACTTGCATATAAAGTATATTCAGCTCCTTTTATGCTTGCGTCCCCGTGATGACTTGTTCCATCAACTCTATTTTGGTTTCCTGTATCAATATCAATTTTTGTAATTTCTATTTCTCCTGTTGGCTCGTCATTAACTATTGCTTGTGTTGCTGTTTGGTTAGGTTTTACTTCTACTCTGTAAGTTTCTGTGTTTAATAAGTAGCCCTCTGGACTAGACTTCTCTTTGACTAGATAACTGCCTTTTTTGATTTTCTCTAGTGTAATTTTTCCATTTGTTACTTCTACATCTCTATTGAATCCATTTGCTCCTGTAACATTGAAAACAGCTCCCTCAACTAAATCTCCATTAGTATTTAGTTTGTTTAGCTCTAAATTTCCTAAAAGATTTATTTTTAAATCTAAATTCATTGTTACTGGATCGTTGTAGTGCATTGCATAAAGTTGATTTTGAACTCCCTCTCTAAATGAAAAATATATTGTTGTATCATTATCTCTTGTTTCTTCTTTGATAATTCCCCAATTTTTCATCATTTCATCAGATATTCTATAATTTTCTCTTGTGCAATCTTCATTAACTGTAATATTCATTGTGTTTTCGCCTTTGTTGTGTGTAATTCTTATTCCCTCTGTTGTTTTATCAATACTTGTATAATCTGCTAATACTCCGTTAGTGTCTGTTAGTGTTGTTGTTTCTCCTGCCTCTAATGTAATTGTACTATTACAAAAACTAGGTTTTCTTTGCATATTATCTATTTTGCTATTTACTTCGTTTTTAAATGCTACATATCTTCCTTGTACTGCCGAATCAATAAATGTTGCATTAGACTGTCCCAAAGTTTCCCATATATATTGCTGTGTGAATACATAGGCTTCTTTTACCCATATCATATCAGAGGCTAGTATTCCTCCATCTACTGTATAATCTCCGTGTTTTGAATACCACCCAAAGTATGCTACTTTGCAAGCCCTCTTAATTGTTGCGTCAGTTGGTGTATAGTATTCTCCATTGTATGCTGTACCTGTTGTAAAATCAACGCCGTGTTCGGCACAAAATACAGTCATTCTTTCATTTGTTGCTGTATTTATCAATCTTCTAATTAAAACTCCATATTGTGTATTTTGATTATCTGTTGTTTTCATTCCAGAGGCAAATTGACCTCCTGCCCAAGTTCCTGTTCCAGAAACTGCAAAAACTGGTTGTACTACGCTAAATAATGTTAGCACTAAAAGTATAACTGCTAAAATTTTATTTATCTTTTTTGTTTTTAACATTAAAATTTCCTCCTTTAACTAAAAAAAGAACAAGCTATTTGCCTGTTCCGTCTTAAAATTTTTATTTTTTAGTGATATAAGTTTATAGTCCATTTATTGCAATATGGACAACTAAATACCTCATACCCACTAGGACAATTCTTATAATAGGTTTCATTATCTATTTCATAATTTGTCCATTTATCGCCCCATTTTTTTATTTCTGCATTATATATTGCCTCTGCCTCTGTTTTTGAATTATACCAGTTGCTATTAGAGTGAGTACATTTTGGAGCATTATTTGTGTTATTAGTATTTTTATTTTGATTTGTATTAGTTTTTGTTTCTTCCTTTTTTTCTATTGTATTACTCTTATTTACTTTTGTGTCTTTTTGTACTTTTACTTGTGAATCTTGCTTTTGTTGTGTTACCTGTGTTTGTTTTGTTTCTTTATTTTTATTTGTATTATTACTTTTGTTTGATTTTTCTACAACAGGTGTTGTTGGCTCTTTTGGTGTTTCCTGTATTTTGTTTTCTTCATCTTTTATTATTTCTGCTTGTGCTATTGTATTTTCTACTTGCTCTACTATATTTTCTTGTGTTTCTTCTATTGTTTGATTAGTTACAATATTTTCTTGTTGTGATGAATTTGTGAAATCGACTACTTTCTCTCCTTTTTCATTTACTGCTCCATAATAACTAAAACTTGAAATCATTGCCATAAATATAATTAAAATAATTTTTTTCATACTTCATTCCTCCCTTTGCCTTTATTTTAGTAGGTTTGTGGGAGTAAAACAAAGGTGTAATTTTTGATTTTTTCGCTAATTTGTATATTTATAAATATATTCTTTTCAGTTAGTAAATAGCTAGTATTAAAAGGGGTTTGTAAGGGGGAATTTTATAAAAAATACTCCCACGATTTTTGGGCATAATCCTAGCGTTCATAACTTCTCTTTTTTTCCTCCCTCTCGTTGTGTTCTTCAATACATTTCACAATAAAGTCTTCTGCTTGCTTTTCTGTTTGAATACTTTTAGGGAGTATTTTTTGTATTCTTTCTTTGTTTAGTTTAAATTTTTCTACTTGATTTGGTTTTTGTTCTCCCATTATTTCTTCAATTTTATCTGCTGTCAATTTTCCCTCTTGACTTAACATTTTTAAGTGTTTAGCTTGTGATACATTCGGTGTTTTCTCATCATAATCATAAATATTAAGTATTACATATTGTTCATCTTCTGTTAGATATGACAAGTCAACAGCCGGACTAAATGCTATTCTTTCTTCATCAACTAATTTCAATAATTCTGGTATTAGTTCAGTTAGTCGAATATATCTTTGAATATTTGTTGCACTTTCTCCAAGTTCTTCTGCTACTTTTTCTCTTGTTGTTTTATTCGGCAACTTCTGTCCGATTTGGTCAGAAGTTAAATCCTTTCTTTGTCCCTGATGTTTTTCTGCCTCTAACTTCATTTTATATGCCTTTGCTTTTTCGCTTGGCAATATCTTCGTTCTTTGCATATTGCTGTCCACCATTATTATTGTTGCCTCGTCATCACTTAAATCACGAATAATACAAGGCACTTCTTTTAGATTAGCAAGCTGACTTGCTCTTTTTCTTCTGTGTCCAGAAATAATTTCATAATTTCCGTCATCTCTTTGCCTTACTACTAATGGCATTATTATTCCACCTGTTTTTACGGTTTCTACCATATTTTCCATTTCCTTATCATCATTTACTTGAAATGGGTGATTTGGAAAGTCGAATAATTTTTCTAGTGGTATTGGAATTGCTTTCTCAATGTTCAAAATGTCTTTTCCGTTGCACAGGCTCAAAAATGTCATCTAGTGTAGGCAACTTCATTTCTAGTTCTTTGCTTTTCAATTTTCAATACCTCCTTGCAAAAATTATCATAGGCAATAGCTGGCTTACTGTTCTTATCATAAGCAAATAAACTCTTCCCTGCCATTGTTCCCTCAACTGCTTTTACTCCCTGTGGAATAATCGTGTCATAGATTTTGATTTTGCTACCATAACTATTTTGAAGTGTTTGGAATGTTGTTTTTCCTACTTTTGTTTGCATATCTGCAAGAGTAATTAAAACACCATCAATTTTTAGACTAGGGTTTATTCTTTTTCGCACCTTATTTATTGTTTGAATAAGTTGCGTCATTCCTTTTGCTGATAGATAATGGGCTTGCACTGGTATTATTACACTATCACTACAAGCAAGTGCATTAAGAGTAATCATACTTAAACTAGGTCTACAATCTATAATGACATAGTCATATTTGTTTTTTACTTCATCAATATAACCTTTTAGCATATACTCCCTACTCATATTATTAACAAGCCCTACTTCTATCGCCTCTAAATCAATATTAGATGGGACTAAATCTACTCCCTCGCTATGATGTAATATTGCTTCGTTTTCTTCTAATGGAATGTCTTTTATTACTTTATCAAGCACAGTTCCTATTGTTTTATCAAGTTCGTCTGGGTTTCTATAACCTAAACAAGTTGTCAAATCTCCGTTGTGGATCTGCGTCTATTAACAATACTCGTTTTCCGTTTTTTGCTAAACCTACTCCGTAAATTAAGTGCTGTTGTTGTTTTACCTACTCCACCTTTTTGGTTAGCAATGGCAATTACTTTTGTCTTTGACATTTTTAGTTCCTCCTTTCCTTAAAATTTAGTCATTAAAAAAATAATGACTATGTTACTTCGCTGTTATGTGAAAAAAACGAATTGTATTTCTACAACTCGTTTATCTACTATCTCTTAATTTATACTTGTCCTTAATTTCCTGCTTTTTTAGTGCTGTATATAACCCTTTTGTCTGTTCTTCATTATTTATCTTTGCTATTTTTATATCTCGTTTTATAATAAATTCCTTTGGCATTTTAAAAGTTCCAATAGCTCCTCCCCCATCAAAAAAGTTATATCTTCCGTCTTTATCTTTTCCTAAATAAATTGATATAACATCACTTTTCATTGAATTAGTTATTGGTAGTTCTATACTACAAAGCATTCCTGTTGTCATTTCTTCTAATATTTGTATTGAATCCTTTTCTTGCATTTTCTTTCCCTCCTTATTTTTTGTTTTATTTCAATTTTTTATCTATACGAATAATTTGTCGAATACTGATTCAAAGTTTCTCAAAACTTATTCTGTGAGTTTTCAAGAGTATTTTTGTAGTCCTCTTTAATTACTTTCTAATTTTAAGCAAAAAAATAAACGAATTGATTATTTCAATTCATTTATATAAATCTTGCAAACAGTTTATTTACCTAGCTTTTATCAATTTTATTTTTGAGGTCATCACTATATCTTAAAAATGGTTTCCAACTGTATGACCTTCCTCTATCATTTTCTTAACTAATTCTGGTTGTGAGTTCACATAGTGACCTGTAATGAAAAAAGCTGCTGGAACTTGATTTTCTTTTAATACTGCTAGTATTTTCTCAGTGTATCCAGCTTCATAGCCATTATCAAAAGTCAAATACACATATGGCATTTCTGGATTTCCCATACAAATTCCATCATATTGTTCAATAATTCTTTTATTAAGACTTCCTACATCAGGTTGTTTGTGGTTGTCTTCTCTTTTAATACCCCACCCTATTTTTTTGTTACTTAAAGTAGATGTACCACTTGTAGCAACAGTTTCTTTTTGCTGATTTGTTTGTGCAACGATAAAGGTAAAAAGAAGTAGACCTACTGTAACAGCTAATGCTGTAACTATTTTTATATTGTCTTGGATTATTTTTTTCATAAACTCATCCTCTCTATTTGTTTTTGTTCTATTTTATGAGGATAAATTAGGAGTTATTACAGAAAAGAAAAAAGACACTTAGAAATTCATTTTTTCTAAATGCCTTTTTATTTTATTAGAATCTATAACTCCTTAACTCACTTTGTTTTACACAACTAACTCAACTTATATTCACTCTTATACGCAGTTTCAATTTACATAAAGCATTAGTCTGGTTCCGATGAGAACTAAGGCTACCTCTAGGAGCATCAGGAGCGTACCCGATCGGATAGCATCCGTAACTCCTAGTTGCTGGATAATCCGAACCAGGATAGCAGTACAAACCTCCGATGAGATACACGAGCTATCCCATGAGCCTCTGAGGTCCAATCCCATACATTCCCAGCCATATCATAAATATTATTTTTCTTATTTCTCTCAGTACTTCCTGTTGGAATTATCCTTGCTGTATTTTTCATTTTTGTTGTTCCATCTGTATCTAAATATTCAAATGTTGCATCATTATAATTTCCCCACTCTGTTGAATCCATCACCAATGAATAATTTCCACCATTTCTCGCTACTATCCAGTCTAATGCTCTATCCCACTGGCATCCCCATATCATACTACTACTTACATTACTGTTTTTTGCTATTCTTTGTCCTTGTGCATACATATAATACCAATTAACATTATTTACTTTTATATTTCCTCTTTGGACTACTGGCACATTAGTTGTGTCTGCCACCAAATTTCCTGTCTCATATCTTCCTATAAAAAATCCATGATATTTCTTAACACTAGTTTCCATACTGTTAAATTCATTTTGTAATCTTGTTTTAAATGTTGCTGCATTTGCTATTCCTGTTATTCCTGCATTTGTAAAATAACTAGGTTCATTATCATAATGTATAGTATCTGGTTCTCTATTTTCTGTTGTAGAATATGGTATCTCTGATGTACCTGATACTGAAAAGATATATAGTTTTCCTCTATGATTTGTTTCATCTATCATTTTACTAAATGCTACATCATCTACTGGTACCCATACAAATTGATTTCCAGTGTTATCTTGAATAACTAGTCCTCCGTCTATTTTGTTGATGTTATCACTGGTTCCTACTGCATAATCTTTTGGTATTGTTACTGTTTTATAAGTCTCTTGTGAACTGTTATCTATATAATCTGTATTGGCGGTATTAATTGCTCCAAACATTTCTACCCTTATATTACTTTCTGCTGATAAATTGCTGTCGTCTTTTGTAGTTGCTGTTATTTTTACATCTCCGCCTTTTCCATTTGAAGTTGCTTTTACTAAACCATTACTATCTACTGTCGCTATTTCTGGATTACTACTTTTCCATGTTACTTCTTTTTCTGTTACATTATCAGGTTTTAAATTTGCTACTAACTGAAAATTATTTGTCCAAGAATCTCCGCCTGTAACAACTCCAAATTTTGCATTTAAACTAATTTCTGTTGCTAAGACTGGCTCTACTACTTTTACTGTACATATTGCCTCATGCCTTCCATATGTTGCTGTTACAATTGTATCCCCTTCTACATCTGTTGATATTACTTCTATTGTATTGTTACTTTCCTCTTTTAAATTTGCTGTTGCAATTTTTGGTTCGCTACTACTTACTATTAATGTAGCTGTATCTTCCTCTGTTCCTTCTCCTGTTTCAAAATCTTCTTTAGTTAAATTAGAAGGTTCTCTATCTATTGTTATAAATCCTTTATTACTATGCATTTGATAATATTTTCCTTGTACTTCTACATAATATACAACTGGATCTTCTACTCCTTCGTATGTTACTTTAATTTCTGCTGTCTTGTTTTTCCCCATTGTTATACTTTCTTTATCTAAACTAATCCCAGTAATATCTCCTTCTGCTACTGGTCTTTGTTCTATTGTATATCCTTCATTTCTTAATTGCTCTATTACCTCACTTGTTTCTACTTTTGTACTTAAAGTACTACTTGCATTTTCCATTAATTTTTCTGAATAAATTGTTTGTGCTCTTTCTTCTATTTTCCCTAACTCTGTCTGTATTTTAGCATCTGATGCTTGTTTAAATATACTATTATCTCCTAATACATAGGTAAGCGTGATTCCTGCTAAAATTAATAGAACTACTATTGTTACAACTAATGCCACAAGTGTTATACCTGCTGTATTCCTCTTGTTTCGTTGGCTTAAACTATAGCTCTCTCTCTCTCTCTCTCTCTCTCTCTCT
>JAAWNJ010000103.1 GCA_022798895.1 Clostridia bacterium | reverse complement strand
ATTCCACATAATAAAAACACCTGTGGATTCGTAATTCCATAATCAGATGTTACATAAAAATAATCAAATTTGTGTGGAATGTCTTTTGTTTCAACACAATGTTTTGATTCATCAAAATTAGGATATATAATACCTTCTGCTAATACCCAAAGTCCCAATATAAATCTCTGGAAGAACACACCAACAAACATTTTACGATATCTTTCCTTAGTTGCTTCATCTAAACTTGGATTATCATCCATCGTAAAATGCAAATGCAAAATGTTCTTTTCTATGGCCTTATCTATCCATTCAAGCTTAAACCAGTGATTTGGTCCCTCAGGGTTACAGTTAAACCAATATTTTGACCCTTTTACAGAGCAACGAGCCAATGCTTGATTTACAAATGACTGTGGCATTAATGCTACTTCATCTAAAAATACACCTGCTGCTGTAATACCTTGTACTAAATCCTGTGACCTTTCATCTTTACCACCAAATATATAGAAATAGTTGATTATTTCTCCGCTTTGATATTTCGCACATATTGTCAGCTCGTCTGTCTTTGATTTTATATCCTTGTGCTCTCAACATCAACTTCAACCAAAAAAGAACATTCCTCCTGAATGCTCCTACAGTTTTTCCAGCAAGTATAAAATTCTGACCATTAAAACTGGCCATAGCCCATAGAGCAAACGATAATGACATACATAGAGTTTTTCCTGCTCTAATACTACCATCAGCAATAATTCCATTTTTATTCTTAACTGGACTATTATCTGTCCACCATGTTAATATTTTCTTTTGCTTTAAACTAAATGGCTTGAACTTGAATAAAGTACCATTCTTAATTTTCTTCTTCATCGTGATGGCATTTTCCATCACTTTTTTTCTTAGATTAGAAATTCTTTCATCAAACTTTTTACTATCATTCGTCAGTGTAATCATTCCATACCTCTTCTGCCGAGTCATTTAATGCTTTTATAAAACTATCATCTTGCAAATCTTCTACATTTGAGTTATCTTCTTTAGTCGCTTCAACTTCTAATCTAATCAATTCTAATTCAAGTTTTCTATTATCATTTTCAATTTTGTGTAAGCTATCTATGCATCTCCTTTTTGCCTCTTGCACTCTTGTTAGTGCCTCTTCTATTTTCTGAATTTTATCTGTTGTGTTATCTGCATGAGTTATTGTTGTGACATAGTTTTCGTTATTAAACTTTGTGCTCTGGTGATTAGTCTTTGAAATACTACTTATCACCATTTCTTTGCTATTTTTCAATTTATTTATTGTCTTTGACATTCGATATTCACGAATAGTCAATATTTTAAGTTCTTCCAATAAAACCTCTTTTTTATCTTCAATTGTGTAGCTATCATAAATTTTCTGCTCTTCTTCATTTAATGCATCTTTAAATATAGTCTGATATTCTCCTGTTTTAAATGCATTTTGATTTCCTTCTTTTGCACCTGTTCCACCTTTGTTTCCCTTTGCATTTTGGTTTCCCTTCTGTACTTTACTTCTATTGCTTTTTCTTTTCCATTTATATTTTCTAATTAACGAATTCAGCTTTGAGTGGGTAATATTATATTTGCTTTCTATTTCGTTATATTTAAAACCTTTTTTGTAATCCTTTTTTATTTTGTTAATTTCTTCATCTGTCAACGCATCTCACCCACCTCCGTTATTCCTCTAATATGGCCTTTTGCCCTGTTAGATTTTCCCATCGTTTTATAATAACATCACAATACTTTGGATCTAATTCCATCGTATAACATATTCTATTGGTTTGTTCTGCAGCAATTAAACTTGATCCGCTTCCTCCAAATAAATCTACTATTAAGTTATTTTCTTTACTAGAATTTTTTATTAAATACACTAATAAATCAATTGGCTTCATTGTTGGATGTTCTAAACTTTTTGTAGGTTTATCAAATTCTAATACTGTACTTTGACTTCTATCATCTATAAAATAATGTGCTGTTCCTTCTTTCCAACCATACAGTACAGGTTCATGTCTCCATTGATAGTCTTGCCTTCCCATTACAAATGTATTTTTTACCCAAATTAAACATTGAGCCAATTTAAACTCAGCTGTCTTGAAAGCATTTCTAAAATTTAATCCCTCTGTATCTGCATGGAATACATAAATAGGACAGCCACATTTTGCTACTTCATACATATTCTTGAATGAGTCTAATAAAAAGTTATAGAATGCTGTTTCACTCATATTGTCATTTTGAATTGTTAAACCAGAACCTCCTTCATAGTTAACGTTATATGGTGGGTCTGTAAGAAGCATATCTGCGCCTTGTCCATTCATAAGACGCATAACAGATTCTTTTTGCGTACTATCTCCACATAATAATCGATGCTTACCTAGTAACCAAATATCTCCTAGTTGTGTTGTTGGTTCTTCTATTTCATTTAAAGCTTGGTCTACATCAAATTCATCTTCCTTTGAACCTTCTATATCTTTTAGCATCTCATCTACTTCATCAAATGAAAACCCAGTTATGTCCATATCAATGTCTGTTTCTTTTAATTCTGCTAACAATTCTTCTAATTTAGAATTATCCCAGTCTCCGCTGATTTTATTAAGTGCTATATTTAGTGCTTTTTCTTTTGTTTTATCCAGGTCTACAACATTACATTCTATCTCATTATAGCCTAGCTCCTGTAATACTTTTAATCTTTGATGTCCGCCGAATCACAGTCATATCTGAATTAACAATTACTGGTGCTACATATCCAAACTCTTCTACACTTCTTTTTATCTTTTGGTATTCCAGATCATCTTTTGTTAAATCTTTTCTTGGGTTATATGTTGCTGGAATCAATTTATCAATTTTAATTTTTTGTATATTCATTTAATCTCCTTTCTTTATAATTTGTCTAACAACTGTATTTTTATTTGATTTGCAATTTTTTTCATCATAATAGGAGGTACACTCATTCCACATACATACTGAACATTCATTCCCATAAAATCAAAGTCTTGTGGAAATGTTTGTATTGTGATTAAGTCTTTATCACTTGCATATCCTGGCACGTCAAACCTTAATGGAGGGCATCCACCTGCAGTTATTGTTACTGGAGTTCGTTCATCTTTTAAGTATGACGTATTATAGGAGCTTAGTTTTCCATTTTCAGTTCTTTTTATGGTATCACTCAATTTTACATCTCTTGCAATTCTCTTTTTCCATCTTTGATATGTTAATGAGTCTTTGTTTAATACTTTATAATTGCTATCTTTAATTTCATAATACTTTATAGGTCGTTCATTAAATTCTAATTCAATTTTTGGAAGATTTAAATTTTCTCTACTTGAAATAATGAACACTCTTTCCCTTCGTTGTGGCACTCCCATTGTTGCTGCATTTAATAAAAATATTTGTGTTCTATATCCCGCTTCTTCCAACTTTTTTATTATCAAATTAATATATCCTTTTGCATTTCCCTGTATTAATCCTTTTACATTTTCTGCAACAATTATCTTTGGCTTTAATATCTTTGCTAAATCTATAAATTCAAAAAACAAGTCATCTAATATTTGACTTGTTTGACCTTCTCTAAACTTTTTATTCTTACCCCAATTTTTTTCTCTTTCTCCTGCTATTGAAAATGTACTACACGGTGGACTTCCATCTAGTATATCTAAGTCATATAATTCTGCTGGAAATTCTGTTAATTTATTCATTTCTTGGATTCCCATACAATAATTATACTGTGGCTTATGATTTTTTAAATAAATTTCATTTATTTTTTTGTCAATCTCACAGTTTCCAATAACATTATATCCTGCTAATTTATATCCCATGGTAGAGCCACCTCCACAGGAAAAGCAAGAAAAAACTTTATATTTATTCTTTTGTATATTATTTAAATCTTTTAGTGACCATTCGTATTCTTTCATTATTTTCACTTCCTGTTATTGCTCATATCAAAAACAAAACCACATTTAGGACATTTACATTGGAACTTTTTATCATCAAAATCACTCAAATTTATCTCGGCATTATTATTCATAGTTTCTTCTGTTTCTCTGATGAGTTTATTTATTTCTTCTTCTTCAAAGCCAGTAATCGATAAATCAATATTATCATTTCCTAATTCATTAAATATAGTTTCTAGTTTTTGATAGTCCCACTCTCCAGATATCTTATTGAGTGCTATATTTAATAATTTCTCTTTATTCTCATCCAAATTAACAATTATACATTCTACTTCTTTGTGTCTTAAATCTTTTAGAACTTTTAATCTTTGGTGTCCACTTATTACAGTCATGTTAGAATTAATTACGATTGGTGTAACATTTCCAAATTCTATAATACTATTCTTTATTTTTTGGTACTCTTTATCCTCTTCTGTTAGTTCTTTTCTCGGATTGTATTTGGCTGGTTTCAGCTTTTGTACTGGTATTTTTTGAATATTCATCTACATACTCCTTAAAACATTCTTTTTCATACTTGCATCCTTTGCATTTTTTTCTCATACATCTTTCGTTATTCAATATAACACCTTCTTTAGTAACAAAAAAAGAACCCACATTAAATAAATGTAAGTTCTCTTTTTAGGGGTTTCTTTTAGGGCTTTAGGGATGACCTTTGAATAAATATAATTTTTGATATTACAATTATAAAACATTGACAAGTTCATGTCAAGTTCATCTTTCGCTCATTATTTACATAAAATTTATGCCGATCTATGCCGAAACATCAAAACTGCAATTTCGTTCGTAGCCCTATTTCTATCTCTTTTTATAGTGCTTATACTAGTATGTTCTTCCTTTGCAATTTGGTCCATTTTCTTTCCTTTTCTAAATAGTTTATCAATCACATTAGCTCTTCTTTTCAATTCTATGTCATCTCTTTTGTTTGCTTGTAAAATGTATCCATCCAGGATTGTTTCAATGTGCTGCAGTATGATTTCTGTTCTTTTCTTCGATTTTA